>LZME01000135.1 GCA_001673575.1 Mycolicibacter heraklionensis | reverse complement strand
CGGCCCTACAGCTGACCGGTGGAACCATCACCCACCCGGTGCAGGGGGAAGCCGCCGCCGGAGCCGCCTCCGCCGCCCCCGGCGCCGGAGGCTCTACCGTGAGCCAGGAGACGACCGAACGATCGATGCGCTCACCGCGCCGGCTGGCGGCGGACCTGCGCAGTGCCGATGACCGCGACCTGCCCAGCCGCACCGATGTCGTCGGCCGGGCACTGTCGAACACCATCGGTGGGCCGGTCGGCCGCCATGCGCTGATCGGGCGGACCAGGTTCATGACGCCGCTGCGGGTGATGTTCCTGATCGCCGTGCTGTTCTTGGCCCTGGGCTGGACCACCAAGTCGGCGTGCCTGCAGAGCACCGGCAGCGGTAGCCCCGACCAGCGGGTGGCCAACTGGGACAACGAGCGCGCGTACTTTCAGCTGTGCTACTCCGACGTGGTGCCGCTCTATACCGCGGAGCTATTGGATCAGGGCAAGTTCCCGTACAAGTCCAGCTGGGTGGAGAAGGACTCGTCGGGCAAGGAACAGACCCGCTACGACGGACTGCCCGCCGTGCGCTACATGGAATATCCGGTACTGACCGGGTTGTACCAGTACGCGGCGATGGCCCTGGCGAAGACGTACACGGCGATCACCAAGGTGCTGAAGATCCCGGCGTTGAGCGGGGTCGCCGAGGTGGTGGTGTTCTTCGACATCGTCGCGTTCGGTCTGGCACTGGCCTGGCTGGCGACGGTGTGGTCCACCGCCGGGCTGGCCGGTCGGCGCGTCTGGGACGCCGCGTTGGTGGCGGCTTCGCCGCTGGTGATCTTCCAGATCTTCACCAACTTCGACGCGTTGGCCACCGCGTTCGCCGGGGCCGGTCTGTTGGCCTGGGCGCGCCGGCGCCCGACCGCGGCCGGGGTGCTGCTCGGGTTGGGCACCGCCGCCAAGCTGTACCCGGTACTGCTGCTGTTCCCGCTGCTGGTCCTGGGGCTGCGTACCGGCCGGCTGCGGGAGGTCAAACGCACCGTGCTGGCCACCGCGGTCAGCTGGCTGGTGGTGAACCTGCCGGTCCTGATATATGCCCCGCGGGGCTGGAGCGAATTCTTTCGGCTCAACTCCCGCCGCGGCGACGACATGGATTCGCTCTACAACGTGGTGAGGTCGTTGACCGGCTGGCAAGGCTTCGACGGCGACCTGGGGATGTGGCAGCCCCCGACGGTGCTCAACGGCGTCGTCGCCGCACTGTTCGCGCTGTGCTGCATCGGAATCAGCTACATCGCCCTAACCGCGCCTCGGCGCCCACGGGTGGCGCAGTTGGCGTTTCTGGTGGTCGCGGCGTTCCTGTTGACCAACAAAGTCTGGAGTCCGCAGTTCTCGCTTTGGCTGGTGCCGCTGGCGGTGCTGGCCCTGCCGCACCGCCGGCTGCTGCTGGTCTGGATGACCGTCGATGCGCTGGTCTGGGTACCGCGGATGTACTACCTCTACAGCGTTGCGGATCGCAGCCTGCCCGAGCAGTGGTTCACCACCACGGTGTTGCTGCGCGACCTGGCGGTAATGGTGCTGTGCGCACTGGTGATTCGGCAGATCTACCGCCCGGAATCGGACCTGGTGCGTGCCCACGGATGGGCCGACGACCCGGCCGGCGGGGTATTCGACTCCGCGCCCGACGCCCCTCCGGCCTGGCTGCCGGCCCGCATGAACCCCCGGTTGCGACCCAAGCAACAGGGAACCGGAGCGCAGGTGGGTGCACACCAGCTATAGGGTTTGTGCCCGTGCGGAAACCCCCGTGGTTGGCGTGGGCGCTCTGGGACTGCGGAGCCACCGGCCTCAATGCCATCACCATCACGTTCGTCTTCTCGGTGTACCTGACCGCTTCGGTCGGTGTGGGCGCCAGCGCCTCGCCGGCCAGTTGGCTGGGCCGGGCGATGGCCATTGCCGGGATCGTGGTCGCCCTGATGGCTCCACTGACCGGCAACTCGATCACCGAACCACGGCGGCGGCGGCTGGCGCTGATCGTGTTGAGCGGCACGGTTGCCGCGTTGACCGCGTCGATGAGCCTGATCCGCAATGACCCGCGCTACCTATTGCCGGGGTTGGCATTGCTGGCGGTGACGGCCGCCTGTAGTGATCTGGCGACCGTGCCGTACAACGCGATGTTGCGGTCGGTCACCACCCCGGAAAATTCCGGCCGGGTTTCCGGCTTCGGTCTGGCCGCCGGCTACCTCGGCAGTGTGGCGCTGCTGCTGGTGGTCTACGTGGGCTTCGTCGCCGGGGAGGGACCCACCGTTGGTCTGCTGCACCTGCCGACCGCCGATGGGCTGAACGTGCGCGCGGCGATGCTGCTGACCGCGGCCTGGTTTGTGGTCTTCGCCTTTCCGTTGTTGGGCAGAGCGCCGAAATCGTGCACCGAAAGCTCCGCGGCCGCGGTCACACCGGACGCCGCCACCAAGGGCTTCCGCCAGCTGCGGGCCGATCTGGTCGCCGAATGGCGCCGCGACCGCAACATCGTCTATTACCTGTTGGCCAGCGCGGTGTTCCGGGACGGGCTTACCGGCGTGGTTGCGTTCGGAGCCGTGTTAGGGGTCAACGTCTACGGCATCTCCACGGCCGATGTGCTGCTGTTCGGCGTCACGGCCAGCACCGTGGCCGCGGTCGGGGCGGCGCTCGGCGGACTGCTCGACGAGCGCATCGGTTCCAAGGCGGTGATCCTTGGTGCGTTGGCGTCGATGATCGTGGTCGGGCTGGTGTTGCTGACGCTGTCGGGACCACTGACGTTCTGGATCTGCGGCCTGTTGCTGGTCCTGTTCATCGGCCCGGCCCAGTCGTCGGCGCGTACCTTGCTGCTGCGGATGAGCGCAGCCGGAAAGGAAGGCCTTGCCTTCGGGCTCTACACCACGACCGGCCGGGCGGCGACGTTTCTGGCGCCGACGCTGTTCTTCACCTTTGTAGACCTGTTCGGCTCCGACCGGGCTGGGCTCGGCGGCCTGCTGGTAGTGTTGGCCGCCGGATTGATGGCGATGCTGCCCATCCGGGCACCATCGCGGCAAAGTGAACTACTGGACCGCCGTTGAAGACTCAAATAGTGGTTTAGTGGCCTCTTATTGGAACCGTGGTTTACTCAGGCGCAAATCAGTCGTGACCTTGCTGTAACCTCGCCAGCGCGATGAGTACCGCTCCCACACCCCCCTCCAGCCCGTCCGCTTCACCGGTCGCCGTTATCGGGATGGCTTGTCGGCTTCCCGGCGGCATCGATTCGCCGCAACAGTTCTGGGACGCCTTGCTGCGCGGTGCCGATTTCATCGACGAAGTACCGGCCGACCGGTGGGATGTCGACAGCTATTACGGGGCCGAACCGGGCACGCCGGGCCGGTCGGTATCACGCTGGGGCGGCTTCCTGGACACCATCGGCGCGTTCGATGCCGACTTCTTCGGCATGACCGAGCCGGAGGCCATCGCGGTCGATCCGCAACACCGCCTGCTGCTGGAGACCTCGTGGGAGGCCGTTGAGCACGCCGGAATCGACCCGGCGGCCATGGCTCGATCGCAGACCGGGGTCTTCGTCGGCCTGACGCATAGCGACTACGAATTGCTGTCCGCAGAGCACGGCGCCGCGGAGGGTCCCTACGGATTCACCGCCACGAACACCAGCTTCGCCTCCGCGCGGGTGTCGCAGGCCCTGGGACTTCACGGGCCGGCAGTCACGGTGGACACGGCGTGTTCCTCGGGCCT
Organism: Mycolicibacter heraklionensis; assembly: GCA_001673575.1. Classification (GTDB taxonomy): domain Bacteria; phylum Actinomycetota; class Actinomycetes; order Mycobacteriales; family Mycobacteriaceae; genus Mycobacterium; species Mycobacterium heraklionense_A. The sequence goes on along the minus strand of LZME01000135.1, from coordinate 84,376 downwards.
GATGGCGGTCCACCAGGCGTGCCGCAGCTTGCAGGTCGGCGAAAGCGAGCTCGCCCTGGCAGGCGGTGTGTCGGTGATGCTCGAACCCCGCAGATCGGTTGCCGGCTCGCAGCAGGGCATGTTGTCCCCGACCGGCCGATGCCGGGCCTTCGATGCCGCCGCCGACGGATTCGTCGCGGGTGAAGGCTGCGTGGTGTTGCTTCTCAAGCGGTTGCCCGAGGCGCTACGCGATCACGACCGAATCCTGGCGGTGCTGCGCGGCAGCGCCGCCAATCAGGACGGCGGCACCGGAACGGTCGAGGCGCCGTCGACGTCGGCGCAGGTCGCGCTGTATCAGGCCGCGTTGGCCACTGCGGGCGTCGAAGCCGCGACGGTGGAGCTGGTTGAAGCACATGGTCTGGGATCCCCGGCCGCGGATCTGACCGAGTATGCCGGACTCGCCGCGGTCTACGGCACCGACGACCGCTGCTTCTTGGGGTCGGTCAAGACCAACTTCGGGCACTGCCAGTCGGCATCCGGGCCGCTGGGCCTGATGAAGGCGATACTCGCACTGCGGGACGGCACGGTGCCGCAGCATTTGAATTTCACCCGGCTGCCGGACCAGCTGGCCGGGCTAGAGACCAATCTGGTTGTGCCGCTGGAAAACACGACCTGGCCGACCAGGGCGGACCGTCCGCGTCGGGCAGCGGTCTCGTCGCATGGCCTGTCTGGCACCAACGTGCACATCATCGTCGAGCAACCACCTGTGTCTGCGGTACCGGACGCCGCCACCGAATCGGCGATAGACGGCGACCGGCTCTTCCCGATATCGGCGACCTCCGCCGACCAGCTGCGGGTGACGGCTGCCCGGTTGGCGGACTGGGTCGACGAACACAGCCCCGCGATGACCGACACCGGTCTCGCCGATCTCGGCTACACCCTGGCGCGGCGGCGTTCACACCGGCCGATACGAACGGCCGTGGTGGCGAACAACTTCGGTGAACTCGCAGAGGCGCTGCGCGAAATCGCCGGCAATGACTGGGCCTATCATCCGGCCATCGCATCCGACGGCCTCGGGCCGGTGTGGGTGTTCTCCGAAGCGACTCCCCAGTGGACGAATATCGCGGCATTGCTCGCCGAAGAACCGGAATTCGCGGCCGTGATCGCGAAGATGGAGCCGGTCGTCGCCGAAGAGTCCGGCTTCTCACTCGCCGAAACCATCGCTGCCGAGCTGCCGCCGACCGAGGTCGAACGAGTGCAGCCGACGAACTTTGCCATCCAGGTCGCACTGGCCGAAGCGATGAAGGCCCACGGGGTTCGGCCGGGTGCCGTCATCGGGCATTCGCTCGGCGAGGCGGCGGCGGCCGTCGTGGCCGGCGGTCTCACCCTGGAGGACGGGGTCCGCGTCGCCTGTCGCCGGTCACGGTTGATATCGCGAATCGCCGGCAGCGGCGCCATGGCCACCGTGGAACTGCCTGCGCAGCAAGTGCTGTCGGAGCTCTCCATTCGTGACGTGTCCGATGCGGTGCTCGCCGTGGTCGAGTCGCCGGTGTCGACAACTATTGGCGGCGACCAAGACGCCGTTCGCGACTTGGTGGCCAACTGGCAGCAACAGGGAGTGCCCGCCCGCGAGCTGGCGGTCGCGGTTGCCGCACACTCGCCACAAGTAGAACCGGTCGTCAATGAACTGGCTCAAGTCCTCGCCGACCTGAAGCCGACTGAGCTCGAGATCCCGTACTACTCCGCGACGCTGTGGTCCCCACGCGACCGGCCGTCATTCGACGGCCAGTACTGGGCGGACAACCTGCGTTACATGGCGCGGTTCGCAGCGGCTGTGCAGGCGGCGATCAAGGACGGCTACCGGGTGTTCGGCGACTTGGCGTCGGACTCGCGGCTCTCTGCGGTTCTCGAGCAGAATGCCAGCAGTCTCGACATCGGGATCGCTGCGCTGGCCGCCATCTCCCGAGAGCGCGAGTCCTGGAAAGGATTGCGCGGGTTCGTCGCTGACCTGCACAGCGCCGGAACGGCCGTGGACTTCGCTGCGCAATACCCGTCGGGGAATTTGGTAGAGGCACCGCTGCCGAGCTGGAACCACCGCGAGCTGATATTCAGCAGGGAGGACGTAGACGCCACTCCGCGCGGGGCGGCGGTCCGGGCCGTGCACCCGTTGTTGGGAGCGCACGTACACCTACTGGAGGAGCCCGAACGCCACGTCTGGCAAGGCGAAGTCGGAATCGTGGCGCACCAGTGGCTCGATGATCACCGAGTCCACAACATGGCCATCCTGCCCGGGGCCGCCTACTGCGAGATGGCTTTGGCCGCCGCTCGTGCCAGTCTGGGCGAATCAACCGAGATTCGTGACATCCGATTCGAACAGATGCTGCCCCTCGACGACTGGACATCGGTGTCCTCAGGGGCCGTGGTGGTGGCACCCGGCGTCCTGGACTTCGCGGTGCACACCCATCAGGGGCGCGACCGCGTTGATTGCGCAACCGCGGTGTTGCAGGCTCGGCCGGATGTACGCCAACCAGCGGTCCGCGATATCGCCGCGTTGCTGGCAGCTCACCAGGACCGCGTGGACGGTTCCGAACTGCGAAAGACGGCCGAACGTAACGGAATTCAATACGGGCCGGCCTTCTCGGGTCTGGTAGCGGTCCGTGTCGGCGACGGCCGGCACACCATCGGTGCGACGGCGTTGGCCGAAGTCGCGCTGCCAGGGCCGGCCCGCCCTGAGCAGGGGCTCTATGAAATCCATCCGGCCCTCCTCGAAGCGTGCATCATGTCTGCTGTCATGCGGCCCGACGTTCCGCGCGCCGGCGACGGGGGACTGCTGCGGCCGGTTGGCGTGCGCAGCCTGCGCCGCCACCATTTGGTCCGAGAAGTGCGGTACTGCCTGAGCACAGTGACGGCGGCGCGAGCCGACGCCTGCGAGGCCGATCTGGAATTGATGGACGAGTCGGGCAATGTGTTGCTCACCGTCGAAGGTCTGCACTTCGCGGCCGGCCGGTCGGAGATCGAGTCCGATGTGCGCACTCTTGATGAGCGCCTGCTGACCATCGAGTGGGAGCGCCGCGATCAACCGGCCGCAGCGTCGACGGATGCCGGAAGCTGGCTGTTGTTGAGCATGGCCGACGCCACAGACACCCTGGCCGGACGCCTCGGTGGGGCGCTCAATGGCGAAGGGACACAATCCGACACGGTTTCGGTGCCGGTCGGGCGCGGCGATGTGGCCGCGGTCCTGAACGGAGCGCTCGATGGTCGCGCCGGGATTGTTGTGGTCACCCCGCCAGTGCTCGAGGCTGCCAACCCCGCTCAGCGCGGCCGCGACTTCGTGGCTTATCTGTTGGACGTCGTGCGGCAGATGGTGGCGCTACCCGGGGAGTCACCGCGGTTGTACGTGGTGACCAGGGACGCCGCCACCGTGCGACCGGGGGACCGCCCCAACCTGGAACAGGCCGGCCTGCGGGGACTGATACGGGTCATCGACTCGGAGTATCCGCACTTGAAGCTCACCCAGATCGACGTCGACGGCGGTGCCGCCGAACACGACGAGGCCTTGGCCGCGCGCCTTGCGGCGCAACTCCAGGGCGGGTCTGACGAGGACGAGACCGCTTGGCGTGACGGTGATTGGTACACCGCGCGGCTGCGCCCCGGCCCGCTCGGCCCAGCCGATCGGCGCACCGTCGTGGTCGAGCACGGTCAAGGCTGCCTGCGCCTGCAGCGCAACGACCCGACCGAGCCCGAATCGTGGGAAGCAGTCGCCCACCCCCGAATTGTGCCGGGCAGCGGTCAGATCGAAGTTGCGGTGACGGTCGCCGGAGTCAATTGGGCCGCGGCGTCTCCCGTCGAGTACTCCGCCGGAGAGCCACACTCGCAGCAGTTGGGCGCCGATTTCGCGGGCGTGGTGACGGCCGTGGGCCCGGATGTCACCGGCCACCGAGTGGGCGACCAGGTCGGCGGGATTTCTCTCGACGGCTGCTGGAGCACGTTCATCACCTGCGATGCCCGGCTGGTGGCCACCCTGCCGGCGGAACTGCCTCTGACCGACGCCGCCGCGTGGCCGACCGCATACGTCACCGCCTGGTACGGGCTGCATGACCTAGCGCGTATCACGTCCGACGACAAGGTGCTGATCCATTGCGCAACCGGCGGCGTCGGTCAGGCCGCGATCGCAATCGCGCGGGCGGCCGGTTGCCAGATCTTCGCCACAGCAGACAGCCCGCGGCGGCGGCAACTGTTGCACGACATGGGTATTGAGCACGTCTATGACTCCAGCAATCTGGAGTTCGCCGATCGGATACGCCAGGACACAGACGGTTACGGTGTTGACGTGGTGCTCAACTCGCTGTCCGGGGTGGCGCAGCGCGTCGGAATCGAACTGTTGAGCTTCGGTGGTCGGTTCATCGAGTTGGGCAAGCAGGACGTCTACGGTGACAGCCGGCTGGGGTTGTTCCCCTTCCGTCGCAATCTGTCGCTGCACGTCGTTGACTTGGCCTTGCTGGCGCACAGCCATCCAGAAACGGTCCAGCGATTGCTGTGCACCGTTTACCGAAATGCGGCTGACGGCAGACTTCCGCAGCCGCCGACCACGCATTACCCCTTGCTGGACGCTTCCATCGCCCTGGGCATGGCTGACGGCGAGGGCTGCGCGGCAACGGTTTTGCTGGACCTGCCGCAGACCGGCAGCACGGTAGCGGTGGTGCCACCGGCCCAGGCCCAGCTTTTCCGGGCCGATGGCGCCTACATCGTCACCGGTGGCACCGGTGGAGCCGGGTTGTACCTGGCCGCGGAGATGGCCGCAGCGGGTTGTGGCCGCATCGTGCTGAGCGGCGCTTCGGCACCGGACAGCGAAGCGCAACGGGCTATCGAGCGGTTGCGTGCGCTGGGCACCGATATTCAGGTGGAATGCGGCGATATCTCGGAGCCGGAGACGGCCAGCCGGCTGGTGGCAGCTGCGACGGCGTCCGGGTTGCCGGTGCGCGGTGTACTGCATGCGGTTGCCGCGGCGGGCGAAGCACCGTTGACCGAGATCACCGGACACCTCGTCGACCGTTGCTGGGCGCCGAAGGTCTACGGCGCGTGGAACCTGCACCAGTCGTTGCAAGAAGCGGCCGCCGCACAATCGTTGGACTGGTTCTGTGCGTTCTCCTCAACGGCGGCGCTGATCGGGTCGCCGGGCCAGGGTGCCGCTGCGGCAGCCGACAGTTGGTTGGACGCGTTCGGACGCTGGCGCCAGGCCCACGGCTTGCCGGCCACCGTCATCGGTTGGGGGTCATGGGCCGACACCGGCAGCTCTGCTGTCCCCGCGGACGGAGTGCACGCTGCGATCACTTCCGCCGAGGCCGCCCGCGCCTTCCGCGCGTTGCTGAGCTATGGACGCGCCTGGGCCGGATACGCGCCAATCACCCGTGCACCGTGGTTGACGGCGTTGGCGCACCGTAGCCCGTTTGCCGAAGCGTTCCGGCCGGTGCGCCGAAGTAGTCCCGACGCGCAGAGGTTCCTTGCCGAGCTGAAGGAACTCCCGCGCGACGAGTGGTTGGGCTCGATACTGCGCTTGGTCTCCGACCAGATCAGCCTGCTGTTGCGACGTACCGTTGACGCGGACCGGCCGCTCCCCGAATACGGCCTTGATTCGTTGGCTAGCTTGGAGTTTCGTACCCGGATCGAAACGGAGACCGGGGTCCGGGTCGGCCCTGCCCAGCTCACCACGGTGCGCGGACTGTCCCAGCATGTGTGCGATCAGCTGGCTGCTCGTGTAGAACATGCGGACTCTGCCGGTGGTAGGTAGTTTGAGTCGGCCGGCCGCTGTCCCGAGCCGCCAGCCGAAGTGTTTTTCGCCCGAGCAGAGGAGCAGACGTTGCGTGTAGGGCCATTGGCGTTGGGGACGTTGGCGGACTGGGAACCCGAAGCCGGTCCCACTGTGGTGTGGCAGCCGTCGGATGCTGCGCTGGCCGCAGCGCGACGGGCGCCGGTCAACGCCGTGCCGGCCAGCTACATGCAGGAACAACACATTCGTGGCTACATCGACCAGACTGCCGTCGGACTCGACTACTCGCGCCTGATGGTGCTCAGTTGCGACATGGCGGGCCGCTGCGACCGCCGTGCCATCGACTACATCATCAATGCGCATGTACGGCGGCACGAGACCTACCGCAGCTGGTTCGAGCACGCCGACGACGGAGGACTCATTCGCCACGTCATTGATGACGCGGCCGATATCGCGTTCGTCCCGGTCGATCACCGCGAATTGACGCTGCCCCAGGTGCGCGAACTGTTGACGCAGACGCCCGATCCGTTGCAGTGGGACTGCTTCCGGTTCGGGATCATTCAGGGCAAGAGCCACTTCACGTTCTTCGCCAGCATCGATCACGTGCATGTGGACGCGGCGGTCGCCGGGGTGACGTTGATGGAGCTCTATTTCATGTACAACGCGCTGGTGGCCGGCGGGGCGCCGCTGGAGTTGCCCCCGGCGGGAAATTACAGCGAGTTCTGTGTCCGTCAGCACGAGTTCACCTCAGCGCTCACCCAAGATTCACCCGAGATTCAGGCATGGCGAAGCTTCGCCGAAAGCAACGACGACAGCCTGCCGGGTTTCCCGCTGCCGCTCGGTGACCCGACGCAGCCGTGCCCGGCGGCCATGGTCACCGCCACCATGCTGGATGAAAAGCAGACCGTCGATTTCGAGTCGGCCTGCACCGACGCGAGCGCCCGTTTCATCGGTGGCGTGTTGGCGTGCTGCGGCTTGGCGCAGCAGGAGTTGACCGGCGATGCGACCTACTACGGACTCACCCCGCGGGACACCCGCAGATCCCCGGACGATGACCTCACCCTGGGCTGGTTCACCGGCCTGATTCCGATCACCGTCCCCATCGGTGAGTCTTCGTTTGCGGAAGCCGCCAAGGCCGCGCAGGTTTCTTTCGATTCCGGTAGAAGCCTGGCGGACGTGCCCTATCAGCGGGTGAGGGAACTGGTCCCCAGCCTGGGCAAACCGCCACCGAATTTTCCCGTCGTCAACTTCCTGGACGCCGGGGCCGCGCCGCTGTCGGCGCTGATCGCGGCAGGCCTGGACGACCTGAACATCGGCGTCTACAGCGACGGCCGCTACTCGTATCAGATGTCGCTCTATGTGATTCGGGTGCAGGAGGAGACCGCGGTCACCGCGGTGTTCCCGGACAACCCGGAGGCCCACGAATCGGTCGCGCGCTACCTGGCGTTGTTGAAGTCCGTCTTTGAGCGGATCGCCGAGCAGGGCCGCGGGGAAAAGGTCGCATGAGCCCAGCTTCATTCGCTGCGACATGCACGCCCAGCAACCGCCGCCGGAGGTGAACCCATCTTCAGCCGGCTAGGCGACTTCGTCGTGCGGCGCCCGTGGCCGGTGATCGGCTTCTGGGCGCTACTGGTCGTGCTGCTGCCGCTGTTCGCGCCGTCGCTGACGGATATGGCGCAGCGACATCCTGTCGCGGTGCTGCCCGCCGACGCCCCGTCGGTCGAGGCCGCCGCCAAGGTGTCCGCCGCGTTTGACGAGGACGGCTCGGAGAACGTGCTGACCGTTCTGCTCACCGATGAGGCGGGCTTGGATCGAGCCGATGAGAAGGTCTACCGCGCGTTGGTGGACCGGCTGCGTCTTGATACCGAAGACGTGGTGATGCTGCAGGACTTTCACACCACCCCGGCGCTGCGTGAGGTGCTCGTCAGCAGCGACGGCAAAGCGTGGATCCTGCCGGTCGGGCTGGCGGGGGACTTGGGAACCCCGGAGGCCTACGCGGCATACGTCCGAGTCGCCGAGATCGTCAAGGAGACCGTTGCCGGGTCGACGCTGACCGCCGACGTCACCGGCCCAGCGGCCACGGTCGCCGACCTGACCGATGCCGGAGCGCGGGACCGGTTCGCGATCGAGCTGGCGATCGGTGTCCTGCTGCTGTTCATTCTGGGCATCATCTACCGCAACCCGCTCACCATGTTGTTGCCCCTGATCACCATCGGCGTATCGATGGTGGCCGCGCAGGCGGCAGTCGCGACCGCGTCACTGCTGACCGGAATGGCCGTCTCCAACCAGGCCATCGTGATGCTCAGCGCCTTGATCGCCGGCGTGGGAACCGATTACGTCGTCTTCCTGGTCAGCCGCTATCACGACTACATCCGGATGGGATCCGGTACTGACGAGGACTGCCGGCGCGCCGTGCAGCGGGCCCTGGCATCGATCGGCAAGGTGATTGCCGCATCTGCGGCCACCGTTGCCATCACCCTGCTGGGGATGGGCTTTGCCAAACTGGGGGTGTTCGCCACGGTCGGCCCGGTGCTGGCGATCGGGATCGCGGTGGCGTTCTTGGCGGCGGTGACGTTGCTTCCGGCCATTCTGACGCTGGCCGGGCCGCGCGGATGGGTGGCACCACGCCCCGAACGCGCTGCGCGGTTCTGGCGCCGGACCGGGGTGCGAATCGTGCGGCGCCCCAGGACGTATCTGGTCGGGAGCCTGGCGCTGTTGCTGGCGTTAGGCAGTGCCGCCGGGCTGATCCGGTTCAACTACGACGACCGCAAACAGTTGCCGGATTCCGTGGACAGCTCCGTGGGGTACGCGGCGCTGGACCGGCACTTCCCGGTGAACCAGACGATCCCCGAGTACCTGCTGGTTCAGTCGCCCAACGATCTGCGTACGCCGCGGGCTCTTGCCGACATGGAGCAGATGGCGCAACGGATCAGCCAGATCCCGGGTGTGGCCGCCGTCCGCGGTGTTACCCGACCAAGTGGTCAGTCCCTCGAGGAAGCCAGGGCCACTTATCAAGCCGGTGAGGTCGGGGGCCAGCTGGGTGAGGCCGCGGGCTTGATCGCTGAGCGCGATAGCGACCTCAACCGGCTGACCACGGGCTCCAGGAAGTTGGCAAACGGCCTCGGAGATCTGAACACCCAGGTCAGCCAGTCGCTTGGCAGCGTGCGCAGTCTGGTCGACGCGTTGGCGTATCTGCAGACGCAGTTCGGGGGCACCAAGACGTTCGGTGAAATCGACCAGGCTACAAAGCTGGTCAACAGTATCCGGGCGCTCGGCGATGCCCTTCAGGTGACCTTCGCAGGACTCGCGTCCAGCTTCGACTGGGTCGATCCGGTCACCGAGTCCCTCGATGCCAGCCCGACATGCGACGCCAATCCGATCTGCGGGACGGCGCGCGCCGAGTTCCACAAGCTACAAAACGCCCGTGCCGCAGGCACTCTCGATGAAATCTCCAGCCTGTTTCGTCAGCTGCAGTCGGCGCAGCCCTCGCAGACGCTGTCGTCGGCGGTCAACGGGCTCAGCCGCTCGTTACAGTCAGCCTCGCAGTCTCTGCATGCGCTGGGATTCGACAATCCTCGTCGGGTGCAGCGGAAGATCATCGAGATGCAGAGCGGCACCAACGAGCTCGCCAGCGCCGGCCGTCAGGTGGCCGACGGGGTGCAGCTGCTGGTCGACCAGACCAAGGAGTTGGGGCTGGGCCTGGACACCGCGTCGGCCTTTCTCATGACGATGGGCCACGACGCTTCCGAACCGTCGATGGCGGGATTCAATGTGCCCCGACAGGTGCTGGCCACGGAGGAATTCAAGGAGCTGGCCCACACCTTCGTCTCGCCCGACGGGCATTCGGTGCGGTATTTCATCCAAACCGATGAAGATCCGTTCAGCACCAAAGCCATGGACCAGGTCAACACGATCCTCGCGACCGCCCAAGCGGCGCAACCCAATACCGTATTGGCGGATGCCTCGATCTCGATCTCGGGTTACCCGGTCACACTGCGCGATATTCGCGATTACTACGACCGGGACATCCGGCTGATCGTCGTCTTGACGACGCTGGTGGTGCTGCTGATTTTGACCGCCCTGCTGCGCTCGGTCATCGCCCCGATCTATCTGGTGGGCTCGGTGATCATCTCCTACCTGTCGGCGATCGGGCTGGGTGCTCTGGTCTTCCAGGTCATATTGGGGCAGCAACTGCATTGGAGCGTGCCAGGTTTGGCGTTTGTGGTGCTGGTGGCGGTGGGAGCCGACTACAACATGCTGCTCGCTTCCCGGTTGCGCGACGAGTCACCGCTGGGCGTGCGCACCAGCGTTATTCGCACGGTCGGGTCAACCGGTGCGGTGATCACCGCTGCGGGCCTTATCTTCGCCTCCGCCATGTTCGGACTGCTGTTCGCCAGTGTGGGGGCCGTCGTGCAGGGCGGCTTTGTGATCGGCGCCGGCATCCTCGTCGACACCTTTGTGGTGCGCAGTATCACCGTGCCCGCCGCGGCCGCGCTGCTGGGACGGGCCAATTGGTGGCCCGCGCGTCCGTGGCTACAGCCCCGGCCAGACGATCCGAAACGGGGCACCGCCAAGGGCGACGTGATCGAGACGGTGGCCGACGCCTGACGCCGTGCGTCAGCCGGTGAAATTGAAGAAGCTGCGAAGCTTGCCGACGGTGTCATCGACGGCGCTGCTGGTCTCCGGTCCCAGAACCTCCACCACGTTCATGCCGGCCGGGTGGACTGAGATCGGCCGGGTCGCCGGGTCGTCGTTGCGGGAGTAGCCGGCGTCGACCTGCGGCTGGAGGAAGCCGTCGAGCTGATCCACCACGTCGTCTGGCATACCCAGGAAGCGCAGCGGCATCGTCAACGGCAGGTGGTTGATGGGAATCAGATACGTCGTTGTGGTGGCGTTGCGGGAATTAATGGTGGAACGGATGTTCTGCGGGGGCACGTCGGCAGGAGTGGTGAATGCGGACGGCGTATGCACGATCGCGGCACCGAGCAGGGCGTTGGCGACGGACCACAGATTGTCGGGCCGGTCGGGGAAGTCGGCCATGCCGTCATAGGCGGCGACAATCCGATTGGTGTCGTATTGGCTCTCCACCTCCGGCGGCATGTCGTAGTCCTCGAGAGGCAGCCGGCTGCCCGGCGCAAAGAGTCCGGAAAGAAAGCTCTTCCCGAAAGCGTGCTTGCCCATGGGTGAGCCGATTGTCGTGAACTGCAACATGTCTGCTGGCGGTGCGGCGGGGTCGTTGGCGAGCCGGACCTGCTCCTTGTCCAGCGCCATGGTGCCCTGCGACAAACCGATGACGCTGGCCGGCTGGGTGCCGCGGCGAATCACCGCATCGAGGTTGTCGGCGGCCGCGTCGACCGCTGCGGACACGGTTACGTTGTCGCGCTTGGCGTCGGGAGCGAACATGGTGGGAACCCAACGAAACATGGCACCCGCCGGGTAGTCGATGATTTCCCGCTTCTTGTTCGGGAAATAGCCGGAACCGGCACGCCGGGTGTAGTCCGCCCATGGGATGCCGGGCGGTCGGGCACCGCCCACCGCATAGATGACATCGACATTCGACGCATCGCCCACCGGCGGCGGTGTCGGTACGGGTGCGATCCCGGGGGTATCGAGGGGACGTGCCGGGGCCGCGGTCGCGGTACTTGCACTCAACCCACCAGCCGACCCGGCCAGCAACACCGCGAGAGCTCCGGCGACCAGTCGTTTCATCGCTAACCCCTTCAGCCGTGCAGGCCCGCTGTCGGACCCGACGTCCACCTTCTCACAGACCTAGAACACCGGCAGTGCATAAGACACCGCCTACGGTAGCCAGCAGCGCGGCGACCTGGCCCGGACGACGTTGCCGCCCCCACCGGTGCAACGCTGCCATGAACCCGCGGGTGGCGCCCGGAGCCACCAGGTAGGCCAGCAGCGGAATCTCGACCAGCGCAAACGCCAACGCATTGAATGTCAGCAGCGCGGCGATCTTCGTGCTGGTGGCGGCGCCGGATGCGACGATGATCGCTAACGCGGCCAGATAGTCCACCGACGGCAGCGCGATACCCAAACCGGCTGTTCCCGCCACCCACAGCGATCGACCCTTGAGCAGTCGCTGTGCCCGAGCAGAGAATCTGACCGGGACAGAATCGGCACGAGGCGGGCGCATCGCGCCCGGCCGCGCGGTGACGAGTCTGACCGCGAGAACGGTGGCGGTCAGCAGCGCCAGCGCGCCGATGACGATCTGGACCCTCGGCAATGTCAGTCCAGAAGACTCGGTCAGGGTGGACGGAAGTACGAACAACACCACCAGACCGCCGGTTGTCCCCATGACGAAACCGCCGCAGAGGAACGCCATCAGTTGCAGCACGGGCTTAGGCCGGTTCAGCATCAGCAGCGTCAAACCGATGCGAACCGGCTCAACGCTGGTGGCAGCAGCCATCACGAGCAGGGCGATCCACATGCGGCGACTTCGTGGCGCGCGGCGCGGCCCGGCTCAGCGGTCCATACGGGTGAACTGCTGGCTCTGGTACTGCTCGACGCAGGCCGCCCGGCGCACCTTGCCGCTGGTGGTGATGGGAATCGATCCCGGACCAACCAGCACCACATCGGCCACGGTCACCCCGTGGGCCTGAGAGATCGCCGCCTGCACATCGTTCTTCAGGACGGCAAGCCGCGCTGCGGCGTCCTCGGCGGATTCGCCACGATCCCGAACCTCGATGATGGTGACCAGCGTTTCGTCCTCGTTGACCGGAACCGATATGGCTGCGACGCGTCCCCCGCTGATCTCTTGAAGGGTGGCTTCGATGTCCTCGGGGTAGTGGTTGCGCCCGCGGATGATCAGCAGATCCTTCATGCGGCCCACGATGAACAACTCACCCTCGGAGATGAATCCGAGGTCGCCGGTCCGCAGCCAAGGGCCGCTCGGGGTGCCCTCCGACGCCCTGACAAGGGTCGCCTCGAACACTTCCCGCGTCTGTTCCGGCTTGTTCCAATAGCCGGCGGCCACATTGGCGCCCGCGGTCCAGATCTCGCCGACGGTTCCCACCGAGCACTCGGCGCACGTTTCGGGGTCCACAATCCGTACCGCCGGCGACTTCGGCACACCGTAGGTGAGCAGGGGGGTGCCGTCCGGAGCCTCGCACCGTTGCGCGCTGCCGCGCGTCAGCTTCTCCGATTCGAAGTAGACGGTCTGGGGTGCGCATTCGACATCCAGGGTGGCGACGTACAGCGTCGCCTCGGCCAACCCATAGGCCGGGTGCAGGGCCCGCGCCCGGAAGTTATAGGGGGCGAATCGGTTGAGAAACCGCTCCAAAGTCGCGGGATGGACGCGTTCACTGCCGCTGACGATGCCCAGCACGTCGCCCAGATCAAGTCCGGCCATGTCTTCTTCGGTGGTCTTCCGCACCGCCAGTTCGAAGGCGAAATTCGGTGCCGCCGAGAACGATCGGGTGTGGCTGGCCATTGCCTGGACCCAGCGCGCCGGACGCTGCAAAAACGCCACCGGACTCGTCAGCTCGCAACGGTAGCCGCCCAGGATGGGCGCGATGATGCCCAGGATCAAGCCCAGATCATGGTAGAAGGGCAGCCACGACACGATCGTCGTGTCGGGCGGTGCCACCCCGTTGAACTCCGGGAAGTAACCGGCCATGAACTGCCGGAAGTTCACCTGAAGGTTGCGGTGCGAAACCATCACGCCGGCCGGAAGCCGAGTCGAGCCCGAGGTGTACTGCAGATAAGCCACCCCACTGGAGTCGACAGGTTGCTCGCCCATGGCGACGCTGGCGTCCAAGTCCAAGGCGTCGACTTCGACGACGGTTGCCGTGGCGTCGGCCCCGGATTCCCGGACATACTCAGCGACAAGATCTGCCGCCCCGGTCGTGGTCAAGACGACGGTGGGAGCGGTGTCGGTGAGAACGGCGCTGACCCGCTCGTCGTGCGCGCCGGGATGCGGAACCGGCAGCGGCACGGCGATGAATCCCGCCTGGATGGCGCCCAGGAAACCTGCGATGTAACCGAGGCCTTGCGGGGCCAGGATCACCGCGCGGTCCCCGGCGGACCCGTGCCGCTGGAGTTCCTTGGCGACATTGAGCGCGCGCCGATACATCTGTGACCACGACAGGGTCTCGGCGACACCGTCCCAGTTCTGGTCGTAATCGGTGTAGGTGAATGCCGCCTCGTCGGGCGCGAGGGAGGCGCGTTCGCGCAACAAAGTTAACAAGGAAACATCAGACATTCCGGTGAGGCTACCGTCACAGCGCGAGATGTGCCGCACAACGTTGTGCGGTGAGGACCTTGTACCTCAATTTCGCCGCCGCGGCCTCCGCCCGCGCGGGGTCCGTCCTCGCCCCCGGCAGCAGCCGGCCGGTATGCCTGTTACCGCCGGACAGCGGCCCGGCCAGCGGCTACGATCGTGACGATCTTGGCTCGAGCTGCCACCGAGAGATGCGGGACATCCGATGAACCGTTCAGTTCACGCCGCGGCGTGCTGCTCGTTGGCGCTGCTGGCGACCGTCGGCTGCAGTGCGACCACGGGTGACATTCCCGTCGACGCGATGATGGCCAACGTGTCTTCGGCTCCCAAGACCCCCGGTCTGGCGTCCACGGATGGGTTGCCGCCCGGACGGGTTGGCGCGCTGCTGCTCTCCGACGACGATGTCAGCGCCATCGTTGGGTTGCCGATGCACGGAAAGGGCAGGTGGCAGGTACCCAGCGCCGAGGTCACGTTGCGCGATCGCAACGAGTGCAAGGCGCTTACGCTTTCCGGCAAAGATTTCTGGACCACGGACTACACCGCGTATCGGCAGGTCTCACAGCAGGACAGTGACGACATGAACTTCTTTACCTGGCAGGGCGCGGCCGCTTACCCGAACGGACGAACCGCGTCGCGGGTATTCCGCCGGACGATCAACGCCGATCTGCAGGCGCGCTGCCGGACGGCGGTGATTCCCGCCGAGAACGACGAGCATGCGGCCTGGCACGTCGACTCCCTCACAGTCACCGACTCGAAGTTGTCTGTCATCTTGTCGGAACAGCGTGACCAGCAGAGCACCGGATGGCGCTGCGCGACACAGATTCGCCTGCAGCGCAATGTGATACACCGTGACGGGGCATGCCAGACCGGCAACCCCTCGACAACCACGCAGCAGATAGCGGATATAACGGCGAACCGGATCGGGGGCTGACGCATGGACGACGGACCGGCGAGGAGCGACGTGATGAAACGGGTATTGGCCGCAGTGGGCGTCGCGGGCCTCGTCGCGATGGCGATGCTGGGGTGTTCACGCGGCGATGATCAGGATGGCGGATCCGCCCAGGCTGTCAGGCTGCCATCGCCCGGTGACACCACCAAGGCCGAGACCTCAGAGGCGGTGGCCCCCGCCGGGGAACCCGCTCGCCGGTCCTCGATGTCACCGGTTCCGCCGCCGCTGGTGCTGCCGGATCGGTTGCGCACCCTGCCGCTGCCCGCGGACGTGTCCGGTCCCATCGTCGGCTCGCCATTGGGTTTCGAGAAGCGCTTCGACCAGCCGGCGCCGCCGGTGACGCTGGACGAGCACGCCGAGTGCACGGTGCTGCTCGGCCCGGCCATGCCCGCTTTCGGCTTCGAGTGGACGGCCTACAAGGGCGCCCAGCAGAAGGACCGGGAAGAGAGTGCCGACGTCGTGGTCGGCCAGGGTGTGGCTTCTTACCCCGACACCGACAAGGCACGCGCCGCGTTCAGCGCGGCGTTCCCCGCCGAGCTGCGCAAGTGTGAGGGGGTCGCGGTGCACAACCCGCGTGACACCGATGCGAACGTCAGCTGGCAGTTCCACGTCCCCACCGTCGACGGGACCCGAGCGCAGTGGAGCCGGGTGCAACTGGCCGACGACAAGCCGCTCGACTGGAGTTGCGCCTACGAGGCCGACGTCAAGAGCAACGTCGTGCTGTACACCTCGGTGTGTCGGCGCGGCGCCGGCGGGGCTGAGGCGGCGGCGAAGCTCGCCGAGCGGCTGATGGTCTGGATTCCGGCAACCTGACCTCGTGACCGGGATCAGTGCACGCGGTCCAAGACATGCTGGCTGAGCCGGTCCATGGTCACGGCGGCGTTACCCCACTGGCTGGAGAGCACCTCGACCATGAAGTTGGCCCCGACCGCGACGAGGAACGCCGAGGTGAATCCCATATTCGCGCCGTTGAAGCGAGCCGAGAGCAGCCAGGAGGCCACGGTCGCGTCCGGGCTTAATTCGACGTGCACCAGGTCCATGGTGACGCCCGCATCGACGTCGGTCCCAGCCATCCGTGCATTGAGGCAGCGGTCGACCGCCGGCCGGTTGTAGGTATTGGTGAACGCCGCGCTCGCTTCGGCGACCGAAGGAAAGGTCGTTACAGCCACGATCGCGGCCGCTTCGTGTGCGCGGTTCTCCCACCGCTGCGCTCGGTGAGACGCGTAGTTGTTCCCGACCACCTCAGTAGTGCCCACCTCGTAGAACGCCCGGCAGTCATCGCGCTGTCGGAGACGTTCCGGCGCCGACGGCATCATGCCCACCGGACCCGTGCTGGACATCGGCATCCCGGCGAATGTACTGACCTCCTCGTCGGAGGGGATCAACATCGCGACCTGGCCCGGTTGCACCCAGTCGCCGTCGGCGACCGCCGGCGCCGGTCTCGGCAGCCCGCCCAGTGCGGCAAGGACGATTGCCGACATCACGAACCACCTGCCGTGACTCACCATGGCGGTGAGCCTAATCGGACTCGATGAGCAACCCGCCGATTTCGCTCCGGCCGTCCGCCTCCGGTAACCTAGCCCGGTTGCCGACGCAGGCGACCCTCCTGCCGTGGATACCTCCACGGCCGCACTACGACCATAGGAGGTGATGAGGTTCCCATGCGTCCATACGAAATCATGGTCATCCTTGACCCCACTCTCGACGAGCGCACCGTTGCCCCGTCCCTGGAGACGTTCCTGAACGTCATCCGTAAAGACGGCGGTTCGGTCGACAAGGTCGACATCTGGGGCAAGCGCCGCCTGGCTTACGAGATCGCCAAGCATGCCGAGGGCATCTACGCGGTCATCGACGTCAAGGCCGAGCCGGCCACCGTGTCCGAGCTCGACCGTCAGCTCAGCCTGAACGAGTCGGTGCTCCGCACCAAGGTGATGCGCACCGACAAGTCGTAGCCCGCTGTCGCAGCCGTTGCGTAGGCTCATGCTGCGAATGCTGCATCAAGCGCTGACACCGATCCTAGGAGGGCCCCGTGGCTGTAGGTGACACCACGATCACCGTCGTTGGAAACCTGACCGCGGACCCCGATCTGCGGTTTACCCCCTCGGGGGCGGCGGTCGCCAACTTCACGGTGGCCTCCACCCCGCGGGTCTTTGACCGGCAGAGCGGTGAGTGGAAGGACGGCGACGCGCTGTTCCTTCGGTGCAACATCTGGCGCGAGGCTGCCGAGAATGTGGCCGAGAGCCTCACCCGCGGATCGCGGGTGATCGTCACCGGGCGGCTGCGGCAGCGGTCCTTCGAGACCCGCGAGGGCGAGAAGCGCACCGTCTACGAGGTGGAGGTCGACGAGGTCGGCCCCTCGTTGCGGTATGCCACCGCCAAGATCAACAAGGTCAGCCGCGGCGGCGGCGGGGGCGGCTTCGGCGGGGCGGGCGGCAGGCCGGCCTCGGCCGGTCCGTCCGGCCCGCCCGCGGAGGACCCGTGGGGCAGTGCTCCGGCGTCCGGCTCCTTCGGTGGCGCCGACGACGAGCCGCCCTTCTGACAAACGAACCACAGCACGAAAGAGATAGGTAATGGCCAAATCCAACAAGCGGCGTCCGGCTCCTGAGAAGCCGATCAAGACTCGCAAGTGCGCATTCTGCTCGAACAAGAAGCAGGTGATCGACTACAAGGACACCTCGCTGCTGCGCACCTACATCAGTGAGCGGGGCAAGATCCGCGCCCGTCGTGTGACCGGAAACTGCGTTCAGCACCAGCGCGATGTCGCGCTCGCGGTGAAGAACGCTCGCGAGGTCGCGTTGCTGCCCTTCACCTCGTCGGCGCGCTAGCCGACCCCTCAAGTCAGAGAAAGTTCGAAACGATGAAGCTCATTTTGACCGCTGAGGTGGACCACCTCGGAGCGGCCGGAGACACCGTCGAGGTCAAGGACGGATACGGCCGCAACTTCCTGCTCCCGCGGGGGCTGGCCATCGTCGCCACGCGCGGCGCGCAGAAGCAGGCCGACGACATCCGTCGTGCCCGCGAGACCAAGCAGGTGCGCGACCTGGACCACGCCAAGGAGCTCAAGGAAGCTCTGCAGGCGCTGGGCACCGTCACGTTGCCGGTGAAGACCTCGGGCGACTCGGGCAAGCTGTTCGGCTCGGTGACCGCCGCTGACGTGGTCGCCGCCATCAAGAAGGCCGGCGGACCGAACCTGGACCGGCGGATCGTCCGGTTGCCCAAGGCCCACATCAAGGCCGTCGGCAGCCACCCGGTGTCGGTGCACCTGCACCCCGAGGTGAACGTCGACGTCACCCTCGACGTCGCCGCGGCAAACTAGCAGGCGATCGCAAGCTCGTACCGCAGCAGCCCCGGCAGCGCCCTGATTGGCGCTGCCGGGGCTTTGCTGTGTTCGGATGGCGGTCGGTTCCGGGTTAGTGCTGGCTAACTTTTAGGGCCGTCTGTCAGGGTGGGGTTGTTTACCTTGATGTGGAATCGTGTCTACCTGTCTGCAAAGCAACACGCCCAAGACGGCAACCTATGGCGACACGCCGAAGAGATTGTCTTCCACAATCAAAACACCCTTCGCTGCCGCCCTCACCTGCGGGGATGGCGCTGCTGAGAAGCGCAATCCACAAGTCTTCCCCACCGTCCCAAACAAATGGGGGACCGGTGTGCACACTTAATCCACACCTTTGTGAACAAGCTCGTTTTGTCCGGCCGCCAGCAACGCCTACCGTCAACGCGGCACGGCACAAGGGGGTGTCGGTGCCCAGGGATATGTTGGGCGGCAGCGTCGAATAGACGTTCGATCGTGCCAGTGGAGGAGGAGGGGCGCATGGCAGTAGTCGACGACCGTGGTCACTCTGAGCTTGAGGAGCCACCGCGCGAAGACGTCGGCCGCCAACCGCCTCAGGATCTCGTCGCGGAGCAGTCGGTGCTCGGGGGCATGCTGCTGAGCAAGGACGCCATCGCCGACGTGCTGGAGCGGCTGCGGCCCAGCGACTTCTACCGCCCGGTGCACCAGAACATCTACGACTCGATCCTGGACCTTTACGGGCGCGGTGAGCCGGCCGACGCGGTGACCGTGGCCGCCGAGCTCGACCGCCGCGGCCTGCTGCGCCGGGTAGGCGGTGCCCCGTACCTGCACACCCTGATCTCCACGGTGCCCACCGCGGCCAACGCCGGCTACTACGCCACGATCGTCGCGGAGAAGGCGCTGCTGCGCCGGCTGGTGGAGGCCGGCACCCGGGTGGTGCAGTACGGCTACGCCGGCGCCGAGGGCGCCGACGTCGCCGAGATCGTCGACAGGGCCCAGGCCGAGATCTACGAGGTCGCCGAGCGGCGGAGCTCCGAGGACTTCGTCCCGCTCGAAGACCTGCTGCAGCCCACCATGGACGAGATCGACGCGATCGCCTCGCACGGCGGTATCGCGCGCGGTGTGCCGACCGGTTTCACCGATCTCGACGAGGTGACCAACGGCCTGCACCCGGGGCAGATGATCATCATTGCGGCTCGGCCCGGTATGGGGAAGGCGCTGGCGCTGAACACCCCGTTGCCGACCCCGGCCGGCTGGACCACGATGGGCGATGTCGCCGTTGGTGATGAGTTGCTGGACGCCGACGGGCGCCCCACCCGGGTCCTGGCCGCCACGGACATCCTGCTGGGCCGGCCCTGCTACGAGGTCGAGTTCTCCGACGGCACGGTGATTGTCGCCGACGGCGAGCACCTGTGGCCGACGACCGCCGGGGTCCGCACCACCGCGCAGTTGCGCTGCGGACTGGACCAGATCGCCCCGGCCGGTTCGGTGGCGCAGGCCGGCGGCGGGGGTACCGCGTTGCTGGCGCCGGCGCTGAGTCTCGTGTCGGTGCGGCGGGTGCCCAGCGTCGCGGTGCGCTGCGTGCAGGTCGACAACCCGGCGCGGCTCTACCTGGCCGGCCGCGGCATGGTGCCTACGCACAACTCCACGCTGGCGCTGGATTTCATGCGGTCGTGCTCGATCAAGAACCGGATGGCCAGCGTCATCTTTTCGCTGGAAATGAGCAAGTCCGAGATCGTCATGCGATTGCTCTCCGCTGAAGCCAAGATCAAGCTCGGCGACATGCGCTCGGGACGGATGACCGACGACGACTGGACCCGGCTGGCTCGGCGGATGAGTGAGATCAGCGAGGCGCCGCTCTACATCGACGACTCACCGAACCTGACCATGATGGAGATCCGCGCCAAAGCCCGTCGGCTCAAGCAGAAGGCCGACCTGCGACTGGTGGCGGTCGACTACATGCAGCTGATGACCTCCGGCAAGAAGGTCGAGTCGCGCCAGCAGGAGGTGTCGGAGTTCTCCCGAAACCTCAAACTACTGGCCAAGGAGCTCGAAGTGCCGGTGATCGCGTTGAGCCAGCTCAACCGTGGTCCCGAGCAGCGCACCGACAAGAAGCCGATGCTCGCCGACCTGCGTGAGTCGGGTTGCCTGACCGCCTCGACACGAATCCTGCGGGCCGACAACGGCTCGGAGGTCACCCTGGGCGAGCTGATGCGCACCGGTGAGCGGCCCCTGGTGTGGTCGCTGGACGAGAAGCTGCGGATGGTGGCCCGGCCGATGACCAACGTGTTCCCCAGCGGGCACCGCGAGGTGTTCAAGTTGCGGATGGCCTCCGGGCGCGAGGTCGAGGCCACCGCCAACCACCCGTTCCTCACGCTGAACGGCTGGGCTGCCTTGGGCGACTTGAACGTCGGGGACCGGCTGGCGGTGCCGCGTCGGGTACCGGAGCCGGTCAACACCACGCGGATGGAAGACTGCGAGGTGATCCTGCTGGCCCACATGATCGGCGACGGATCATGCGTGAAGAACCAGCCCATCCGGTATGCGTCCATCGATGAGGCGAACCTGACCGCGGTAACCGCGGCGGCCCTGCACTTCGGGGTGATGGCGGTACGTGACGAGTACCCGGCCGCCCGGGTCACGACGCTGCGGCTGCCGGCGCCGTACCGGCTGACGCACGGCAAACGCAATCCGATCGCAGCGTGGCTCGACGGGCTGGGGTTGTTCGGGAAGCGCAGCCACGAGAAGTTCGTGCCGCAAGAGGTTTTCGCGCTGCCGAACGATCAGGTGGCGCTGTTCCTGCGGCACCTGTGGGCGACGGACGGGTCGGTGTCCTGGGACGCCAAGCGGGTTGTTGGGCGCATCTACTACGCGTCGACCAGCCGGCAGCTCATCGATGACGTGGCGGCCCTACTGTCGCGGGTGGGAGTGTTCGGGCGGATCAAGCGGGTCACCAAGGCTGGCTACCGTGACGGCTGGCACCTGTGCCTGTACGGGGCGGAGAACCAGGTCCGATTCTTGCATGTCGTCGGGGCTCAAGGCGCTAAAGCGGTGGGGGCCAAGGAGATTCTGGCCAACCTGCAAGGGGTGGCGCGTAACCCCAACCTGGACACCGTGCCGAAAGAGGTTTGGACGCAGGTCCGTCGTGCGCTGGCCGATCAGGAGATGACCCAGCGCGAGTTCGCCGCAGCCATGGGCACCAAGTACTGCGGATCGACGATGTGGAAGCACGCGCCGAGCCGCGACCGGCTGCACCGCGCCGCCGCGGTGCTCGAAGACCACGACATCCACGCGTTGGCGACCAGCGACGTGTACTGGGACACCATTGCGGAGATCACCAGCATCGGCGAGCACGATGTTTTCGATGGCACGGTGCCCGGCACGCATAACTTTGTGGCGCAAGGGATTTCAGTCCATAACTCGCTCGAACAAGATGCGGACATGGTGATCCTGTTGCACCGGCCGGATGCTTTCGAGCGTGACGACCCGCGCGGTGGTGAAGCGGACCTGATCCTGGCCAAGCACCGTAACGGTCCGACGAAGACGGTGACCGTGGCACACCAGCTGCACTTGTCGCGGTTTACGAATATGGCGCACTGAGCAGATCCGCGACAACGGTTCAGCCGTTGCTGTCATATCAGTAGAAGCTGTACTGTTTGGTGCATGCTGACATGTGAGAAGCGGGAGTCGGCGCTGGCTCGCCTGGGTCGGGCGTTGGCGGATCCGACGCGGTGTCGGATTCTGGTGGCCCTGCTCGATGGGGTGTGTTATCCGGGGCAACTGGCGGCGCAGCTGGGGTTAACGCGATCGAATGTGTCCAATCATCTGTCGTGTTTGCGGGGCTGTGGGCTGGTCATCGCTACGTATGAGGGTCGGCAGGTTCGCTATGCACTGGCCGACGCGCACCTCGCCCGTGCTCTGGGCGAGTTGGTTCAAGTTGTTCTGGCGGTCGATACCGACCAGCCGTGTGTCGGCGAAGCCTCCGCATCGGGCGCAGCTGAGACCACCGTTGGTCGATGACCGTCAGCGGCAGCGATCCGGTGATCTCCGCGAAGATCACCGTCGCTCAACCATATTGAGATGACTAAACCGAAAGGATAAGCAGTGGCGATGCAGGGACTCGTGGCCAAAGCGGCCGGAACAGTTTTCACCGGGTTGGTGGGGGTGAGCGCCTATGAGGTGCTGCGCAAGGCGGTGGGCACGGCTCCGGTTCACCGAGCTGCGGTGACCGTGACGGAGTGGGGACTGCGCGGAACCCGCAGCGCGGAGGTCGCCGCGGAGTCAGCCCGGCTGAAGGTCGCCGACGTGGTCGCCGAGGCCCGCGAACGGATCGGCTCTGATGCCGCCCCGGCGGCCGTCAAGGCTGACGATGACGACTGCTGCTAAGCCAGTATTCACGAGGAAGGGTGATCTTGCCTACCGCTGACGTTTCCACCCATCCCGGGTCAGCGCTGATCGTGGTGTCCGCCGGGGCAGGACGGATACGGGTGCGTGCCAACTGGTTTCGGTTCGACACCGTGAGGGCTGTCGCGATCGAGGACGCGGTCGCCGCAGTGCCCGGTGTGGAAGCTGTCCAGGCCTACCCCCGCACGGCGTCGGTGGTGGTCTGGTATGCATCGGAGCACTGCAACATCGCTGCCATCGTCTCGGCGATCGCAGACGCCGAGCACATCGCCACCGAATCAGTGCCCGCCCGGACACCGCACTCCGCTACGGGGCGCGATCCCGGTCTGATGCAGAGAATCCTCGACTGGAGCGAGCGCACCCGATCAGGCGATCCAGCTGACACGGTTTCCCCACGGTCAGGACAAAGAGGCGATGGCTGCTGTGACCACGACGATCAGCCCGGGTCGGAGCGGCTGTGGGGCGTGGTCAAACTACAGCGAGCCGCGTTCTCCGGTGTGATGTTGGGTGCCTCACTGGTCACGGCGTGGCTGACTCCGCTCGGGCCGGTGGCACTGGGCTTGAAAGTCGTGGCGCTCGCGGTGGGCTCCACGACGTTTGTGCCCTCAACCGTTCGGCGACTGACCGAGGGCCGTGTCGGTGTGGGCACGTTGATGACGATCGCTGCACTCGGCGCAGTCGGCCTGGGTCAAGTCGGTGACGCAGCCATGCTGGCGGTCTTGTTCTCCATCAGTGAGGGCTTGGAGGAATATGCGGTGGCGCGCACCCGCCGCGGCCTGCGTGCCCTGCTGGCGCTGGTGCCCGATCAGGCCACCGTACTGCGTGGCGGTGTCGAAACCACCGTGGCCACAGCCGAACTGCGCGTCGGCGACCAGATGATCGTCAAAGCCGGGGAACGCCTGGCCACCGACGGCATCATCCGTGCCGGGCAGACCGCCCTGGATATCTCGGCGATCACCGGCGAATCAGTGCCGGTGGAGGCCGGAGTCGGTGACGAGGTGTTCGCCGGGTCGATCAACGGATCCGGAGTACTACAGGTGGAGATCACCGCGACTGTCGAAGACAACTCGCTGGCCCGGATCGTGCACATTGTGCAAGCCGAACAAGCCCGCAAGGGTGCCAGCCAGCGCCTGGCCGACCGCATCGCACGACCGCTGGTGCCCGGCATCATCCTCACCGGAGCCCTGATCGCCGGGGCTGGCACGTTGTTCGGCAACCCCGCGGTATGGGTCGAACGCGCCTTGGTGGTGCTGGTGGCAGCTTCTCCGTGCGCGCTGGCCATCGCGGTACCCGTGACGGTGGTGGCGAGTATCGGCGCCGCTTCCAAACTCGGCGTGCTCATCAAGGGCGGCGCCGCGCTGGAAGCCCTCGGCACAATCGGCACCGTTGCCCTCGACAAGACCGGAACCTTGACCGCCAACCGGCCCAGGGTCATCGACATCGCCACCACCAACGCCGCCACTCGCGAGGAAGTAATGGCGGTAGCCGCCGCGCTTGAGGCCCGCAGCGAGCACCCCCTGGCCGCAGCCATCCTCGACGCTACCCACCTGCCGGTCACCGCCGCCACCGACGTGCGTGCCATTGCCGGGGCCGGGCTGACCGGCCACATCGACGGACAACCCGTCCGACTCGGTCGGCCCGGCTGGATCGATCCCGCCGACCTCACCGATCACGTCGCGCGCATGCAACAAGGCGGGGCCACAGCCGTTCTCGTCGAACACAGTGGACAGCTGCTGGGCGCCATCGCCGTCCGCGACGAACTACGACCCGAGGTCACCGAAGTCATCACCGGACTACATGCCCGCGGCTACCAAGTCGCAATGCTCACCGGCGACAACCACGCCACAGCGGCGGCGCTAGCCGCCCAGGCCGGAATCCAGAGCGTGCATGCCGAACTTCGACCCGAAGGCAAGGCCCACCTCATCGCTGAGCTGCGCTCCCAGCGGCCCACCGCGATGGTCGGTGACGGCGTCAACGACGCACCTGCGCTCGCCGCCGCAGACCTGGGCATCGCAATGGGCGCCATGGGAACCGACGTTGCAATCGAAACCGCCGACGTCGCCTTGATGGGCCAGGACCTACGTCACCTGCCACAAGCCCTAGACCACGCCCGGCGCTCCCGGCAGATCATGCTCGAAAACGTTGGACTGTCCCTAACCATCATCACCGTGCTGATGCCACTGGCGGTGTTCGGAACCCTCGGCCTGGCCGCCGTCGTGGTGGTCCACGAGCTCGCTGAAGTCGTCGTCATCGCCAACGGTGTACGCGCCGGGCGCATTAAGCCGCTCGCGGGGCCAACACAACACGATCAGCGGCCGCAGGACCATTGAAGGTAGCGGCGACGAACCGCACCACCAAGCGCATTTGCCCCAGACCAAATGACAAACAGACTCCAGCTGGATTGCCACGTGATCTAAGGCATCGCAGGTCAGACGGCCACCAATGCCCCAGATGTGACGGCAATAGACGTGCGGCACCGGTCGAGGAAATGACACGAACTTGAGACAAACCCAGGTGACATCACGTGAGACAACCTGCATCGTCGCAGGCCGGAACGACGCCAGATGACACGGAGCGTGAGACCCTACACGCTTGTAGGGTCTGACGCTGCGTGTCATATTCTCAGCGGCGGTGTCATCTCCTTGTCATATACCTCACCAACGTGTCGTACAGACATGCGCATAGACGATTACGCCTGACCCAAACTCGGCCGGTAATCAGCTGCCTCGGACTCGGCAGCAAGCAACGCACCCAGCTCACCCTCCTGCTGGGCGACAAACACACCGATCACCTGCCGACATACCTCCGGCACGCTCACCCCACGCATATCCGCAATACGTTTCAGCCCGAACAGCATTGACGTAGACACATGGAACTGAACAGCGAACTGACCGCATGAACCATCCTCAGGCGGCAACCCCGGACCCACCACCACAGGTTCATCAACCCCGTACTGGCCCACCTCAGCACCCCGAGCCCGCTCGACAACCCCACCACGATCGTCGCCACCAACGCCGTCGGCCGGATCCCGGAACTCCTCATGACTGAACAAACCCATACCGCCTACGCTAGACCCCGCAGAATCTCACGCAGGCTCACGCGAGCGCCGGCTTCAATTACGCGACCCGTCAAGGCTCGACCGCGGGCGACATTTGCGGTCGGAGGCTCGGATAGATCCGACATGGCGTGGTCTCATCACCGTCACGTGACAGAACAAGGGCAGACGAACGTGTCATGCAGACTGACGCATATTTCAGAGTATTGCCTAACTGGATGAGTTAATCAGTTATGGATCAACCGATTTCAGTGAGCCATTCGGGTGGGATGCCGTGGCGGAGGGTCGTGTGCAGTTCGTCGTAACTGCACCCGAAAGCGGGTGCGAATCGGGTTGCTTCCCACTCGTCCATCCAGGCCAGGTACTCGCTTTGCGATCCCGTGGGGTGTACGAACACCGCACCCGCGCGCGAATCATGTTGGTATCGAGTGAATGCGATTCCGTGGGCGAGTTTGTCGCGGTACCAACTGGTGCCGATATTCGGCAGGCCGCATAGGGTCCGGGCTTCCTCGGCGATCAGGTACAGGAGGAACTTCTGGGCGTCATCGAGCAGGAGAAATATCCAGTCGTCATGCCAGGTGTTGCGAGCACGTTGCCGCACAGTCCATTTGTCGTTGGTGTTGAGATAGAACCCGAACTCGATACCGCCGAGACTGAAAGTGAGGACGCCATCGGTCATCGACGGCTGCTGCTCACCCCACTGCGTCTCACTTGCGGTCAGCAGCGGCACAAGACCAGGGAATCGTTCGTCGTCAACATACGGCCGCCGGCCGCCGATCGCGATGATCCGCCACTGGTACCACGCGCGGACGATCCGGCGGCACGGTTCGGGGAAGTCGCTCAGATCAACTGTGGGGGCGGGCATCTGCTCCAACGGGGACGGGAGCGCGTCTAGCTCAGTGCGTAACGGTGTGGCCAACCCGGCGTCGATAAGCCGCAGCAGGGGGCCAGTGTGCTTGTTCTGATCGAGCAGCCGAAACGCGGAACCGCCGCCGGGCTGGCCGAACCATGGAGCCACTACGAACGCCTCGATCTGCCACCCGTCGGGAAGACCGGCGCCACCGGTCAGCTCAAACCGAGAAAACTCCCTAATCGCCAGATTGGGGGGTAACGACCGCTGAGCGTAGGGCGTGCCGTCGGCGTAGAGCCAACCCCCGCGCTGACTCCCGTTGAGTTCCACGATCACCGATTGAGCCTAACCAGCTATGCGTGGCGTTGCCGTGGCGAACGCTGCCCGCGCTCGGCAGGGTAAGAGATGGTTTGCAGTATTGGTACTGCCCGTGGTGTTCTGCCAAGACGTTGGCGACCAGGGTGTTTGCCGATTCTCGATTTAGCAGAATGACGGCCGACACGCATGACGGCGGCCGCGGGACGTTCTGTACTGGTAATTCCGGGAAGGTCTTGCTGGGCTCGGTGAGGGAGGCGGCGATTGCGGCTGATCCAGCCAGCGCCCCCAATAGAGCTAGTAACGCTAGCGCGATCGGCCTAATCTCGATACGATGCAACCGATGGAGACGATCAGCAGCACGGACGCTAAAAACCAGCTCAACCGGCTTTTGAATGATGTCAAGGCCGGCGCGTCATTCACCATCACCAGCCACGGTCAGCCCGTCGCGCAGCTCGTGCCGATCAGCGCTGTACCGCGCAGGTTTGGCCAGTTGCCGAGCCTCGTCGTACCGAGCGACTTCGATGACGCACTACCGGCAGCAGAACTCGCGGCCTGGGAAGACGCCGAGGCGTGAACGTCCTGCTCGATACCCACACCCTGCTTTGGCTGGTCAGTAAGCCCTCCAACGTCGACGCCGACACGCTCGCGATCTTGAGCGATCCCGGAACCTCGGTGTGGGTCACCGCTGCCTCGGCGTGGGAGATCGCGACCAAGACCAGGCTGGGCCGCCTCGACGGGGGAGCGCTGCTGTCGACCTGGACCGACGTCATCGCCGACATGAGCAGCACGGAACTGGCGATTGACTCCGCTGACGCGATCCTCGCCGAGCGACTTCCGTGGGAACACTGCGACCCGTTCGACCGCGTCATCGTCGCCCAGGCGTTGCGCCGCAATCTGACCATCGCCACGCGCGATACCAAGATCATCGATGCGGCAATCACACCAACCCTCAAGGCCTGAACCCGTACCAGCGCGATGTTGGCTACCGACCGCATCACCTCGCTAACCTCGACATGTGCCGGAGTCAACGAACCCCTCGGCCGCTCGACAGGGCCATCGCCGAGATCAAGCCTGTGCCGAGGACGGCGATTCTCCCAGTCCGATCGTTCTCGACGTGGAGGGCTCCGGTGTCCAACCGCCGGTCAGCCCGCGGGTGCGTCGGCTGTTCTGGCTACTGGAGCGAGTCGCGCCCGCCATCGGGTCGCGCTGGGCTCTGGAACTGTGGTGCACCCCGCCGGTCCTCGAGTCCAGCCTGCGCATGCCGCCCGGCGTCCCACCCGGCCAGCCCCTAGAGGCGCACTGGGACGGGCACCGGATCGTGGGCGAGTCCTGGGGCGAGGGGCCGCCGGTCTACCTCGTGCACGGCTGGGGCGGGCGCCGGCCACACCTGGGCATGTTCATCAAACCCCTGGTCGAATCCGGGCACCGCGTCATCGCGTTCGACCTGCCCAGCCACAACGAGTCCGAGCCGGGCGTACTGGCACCCGGTCGCACCACCGCCATCGAATGCGCCGAAGCGGTGGCAGCCATGATCCGGACACACGGGCCGGCCCGCGCGGTGGTCGCCCACTCCCTCGGGGCCAACGCGACCGCATTCGCGGCGTCGTGGGGCACGACGGTCGGACGGTTGGTGTTCCTCGCACCGATGGGCGAGTTCCCGATCTACTTGGATCTGTTTGCCGCCCGCCACAACTTCGGCCGGCGGATACGCGCCGGCCTGCATCGACGCCTGGAACGCCGTATCGGCATGCCGCTCGAGGACACCAATATGGTCCGGATCGCCGAGAAAACCGACTACCCGCCGCTGCTGCTCATCCACGACCCCGATGACCCCGACACTCCCTACGTGACGAGCGAGAAGGTCGTCGCGTCCTGGCCGGGCGCACGCTTGATGACGACGGCGGGCCTGGGCCGGTTGGCGCATTTCCGAATCTTGCGGCATCGCCCCGCGATTCGCGCGGGCATCGATTTCATCGGACCCGCAACGGAGTGAAGAACCTTGGTTGTACGGGCGCGGCCTAGATGCTGTATTGCCGCAATCGCTGCAACCGCCGCATGCCCGCGGCGGACACCTTCTCCCCGGCGGGCCGCAGTGCCTCTTCGATCCGGGCGCGAACGTCCGCGGTCTCGAGGTGTGTGCCGATCGCGACGAGGTGGCTGGCGCTCACGCTCGCAGGCGCGGTCACCACGTGCACCGACGTGCCGACGACGTTGACCAGGTAGTGACGCTTGCCGATCGCGACGGTGCCCTTCATCCGGTAGACGCCATGCGGCGGCTGTTCGAGTAGGTCGATGAGCGGTCCCGGGTCAACGGCGCCGTCGCCGACGACGGTTACCGAGTCTGCATGAACGTGATCGTGGTGCTCGCCGGCGTCGTCGAGGAGCAGCTCCCGAAACGACATCTGTCCGGACTCCCCGCCGTCGCTGATGTCGTACAGCAGCCGGGGATCCACGCGCCCGGCCATCGCACCCACCACGTGAGCGTGGGGATTGAGTTCGCGCACCCGGGCTTCCACCCGAGCAAGAGCCTGTTCGCGGGCGTCTTCGGCGATCCGATCCAGCTTGTTGACCACGACCAGGGAGGCCACGCCGTAGCGCTGCGGCGGGGCCGACTCGGTATCGACCGTGTCGAAGTGTTCCGCTACGTCGATGACGTCGACGACACCGCCGTGGCGTATTCGCTCCACCCCGCTGAACCGAATCACCCGTGAGACGTCCGCGGGTTCGGCCACCCCGCTGGCCTCGATGATGATCGCGTCGAGCGCCAGCTTCGGGTCGGCCAGCTTCTCCAGCGCCTCGTCCAGTCCGCCCTCATCCGGCAGGTGGCAGATGCACCCACCGGCGATGGACACCGGCTCGTCGACCTGGCCGGTGACCAGGCCGGCGTCGACGTTGAGTTCGCCGAAGTCATTGATAATGACCCCGATTCGCGCCCCGGGGGCGCGCAGCACATGGTTGAGCAGCGAGGTCTTGCCCGCCCCGAGGTAACCCGTCAGCGCGATGACGGGGATAGCGGGAGCGTTGCGATCGGCCACCCGGCCATTATCGCCAGGTGCGCGCGGCCGGCTGTGACCACGGGTAGAAGTTGACCCGTCAGCTGCCGTACAGGTGCAGCGCCCGGCCGGTCACGGTGGCCACGTCGCCGCTGAGCCCTGCGATGGGCGGTCCGCCGCGCTGATGGATCACGTTGGCGAGCACGATCACGTAGGTGTCCGACCCGGGGTCGATCCACAGCGTCACTCCGGTGAATCCGGTGTGCCCGAAGCTGCCGATCGGAAAGATCATCCCGCGCGGCCGGGAGTGCGGCGTATCGATGTCCCAGCCGAAACCACGGAGATCCTGTCCGCTGATCGCCGGATAGTGCGCGGCGAGCAGGGGGTCAGTCGTATTGGGCGACGTTGCATTCGCCTGTTGCGCAGCGGCGTTCGCGGCCACGAGCTGGGCTGGGTGGTGCCCGGGTTGCTGGGGTGTCGTCATCAATTCCAGGGTCGATTGCCGCAGCGGAAAGGGGCTCGGGCGCCCGGCGAGCCGATCGAGAAGGGCCTGGGCGTACCTGCCGATGTCGGCGGCGGTCGAGAACACTCCTGCGCTGCCGGCCACCCCGCCCATGCGGCGTGCCGTCGGGTCGTTCACCGTGCCGCGCAGCAGCTGATCGAAGTCGGGGTTGTTCTCGGGGGTGTCCTCGTCATGCGCCGTCGGCGCGATGCGGGCCAACAGGGCGGTGCTCCAGCTACCTACCGGGCACTCGTCGTGCTGGGATGCCCTCGCGTCCAATGCAATGGCGGCACCGCGGATCTGGTGTGGTCCACAGGCTTTGGTGGCGGGCAGGTAGCGGGTATCGGTCATGCCCAACGGCGTGAAGACGTTGTCCTGCACGTAGGTGTCCAACGGTTGGCCAGTGATCGTCTCGACCAGCACGCCCAGGATGATGAAGCCGATGTCCGAGTAGTGAAAGATCTCGCCGGGACCGAACTCCAGCGGTGCGGTCAGTGCCCGATGAATGCCACTGGCCTTGTCGGCCTCGGTCAAGCCCCATGGGCCCTGGTGGCTCAGATCGCCCCCGATGCCAGAGGTGTGGGTGAGCAGCATGCGTAAGGTCACCTGGGCGCGTCGGGGGTCGTTGGTCTCGTTGAACTCCGGGAGGTAGGTCTGGACGGGTTCGTCGATTGCCACCCGCCCCTGTTCATACAGCTGTAGGACCGCGACGGTCGTCGCGAGGCATTTCGTCAACGACGCGATGTCGAAGATCGTGTCCTCGGTCATCGGCTCGGCCGGTGAGGGCGAGCCGTCAACAGCGGGCTCGTCTGCGAGCCTGCGCGCGCCGAAAGCCTGGCTGAAGGCGATCGTGCCGGCGTGCCCGACCCGGACTACCGCCCCCGGCAGCCGGGGAACCGCGATCGCGTCGTTGATCAGCGCAGAGATCGGCGCGACCAGCTCCTCACGAGGTAGGTAGGGCGCATCCGCGCGAGGTATGACGGGCACCGTGGCGGACGGGGTGCTGGCCGGCGGCGGCGGATGCCCCGGCTGGCTGCACGACGGGACCGCCCCAAGTACGAGCGCGACGCTTCCCACTGCGCAGGTGTGGGTGATGCGCGATCTCGACACCGTCACAGCATCGACGGTAGCCAGCTGGGAGGAGCGTCGCGACGGCCGCGTTAAACCTCCGCCGGGAACCAGAAGTCGAGAGTGTCTTCCACCCCGCCCCAGTCGATGCCCAGCCAGTCACCGAAGAAGTCCTCGATGTTGCCGAAGACGCTGTAGAAGGACGCCACCAGCGAGTAGAACAGGCCCTCCCACCAGCCGCTGTCGATCAGGCCGTGGGGCCACGCGTTGAGCCAGGCGCCGAACTGGTCGAAGTCGCCGGAGATGTTGATGTCGGTGAGCAGGCCGTCGATGGTCGCCGTGTGGTTGGCCACCTGATCGGGTGTGAGCCCCAGATACATCATGTGCTCGTAGAGGATCCCCAACGCGGAGGTGGACGTGTGGTCGGCGACCGGGTCGCCGGGGATCGTGTACACGGTTGTGGTGAACGCGTTGGTCGGGGTCTGCAGACCGGACAACAGGCCGATGTCGAAGAAGTCGCCGGGTGAAGACCCGCCGCTTCCTATTGGCTGCAAGTCATCACCGGCATCCAGCGGGTTGCCGATGAACACGAAGTGCAGCAGCGACGGGTCGATGCCCTCGTGAGCCAGCTGGGCCATCGCGATCGAACCGGCCGTTGCGCCCTGCGACCAGCCGAACACCCACAGCGGGTGGTCGGCGTCGTAGGCGTCCGGGTTGGCGGCGAGTTGGGCGTGCACCTCCCGCACGATCTCGGCCGCTCCGACAAAGCTGCTGTGGCCCTGCTGAACCAGTGCGGGGGTGGACAGCAGCAGCAGCGGCGCGTCGCATCCCGCGGAGCCGACCACGCATGCACTCGCGTCGTCGTCGAGGTCGAACCCCAACGGCCGCAGGAAGAGATCGGCCGCGGTCTGGGCGAATGTCGCAGACGGTGTCGACAGGATCGTCGGGCCGACGAAGATCGCGGTGTCGGCCAGCAGGTTCACGTCGACATGCGTGGCGTGCACTACCGGAGCGGACAGCACACCGCCCGCCACCGTGCTGGCCACCGCGATCGGCGCCAAGGTCTTGGTCAGCATCGTGGGACGTCCGTTCACCACTGGCTTGCCGCCTTTCCGAATCATTCGCGAATCACAACCTCAAAATCGGTGACGAGTGGCGCTAGGCCGTCGGGAACCAGTAGTCCAGGGTTTCTTCGACCCCGCCCCAGTCCAGGCCCATCCAATCGCCGAAGAAGTCCTCGAGCTTGCCGAAGGCGCTATAGACGAACGCCACGGCGGAGTAGAACAGGCCATCCCACCAGCTGCTGTCGGCCAGTCCGTGGCCCCACGCGTTGAGCCATGCGCCGAACTGGTCGAAGTCAGTAGAGATGCTGATGGTGGTGAGCAGGTCGTCGGTGGTGGCGGTGTGGTTGGCCACCTGATCGGGGGTGAGCCCCAGATACATCATGTGCTCGTAGAAATCGCCGTACGGCGAAGTGGAGGTGTGGTCGGCGTTGGGGTCACCGGGGATGGTGTAGATCGTGGTCGGGAAGGCGTCGTTCGGGGTCTCTTTGCCGTACAGCATCCAGGTGTCGGAGAAGTTGGTGTGCGGCGACCCGTCGTCGATCGCATTCGGATACTTGCCGTCGGGAGCGGTCGGGTCGCCGATGAACACGAAGTGCAGTACCTGCGGGTCGACGCCGTCGTGGGCCAGTTGGGCCATCGCGATCGAGCCGGCGGTGGCGCCCTGGGAGTAGCCGAAAATCCACAACGGATGCTCGCCGTCGTAGGCGCCCGGATTGGCGGCGAGTTCGGCCTGTACCGTCCGCACGATCTCGGCCGCACCGGCAAAACTGCTGTGTCCGACCTGGATAAGGCCCGGGGTGGACAGCAGCTGCAGCGGCGCGTCACAAGCGGCAGACCCGATGAGACACGACGCGGGGTCGTCGCCACCGTCGAAGCCCAGCGGCCGCAGGAACAGATCGGCCGCGGTCCGGGCGAATGTCGCAGACGGCGTCGACAAGATCGTCGGACCGACGAAGATCGCGGTGTCGGCCAGCAGGTCGACGTCAACGTGCAAGTCGACGTTGGCATGCGCGGCGTGCACCACCGGGGCGGCGACTACACCGCCTGCCACGAGGCCGGCGACCACGATCGGTGCGCAGAGCTTGGACGACGTCACTGGGATTGCCGCCTTCCGAATCATTCGCGCGAAACGAAGTTCGATGCGGAGAACTAAGAATCGCGCGAGGAAATCCAAAGTTGGACCTGAGGGGGATCATGGCAGGAGCGTCCGGCCCTAGTCAATGGATGCCAGCCGCTCCGCAGTCAATGACAGTTGCTACTGTCATGGTCCCATTGACAAATGGTCCATTCGACACAGACACTTACGGCGATGCCGCGCCGGCTGCCCTGGACGCACGCCGTAAGCAGCGAACTTCTTTCAACAAAAAGACAGGACGATGGCGATGACGACGCTGGATCTGGAAAAGACCCTGGAAAAGATCAAGAGCCGGCAGTGGATGCTGCAGGACATCGACTGGGACGCCCCCGGCGCGGAGTTGGTCACCGAGGACCAGAAGCCGAAGCTGAAGGTCTTCATGGCCGACTTGATGTGGATCGAGCACCTGGGCGCCCGCGCCTTCGCCGGTATGGCCGAGAACGCACCCAATGACACCTTGCGAGAGATCTACAAGTACTTCCACGCCGAGGAGCAGAAGCACGCCAACGCCGAACTGGCCCTGATGCGACGGTGGGGCCTGTTGGACGGCGACGAAGTTCCGCTGCCGAAAGCCCAGATCGCCTACGCGCTGGACATGGTGGACAAGACCGCTGACCGCATGCCCTTCGAGTACCACGCGACGTCCATTCCGATGCTCGAGGTGGCCCTCGATGGAGCGTTGCTGAAGTTTCTGACCGACGAGATCAAAGATCCGCTCCTGCACGTGGTGCTCAACAAGGTCAACGCCGACGAATCGCGGCACTTGGCCGTGGGCTTCCACGTGATGGGGATGCTGTCGGCAGCGCCCGCCCGCCGAATGCTGTACGTGCTGTTCAAGGGACTGAGCGCCTTGGGCGTGGTGCGCCTGCAACACCTGCTCGGTGTGCTGCCACTGCTGGCGTCGATGCGCGAGGAGCTCTTCGACCTCGGCATGGATGGGTCCCGGTTGTCGGCGTCCATGGAGCGCTATCGCAAAGCGAGCGTTCGGGACCCGCGTCTGAACAACAACATGATGTACAAGGCTGTCCGCGCCGCGTCGTTTCTCACCATGGAGCGCAACCCCGTCCTGGCGAGCGTCGAGCGCGCCTTGATCAGGATGGGCGATCGGATTCCGCCCGAGCGGCGGCCGTCGCCCCCGAGCTGGTCGGACGAGCTGACCTGGAAGGCGGCGGTATGACCACGCCGGCTCGGCGGGACACAACGACCACCACGGTCGTCATCGGTGCCGGCTTCGCCGGTCTGGGCGCGGCAATTCGCTTGCTGGACCAGGGAATCGACGACTTCATCGTGCTGGAGCGGGCCTCCGAGGTGGGCGGCACGTGGCGAGACAACACCTACCCGGGCGTGGCGTGCGATGTGCCATCACTGCTGTACTCCTACTCATTCGAGCCGAACCCGCGGTGGAGTCAGACATACGCCAGTGGCGCGGAAATCCAGCAGTACATCATCGATATCGTCGACAGGCGCGGTCTGCGCAAGCACATCGAGTTCAACCAGGATGTCTGCGCCGCGTCGTGGGATGACAGCCGACACGAGTGGCTGATTCGCACCGCGACCGATGAATTCCGGGCTCGTACAGTGATCGCCTCCTATGGGCCGCTGGCCCAATGGTCGTTGCCCAATATCGACGGGATCGACTCCTTTGATGGCCAGGTCGTTCACACCGCGCGGTGGGACCACGAGCTCGACTTCAGCGACAAGACGGTGGCAGTCATCGGGACGGGATCGACTGCTGTGCAGGTCATTCCAGAACTGGTCAGGAAAGCCAAGAAGGTCCGGGTCTTCCAGCGCACGCCCGGCTGGGTATACCCCCGCGCCAACCGGGCAACTCCGTCGTGGGTTCGCCGGCTCTACGCGCAAGCCCCGGTCGCGCAGCGAGCCGCCCGCTCCGCCTTGCTGGGCGTGTCCGAGGCCGGGGCGCTGGCGGTTGTGTGGAACACCGCCTTGACCTCGGCGGTGGCCTTCGCCGGGAGGCGGTACCTGGCAAACCAAGTGCAGGATCGGTGGCTGCGCCGTCGCCTCACCCCGAATTTCCGGCCCGGCTGCAAACGAATGCTCGTCTCCGACGAGTACTACAAGGCGCTGCAGGCGCCCAACTGTGAACTCATCTCGTGGCCGATCGCACGGATCGGTGCGACCGGAGTGATGACGTGTGAGGGAATCGAGCACACGGCAGATGTCATCGTCTGCGCGACCGGCTACGAAGCGACCAAGACGGCTCCACCGATTCAGATCACTGGGCACAACGGCCGCTCCCTCAACGATGAGTGGGCCGGCGGTGCCTTCGCCTACAAGAGTGTCAGTGTCGCCGGATACCCGAACCTGTTCTTCACGTTCGGACCGAACTCCGGACCGGGCCACACTTCAGCGCTGGTCTACATGGAAGCCCAGATCGACTATGCGGTGCGGATGATCGCCCTGCTGACGGCGCGCGGGCTCACCTCCATCGACGTGCGTGCGGAAGCCCAGCAGACCTACAACCACTGGCTCCAGCGTCGTTTGGAAAAGACCACCTGGAACTCCGGAGGCTGCAGCAGTTGGTATCTCACCGAGGACGGCTTCAACGCCACCATGTTCCCCGGGTTCGCCACGACGTTCCGCCGCCTGCTCGATGACCTGGAACTACAGGACTATGTGGCCACCGGCGACCCCACCGCCTTGGTGGGGGCACGGTCTGGGTCCCCATCCACGTCGGAAAGGAAGCGAATCGGATGATCGCCTGGGGATCGACCGCGAAGATCTCACATTCGGCCCGTGCGGTCATCACCGGCGCGGGTAGCGGCATCGGGCGGTCGTTCGCCCTGGAGCTGGCGCGCCGCAACTCAATGGTCCTCTGCTCCGACAAGTCCGCGGATCGCGCCGAGGAGACCGCCGAACTGGTGAAAGCCCTCGGCGGCACGGCATTCCCGACTGTCTGCGACGTCTCTCAGCGAGAGGACGTTGAGGAGCTGGCGGTGACGGCAGAGCAGAAGTTCGGTGCTGCACCCACTCTGGTGGTCAACAATGCCGGCGTCGGGGCAGGCGGTCACCTGATCGGCGAGATCGGATTCGATGAGTGGTATTGGGTGTTGGGCATCAATCTCCTTGGCGTAGTGCACGGTTGTGAGGTCTTTGCGCCGCGACTCCGGTCGCAGAAACGCGCCGGCATCATCAACATCGCGTCCGCGGCGGCCTACTCGGCGGCGCCGTTGATGGCGGCCTACAGCGCCAGCAAGGCGGCGGTGCTCTCGGTATCGGAGACCCTTCGTTCCGAGATGATCGGCACCGGGGTCCACGTCACCGTGGTGTGCCCCACCTTCGTCAAGACCAACGTCGCCCGCGACGGGCGCATCGCGGGCAAGCCCGCTGATTATGCGGCCAACATGATCGAGCAACGGGGGACTGATCCGGAAGTCATCGCACGCAAAGCGCTCGATGCGAACGACGCCGGCCGGCTCTACGTCATGCCGCAACCCGATGCTTGGCTGGGCTGGCGGATCAAGCGTATGGCTCCGGCGCTGACCACCCGCGCGATGGGCTTTGCCCGAAACGTGATGGACCCGCAATGAAGTGACGCGATGCCGTGCTCGGCCGCGCGCGTATGCAGTCTCGTGCCTGCAGGCGCCGGTAAAGTGTGACGCCGACGGTGCCGGCATGAACTGTGCCTGTCTTGTCCAGAGAGTTCGACGCGACAGAGGATGCGGAGTTGGCTGAATATCGCCTTGACGAGTTGGCGCAGCTAACCGGAGTGTCGTCGCGCAACATTCGTGCGTATCAGGGGCGCGGACTTCTTCCCCCTCCGCACCGCGAAGGGCGAGTGGCGGTTTACGACGAAAACCACCTCTTCCAACTGCGAATGATCGCCGAGCTGTTGGAGAAGGGCTACGCCCTCACCCATATCCAAACCTTTCTGGAGGGCCTGGCGAATCGCCACGATCTTGTCGACATCTTGGGGCTTCAGGAATTGGTAGACAGCACCGGTCTACAACAAGCGGTGACTGCGCCCTGGTATTCGGGGCCAGCCACGGCCAAGGCGGTGCCGGAAACCCCACAACCGCTACTCGTGGACCCCGCGAGCCAGCTTGCGCGGGAGCTGGTTGCCTACGGAATCGCGCGCGAGGCGGACGGCGGCCTCATCATCGTGGACCCCGAGATCGCGGCGATAGTCGCCGCCGCCAAAGACCAGCACTTCTACCTCCGCGTCCTTGTGGCCGTTCGCAAAACCACCGTCGACACGGTCGAGCAGTTGGCCAAAGAGATTGTCGACGAACTCAGCGGCAAGCTGATCGAGCACTACGGCGAGGGCTGGATAGCGCCGGCCGACCAGCACTCCGAAGTAGCAGCGTCCATCGCCGACGTGCGCGAATTGGGCGCTCTTGCGGTCAATAAGGCGCTTGCCGATGCGCTGACAGACCATTCGGTCCACGCGGTCACGCAATACCTCGAGAAGATGATGGCCACGAGTCACGGCCTCACCGGCGAGGAGTTGATATCGGCCATCAGGCCGACCGACGAAGAGCCCGCTCCCTAAGTACAGACGTCGCCAGCGAAGGAGATTCCGGCGGGGCGCTCCCATTGACGCACCCTCGGCAGGACTGCCACTATTGGTTCTTCATGTTTTCTTTCCTAGCTCATACGTAAGCCTTAGGGGTCCTGCAAAATGAACGCAACCAAGGTTTTCGCGCCGCTTGCTGCCGCAAGCGTGATCGCGGCCGGCGTCGCCGGAACCCCGGTCGTCCAAACGGCGCACGCGCGCCAAGTAGCCCTGCTGTCGGACACTGCGATCTTCGTCGGCGGGACCATGCTGACCACGCCGTCGGCGCAGTTCGCCCACACCGCGGCCGATCTGTTCCTGCAGCCGCTGGGCTTCGACGCCGGCGACGACGCGAGCGTGTGCGTGATCGGCTCCGCCGGCTGCGATTCTGCGCTGCAGGTGCTGACCACCCCTCAACTCATCCTGCAGGGGCACAGCAGTTTCGCCGGGGCGGCACTGATCGTCCAGGCTGTGGAGGCCGAATTTGCCGCCAACCCCGGCGCCTACGACGAAGAGCACCCACTGTGGGTCTTCGGCTACTCGCAGGGCGCCACCGCCGGCTCGATCGCGATGGCCCAATTGGCCCATGAGGGTGTCATCCCGTCGGGGGCGTTGCACTTCGTTTTCATCGGTGATCCGTCCAGTACGACCGGCGTGTGGTCGGATCCCTCCGGTGCCACCAACACCTCCGACCTTTACCCACTGCTGAACGGCTTCCATACCCCCAACGACGCCTTCACCACCACCATCTACGAGTTCCCCGGTGACCCCGTTGCCGACTACACGTCGAACTCCATGCTCGGATTGCTCTGGGAGCACGTCATGTACATGGGCCTCACGCCGGAAGAGGTCGCCAACCACACCTTCAGCACCGACGGGTTGATCACCAACATCGACCTCTCCGGT
This sequence comes from Mycolicibacter heraklionensis, assembly GCA_001673575.1. Classification (GTDB taxonomy): domain Bacteria; phylum Actinomycetota; class Actinomycetes; order Mycobacteriales; family Mycobacteriaceae; genus Mycobacterium; species Mycobacterium heraklionense_A. The sequence goes on along the minus strand of LZME01000135.1, from coordinate 45,348 downwards.
GACATCGACCAGTTCAGCACCTGGATCAGTGCGCTGACGAGCGGCGGGTTGATCGAAAGTGGGGTGTTCGTGGGACTGGTCAACTCGATCGTGGAGATGATCTACAACGCTTTCGGCAAGATCGAGGAGTTCTTCACCGATTGGATGGGCATCGACTGGGGCGGCGTCGAGGACACCCTCGACTACTGGTTCCCGGCGGTCTGATCCAAGCCGGCTTCGCCGGCTCTCCCCTTGACAATGTACAACCAATCGGTTGTACGATTATCGGGTGATCACGCTCGACGACGACCGGGTGGACGCCCTGTTCCACGCACTTGCCGACCGCACACGACGCGACATCATGCGCCGGGTGCTGGCCGGCGAGCACTCGGTCTCCGACCTCGCGGTGAAGTACCAGATGAGCTTCGCCGCGGTGCAGAAGCACGTCGCGGTGTTGGAGAAGTCCGGCCTGCTCACCAAGCGCCGCAGCGGCCGCGAGCAGTTGGCCCGCGGTGACGTCGCCGCGGTGCGGTCGGTGGCGGCCATGCTCACCGAGTTGGAACAGGTTTGGCGTGGTCGCATCGCCCGTATCGACGAACTCATCTCGTCCGAGGAGCCCTAGGAGGCCCGCACCATGCCTGTGATCGACGTACAACACGACATCGACGCCTTGACCTTGACCATCACCGCCGACTTCGCCGCTCCGGTGCAACGAATCTGGCAGATCTACGCCGACCCACGCCAGCTGGAAAAGGTCTGGGGGCCACCGACATTCCCCGCGACCGTGGTCGACCATGACCTCACCCCCGGCGGACGCACGAACTACTTCATGACCGGTCCCGACGGTGAGAAGTACGCAGGATACTGGCAGATCATCGCCGTCGACGAGCCGCGGAGCTTCACCTTCGACGACGGCTTCGCCGATCTGGACTTCAACCCCGATCCCGGCATGCCGACCTCCAGGAACGTCTACACCTTCATCGAGCACGACGGTGGAACCCGCGCGACGTACACGAGCACGTTCACTTCCGCCGCAGACCTGCAGAAGGTGTTGGACATGGGTGTCGTCGAAGGTTCCACCTCGGCGCTGAACCAGATCGACACCCTGATCGCCTCCTGAATCACGGGGACGGAGCCGGCCGACGCGTTTGACCCGGCGATGGAGCGGCAATTCCAGGTGTTCGGCCGGCTACAGCGGGCCGCAAGGACGGCAAGGACCCTGCGATGGCCTTCGACCTCACGCCGACCACGGCACAGCACGACCTGGCCCGCCGCGCCCATCAGTTCGCCGAATCGGTTATCCGGCCGGTCGCACTCGACTATGACCAGCGCCAGGATTTCCCGTGGCCGGTGCTCGAAGAGGCTGCCGCGCAGGGCTTCTACAGCCCACTGTTCTACCGCGACCTGATCGGCGACTCGACGGGGTTGTCGTTGCCGATGTTCATGGAAGAGCTGTTCTGGGGCTGCGCCGGAATCGGGCTGGCGATCGTGATGCCGGCGCTGGCCCTGTCGGCGATCGGGCAGGCCGCCACCGCCGAACAGATGCTGCGATGGGCGCCTGAATGCTTCGGCACTCCAGGCGATCTCAAACTCGCAGCGCTGGCGATATCGGAGCCCGAAGGCGGCAGCGACGTTCGCAACCTACGCACCACTGCCCGCCGCGACGGCGACGACTGGATCATCGACGGCCACAAGATGTGGATCGGCAATGGCGGTATCGCGAACGTGCACGTGGTCAACGCCGTTGTCGACCCGGACCTGGGCCACCGCGGCCAGGCATTATTCATCGTGCCGGGTGGCACGCCCGGGCTGGACATGGTCCGCAAACTCGACAAGCTGGGCTGCCGGGCCTCCCACACCGCCGAACTGCGATTCGACCACGTCCGCATCCCGTCCGAGAACCTGCTTGGCGGGCCGGACAAACTCGAGCACAAACTCGCCAAGGCCCGCGAAATCCTGGCAGGTGCACCAACATCCGGCTCCGCGACCTTGGGGACCTTCGAGCAGACCAGGCCGATGGTCGCCGCGCAGGCTATCGGCATCGCCCGCGCCGCACTGGAATACGCGACCGACTATGCCACCCGGCGGGAGGCATTCGGCGGACCGATCATCGACAACCAGGGCATTGCGTTCCCGCTGGCGGAGCTGGCCACCGCGATCGACGCGGCGCGGTTGCTGACCTGGCGCGCCTCCTGGATGGCGGCCAACGGGATCGGATTCAGTCGGGGCGAGGGGTCGATGGCCAAGCTGGCCGCCAGCGAAGTCGCAGTCCGGGTCACGGAGCGGGCCGTTCAGACCCTGGGCGGCTGGGGATACATCACCGACCATCCGGTGGAGAAGTGGTATCGAGACGCCAAGCTGTACACCATCTTCGAAGGCACCAGCGAGATCCAGCGGATGGTGATCGCGCAGGCTCTGGGCGCCGCGGTCGGCACCCCGCCGCTGCACGTCGAGATCGAGCCGTCCGGCGGACCGCTCAACCGCATGTTCGGTCGCGGCACACCGCTGCGTACCAGGGCCGCCGCCGGCGCGCTGGCGATGCAGGACCGTATCCCCGCACCGGTGCTACGCGCCGCGATGAAAGTTCTACGTCCGCCGCGATGACCGGCCCGGTCGCTACCGCGAGCCCGAGGGCATGGGCCGAAATACCTGTAATGCGCGGTAGCACGCGGTGAATTCGGCTTCCGCGCACGGGGTGTCGACCTCCCCATCGTGGGCGATCGGCGCGGGTCCGTCGACTGCGGTGAAGCGGAACTGCGGAACCCGCAACTCGTGGTAGAGCCGACTGCGCTGCAGCCGCCCGGTCAGCAGTGCCGCCACGACGCGCAACGTGGACCACGGCCGGCCGGTTTCCAGGATCCGCACATCCAGCAGCCCGTCGTCCATCCGGTGCCGTACCGCCGGCGCGAAGCCCTCGGGCTGATACGTCGAGTTGCCGAGGAAGAACAGCGACGTCTGCAGCGTCTTGTTGTCGTAGGAGATGCGCACCGGCCGTTCACGCCGCAGCGTCATCAGCATCGCGTACGCGCTGGCCACCGGCTTTCCGAGCTTGCCCTGCAACCGTTCCCGGCGGCGCACGAATGTCGGGTAGGCGCCGATGCTTGCCGTGTTGATCACGGTTGTCTCGTCGTTGAACCGCACCACATCCACCCGCGACAAGCTGCCGTCGGCGATGGCCCGGATGGTCTTCGCGGTGGTGTCGCAGCCGATGTCCTTGGCGAAGTGGTTCAACGTGCCGCCGGGAAACACCGCCAGTGGCAGGTCGTGTTCCACCGCCACGTGCGCGGCTGTTGCGACCGAGCCGTCGCCGCCGGCGATAGCGAGCACCTCGGCGGAACCGGCGGCGCGGCGCAACGATTCGGCCAGGTCGTCCTCGGGTCCGACCTCGACGATGGTGACGGCCGGCAGGGCGTCGCGCACCTGCGCCGCGACTTCGCCCGCACGCCCGTCGCCGGACGCGGGATTGACCACCAGCGTCACGCCCTTGCCGTTGGGACGTGCGGGGGCGGGGACTCGCAGGGCCGTGGTGTGCGGCGCGGGCGGGGAGGCTATCGGCGGGACCAGCCTTGCCCCGGCCACCGCGATCGACGCACCGATGCCCAGCCCGGCGAGTACGTCCCCGGGATAGTGGACGCCGGTGGCGACGCGGGACAGACCGACCAGGCCGGCCAGCCCCGCGACGGGCAGGCCCAGCAGCGGGTTCTCCAGGCCCACCCCGGTGGCGAACGCCGCTGCGCTCGCGGAGTGTCCGGATGGCAGCGAGTTCGACAGTGGTAGCCGGTGGGCGCGGCGCAGCAGGGGCACCAGCAGGATGTTGGGGCGTGCGCGTGGTCGGATCCGTTTGATCACTTGGTTGGTCACCAAACTGGTCAGTGCCAGGCTGGCCACGCCGCGTGCGGCGCCCCGCTGAGTTGCCGGGCCCCCGGTCGCGGCCATGGCGGCTGCCAGAGCCAGCCACAGTTTGGAGTGGTCGGCGGCGCGGGTCAGGACCGGCATGGTGGTGTCGAGTAGTCGGCTGGGCGAGTGGGCGATTGCCTCGAACACCTCGGCGTCGAGTTCGCCGAGACCGGCGGTGATCTGGCGCAGCCCGGAACGTCGGCGCAGCAAGGGCGCCATCGGTAGTTGACCCACGGCAGCGATTCCTCCGTCCACCGGCGCCGCCGCTGGCGCCGAATGGCAGCCCTATACCCGTTTGACGGTGGGGAGACTCCCGGCCATCGCGGTCCATGAGAAACTCTCATCGTTTTCTCCGGTTCGTGCGCAGGCCCCTCGGCGCGAGCGCTCACAGCACCGGTGATCGAGAGGAACCGACTGTGAACGAGCGACCTGGCGTAGTACTGGATCAGCGGGCCGACGCGAGCCCGGGCCTGGGTTGGCGCCCCGTCGCCGCGTCCGCCGCGTTCGCCCCGCAGGACATCGCCGACATGATCGGCGACGTACGCATCCCCTTGCACGTGGTGCGCGAAACGGCCACCGGGATGCTGGGCCTGGCCCGAGGCGGTGAGGTGGTCGGGGCCGGGGAATCGGAATTCGCCCTGGAAGGAACCCTGCCCGCGATCTACCCCGAGTGGCTGGGAGACCGCGAATTCTGCGAGGCGCACGGCGTCCGCTTCCCCTATGTCACCGGTGCGATGGCCAACGGCATCGCGACGCCGGCGTTGGTCATCGCGATGGCCGAGGCCGGCATGATGGGCTTCTTCGGTGCGGGCGGGCTCTCCTATGAGGCGGTGGAGCGGGGGCTGGCCGAGATTCAGGCGGCGTTGGCCGGCCGGCCCGGTCTTGCCTGGGGAGCCAACCTGATCCACTCGCCCAATGAAGCCTCCCTCGAGACACGCGTCGCCGAACTGTTCATCGCGCGCGGCGTTCCCGTCGTCGAGGCCTCGGCATTCATGAAGCTGACCCCCGCGGTGGTGCACTACGCACTGTCGGGACTGGACACCGATCCGGCCGGCAACATCGTGCGCCGCAACCACGTGATGGCCAAGGTGTCGCGGCCCGAGGTGGCGCGGATGTTCATGGAGCCGGCGCCGGCGGCGCTGGTGTCCGCCTTGGTGGCGGCCGGAAAGCTGACCCAGCGCGAAGCCGACCTATCTCGGTATGTGCCGGTGGCCGAGGACATCACCGTCGAATCCGACAGCGGCGGGCACACCGACAACCGCCCGCTGCCGGCGCTTTTCTCCGAGATCGTCATGCTGCGCGATTCGCTGGCCCAGCAGCACCAGCTGAACTGCCGGGTGCGGGTGGGTGCTGCGGGCGGCCTTGGCGCACCGCAGGCCGTCGCCGGCGCCTTCGCGATGGGCGCGGCCTACGTGCTGACCGGGACCGTCAACCAGGCCTGCGTGGAGTCGGGCCTGTCAGCGCCCGGGCGCGCCATGCTCGCCAAGGCCGGCATCGCGGACGTGATGATGGCCCCCGCCTCGGACATGTTCGAAATGGGCGTCAACCTGCAGGTACTCAAACGGGGAACGATGTTCGCCCCGCGCGGCAAGAAGCTCTACGAGTGGTACGCAGGCAACCCCGACCTGGCCAGCGTGGTCGCCAAGCACGGTCCCGAGCTGGAGAAGATCCTGGGCACCACCGTCGCCGAAGTATGGGCGGACACCCAGCGGTACTGGCAACAGCGTGACCCGGCGGTCCTCGAACTCGCTTCCCGGGACCCGAAGTACCAGATGGCACTGGTGTTCCGCTGGTATCTGGGTCAGTCGAGCCGGTGGGCCATCAGCGGCATCCCCGAGCGAGTGCTGGACTACCAGATCTGGTGCGGCCCGGCCATGGGCGCCTTCAACAGCTGGGTGGCCGGCAGCCACCTGGAGGCGTGCGAGAACCGCCAGGCCGTCCAGGTCGCCCTTAACCTGCTTGAAGGTGCCGCGCACGTGACCCGCGCCGGTGCGGCGCGCTCCTGCGGGGTGCCTGTCCCGTCCGACGCGTTCGCCTACAGGCCCCGACCGCTGGCGGTCTGACCCGGTCGGCGCCACGCGCCGGCTGGCCGTTTTCTAGCAGTTCAGCGGCCCGCTGGCGTGACATTCGGACGCACGACTGTAATGCACCGCCAGGCCAGCGCGGCCGTCTTCGATGTGTGATGGCGACAACACTCTGATATTGTCCCGGCAGCGTCTGGCCATCGGGATGATCAGCGGACCCCCAGCTGCAACTCACCGTCTCTGATGGCGAAACTTAGGCTTTCGATGCTTTGTGTCAAGGTTGTTCTTAAGGAGACCTGTGGTAGCCAAACATCCACCTGTCGCAGTGGTCGGCGTCAGCGCGCTGTTTCCCGGGTCCGAAGAAGCCGAGCGATTCTGGCGCAACATCGTTGAGGGCGCGGACCTGTTCTCCGACATACCGGAGTCGCACTGGCGGATCGACGACTATTTCGACGCAGATCCTCGCACGCCTGACAAGGTATACGCCCGTCGCGGGGGGTTCTTGCCCACCGTCGACTTCTCGCCGATGGATTTCGGCATTCCGCCGAACGTTGTGCCCGCGACCGACACCGCCCAGTTGCTGGCGCTGAGGGTCGCGCAGCAAGTGCTGGAGGACTACGCCGGCGGCGACATCTCCGGTATCGACCGCGAACGTGTCAGCGTGGTGCTGGGTTCGTCCGGCGGAACCGAGATGTCCGGCTACATGAGCGGTCGCCTGCATCGGCCGATCTGGGAACGCGGCCTGCGCGCAGCGGGCCTCTCCGACAACGAGCTCACCGCGTTCAGCGAGCGCGTCGCGTCGGGCTACACACCGTGGCAGGAGAACACGTTCCCCGGCCTGCTTGGCAACGTCATCGCCGGGCGTATCGCCAACCGGTTTGACCTCGGCGGCACGAACTGCGTTGTCGACGCCGCATGCGCCAGTTCACTGGCCGCGATCGAGATCGCGCTGCACGAGCTGTATCTGCGCGAGGCCGACATGGTGATCGCCGGCGGCGTCGACGCCTTCAACGACATCTTCATGTTCATGTGCTTCGCCAAGGTCACCGCGCTGTCGCGTACCGGCGACTGCCGTCCGTTCTCCGACCAGTCGGACGGCACCATGCTCGGCGAGGGCCTGTCCATGCTGGCGCTCAAGCGCCTCGACGACGCGGAGCGCGACGGCGACCGGATCTACGCCGTGATCCGCGGCATCGGCACATCCTCGGATGGTCGGGCCAAGAGCATCTACGCCCCCAGTCCCGATGGTCAGGCCAAGGCCCTGCGCCGCGCCTACGAGGCCGCCGGCTACGGACCCGAGACGGTCGGCCTCGTCGAAGCCCACGGCACCGGCACCAAAGCCGGCGACGTCGCCGAGTTCACCGCCCTGCGCCGGGTGTTCGACGAGTCGGGCCGGGCCGACCGGCAATGGTGCGCCGTCGGCTCGGTCAAGTCCCAGGTCGGGCACACCAAGGGAGCTGCCGGAGCCTGCGGCCTGTTCAAGACCGTGATGGCACTGCACCACAAGACCCTCCCGCCGACCATCAAGATCGACCGGCCCAATCCCGGGCTCGAGATCGAATCGTCGCCGTTCTACCTGTCGACGCAGACCAAGCCCTGGATCGCCGACCAGAATGTGCCGCGACGCGCGTCGGTCAGCGCATTCGGCTTCGGCGGTACGAACTTCCACATCACGCTCGAGGAATACTCCGGCGCCGGAAAGCATGCACCGCGCTACCGCTCCTGGGACTCCGAGCTCGTGGTCCTCGGCGCGGAATCCGCGGCCGCGCTGGCCGCGCAGGCTGGGGAGCTGGCCGCCTCGCTGGTCGACTCGCCGGACATGCTCGGCTACCTCGCGCGCAGCACGCAATCGGCGTATGACGCCACCCGCCCGCACCGCCTCGCCGTCGTCGCCAACAGCGTCGAGGGCCTGCGCACGATGCTCGAGGAAGCCGCGGCCAAGCTGCAAACCTCCAGCGGCGAGACGTCATTCAGCTCGCCCAAGGGCTACTACTACTCCTGCCAACAGGCGGGCCCGGTCGCGCTGCTGTTTCCCGGGCAGGGCAGCCAGTACGTCGGCATGGGTGCTGACATTCCGCAACTCTACGAACCCGCCTTGGCGCCTTGGGAACTCGCGCGTGCCGACCTGCTTAACGCAGACCGCGACCTGCACGATGTCGTCTGGCCCAAAACGGCATTCAGCGAGGAAGACCGCGCTGCCCAGGCCGCCGAGCTGACCAAGACCGAATGGGCACAGCCGGGCATCGGCGCACACAGCCTCAGCCTGCTGGCGATAGTGCGCTCGCTGGGCATCGCGCCGGTCGCCGTCGGGGGCCACAGCTTCGGCGAGGTCAGCGCGCTGTGCGCCGCGGGAGTGATCAGTGACGACGTCGCGCTGCTCATCGCACGCGCGCGCGGTGCGCTGATGGCGCAGGCCGCCGCCAGCAGCGACGGCGCGATGTGCGCCGTGACCGCGCCTGCCGAACAGGTCGGCAGCCTGCTCGGCGAGTGGGGCCTGCCGGTGGTCATCGCCAACCACAACGCCCCCAACCAGGTCGTGCTCTCGGGCGACAGTGCGGCGATCGCCGATGCCGCGCAGCGGTTCAGCGCAGCGGGCATGAATGCGCGGCTCCTCGACGTCGCCACGGCGTTCCACTCCGAGATCGTCAGTTCGGCGGCGGCCCCATTCGCCTCGTACCTGGCGGGCATTCCGTTCGGCGTGCCGCAGGTGCCCGTCTACGCCAACGCAACAGCCCAGCCGTACGTCGGCAGCGCCGAGCAGATGCGGGCCACGCTGGCCAACCAGATCGCGCAGCCCGTGCGGTTCGTCGAGCAGGTTCAGGCGATGTGGTCCGCCGGCGCCCGAACCTTTGTCGAGGTCGGCCCCGGCAGTGTGCTCACCAACCTTGTCGGCAAGTGCCTGACCGGCCAGGACCATGTCGCGGTCTCCCTGGATGCCAAGGGCAGGAACGGGATTCGATCGCTGTGGATGGGCCTGGCCCAGCTGGTGGCCGCCGGCGTTCCGATGAACTTCGAAGCCCTGTGGGCCGACTACCGCCACGGTGACGATCCGCGAACCCGTCCGGCGCCCAAGCTGACGATGAAGCTCAACGGCACCAACTTCGGCCGACCTGACATCAACGACGAGCCGGTGCAGCGGCCCTCGGAGAAATTTGAGATAGCCGAAAGATCTGAGAAATCCAACCCCCGCAGTGACCACAACGGCCACGCGACCGTATCGGAGCCCCCAATGACAGCAACTCATCCAACCGTTCCCGCGGCGAACGGGTTGCCCGCACACGTCCCGACGCACACCCCGGTGCCGGTTCAGGCCGCCGCGGTTCCGATGGTGACATCGCCGCTGATGTCCGGTCCCGGAGCCGAGATGGTGACGCACATGGTCGGTGCGCTGGGCAGCATGCAGCAGACCATCGCCCACCTGCAGGGCCTGCTGCAGACCCTGGTCTCCAGCACCGGGATGGCGCCGATGCCGGTCAACCAGCTGGCTTTCCCGGCCGCCACCACGGTGGTGCCGGCTCAGCCGGTAGCCCCCTATGGCGTGGCGGCCACGCCGGCTCCGCCGGCGGTCGTCCCGCCTCCGCCGCCGGCGCCGGCCATGCCTGCGCCGCCCGCGGCTCCGGCCCCCGTCAGCGCACCGCCTGCACCGGTACCGGCGCCGGCCCCTGTGGCACCGGCGGCGGTGGCCGCCCCTGCTGCGGTCGCAACCATGCCGGCGCCGCCTGCCGCGGCCCCCGTTGCTGTCGCTCCGGTTGCTCCGGTGGCTGTTGCGCCGGCGGCCGCGGGTGTGGATCTGGTCGGGGACATGCTGGCGGTGGTTGCTGACAAGACTGGTTATCCGGTGGAGATGCTGGATCTGTCGATGGCGCTTGAGGCGGATCTGGGGATCGACTCGATCAAGCGGGTTGAGATTTTGTCGGCGGTGCAGGATCGGGTTCCGTCGTTGCCTGAGGTGGAGACGGCGACGATGGCGGCGTTGGTGACGTTGCAGGAGATCGTTGACTACCTGCAGTCGTTGATGGGTCCGGCGGCTGCGCCTGCTGCGGCCCCTGTTGCGGCGGCGCCTGCGCCGGTTGTCGCGCCGGCCGCTCCGGTTGTTGCGGTGGCTGTTGCGCCGGCGGCGGCGGGTGTGGATCTGGTCGGGGACATGTTGGCGGTGGTTGCTGACAAGACTGGTTATCCGGTGGAGATGCTGGATCTGTCGATGGCGCTTGAGGCGGATCTGGGGATCGACTCGATCAAGCGGGTTGAGATTTTGTCGGCGGTGCAGGATCGGGTTCCGTCGTTGCCTGAGGTGGAGACGGCGACGATGGCGGCGTTGGTGACGTTGCAGGAGATCGTTGACTACCTGCAATCACTGATGGGTTCATCACCACCGGATCTGGTGGCTCCCAACGGATTATCGGCAGGTGATCGCGCCCCTTTTGAGTTAACCGGAGCGGAGGTGGCGCGCTACGCGGTACGCGCCACCGCCGCTCCGGTGAGCGGAATGGGCATGCCCGGCCTGTATGCCGCCAGAACCGTCGAGATCGTGACGGCCGAGGCAGCACAGGACGGGCTGATCCAGACGGCCGAGGCCCTGGCCGCAGCGCTGCGCACCCACGGCATTCGCGCGGCGGTCGTGGCACAACCCAGTCCCGACGCCGAGGCGGTCATTCACCTCGGTGGACTGCGGCCAATCGCCACTCGTGACGAGGCGCTTGCTGTCAACCGGGTGCTGTTCGCCGACGCACAGCGCGTCGCCGCGCAGTTCGCGGAACATGGCGGCGTCTTCGTCACCGTTCAAGACACCGGTGGCACGTTCGGTCTGCTCACCGATCCCGGCCTGCGGGCCTGGTCGGGGGGAATCGGTGCGCTGGCCAAGACGGCTGCCCAGGAATGGGCCAGCGCACAGGTCAAGGCAATAGACGTCGCCGTCGGCCACCGTTCCCCGCAAGTCGTCGCCGAGCAGATCGCCCACGAAGTACTGGCGGGCGGGGTGGAACTCGAAGTGGGCCTGGGTAGTTCACACGGGCGAACCACCGTCGTCGCGGGCGCACAGCAGGTGAGCACCCGCACGCACCGCATCGGTCCGCAAGACGTCATCGTGGTCTCCGGTGGTGCCCGCGGTGTGACCGCCGGTTCGGTGATCGCCCTGGCACAGCAGACCAAGGCGGCGTTCGTGTTGATCGGGCGCACCGAACTCGCCGACGAACCCCCGGAAGTCCAGGGCCTTACCACCGATGCGGAGCTCAAGCGGGCGCTGCTCGCCAGCGCTGCGGCGCAAGGCCTCAAGGTCACGCCGAAGCAGCTGGAGCAGCAGGCGCAGCGGATCCTGGCCGACCGCGAGGTGCGGGCCACCCTGGCCGCGCTGACCGCGGCCGGCTCCCGCGTCCGCTACGCTGCCGCCGACGTCCGCGACACCGCGCAGCTGGGTGCGTTGCTGGACAGCGTGCGAAACGAGTTCGGCCCCATCACCGGCCTGGTGCACGGCGCCGGCGTGCTGGCCGATGCGCCGCTGCACAAGAAGACCCTCGACGGGTTCGACCGGGTCTTCGAGACCAAGGTCGGCGGCGCGTGCGCGCTGCTGGACGCCACGGCCAACGACGCGCTCAAGGTGATCTGCCTGTTCTCGTCGGTGGCCGCGCGCAGCGGAAACGTCGGGCAAAGCGACTACGCCATGGCCAATGAAATCCTCAACAAGGTGGCCCTGGCGGAGCAGGCGCGCCGCGGGCCGTCCTGCCTGGTGCGGGCGCTGGGTTGGGGCCCTTGGGATTCCGGAATGGTGACACCAGGTCTCAAGGCGATGTTCGAGTCCCGTGGCATCTCCTTGATACCGCTCGCCGACGGCGCGCGTGCGTTCGCTGCGGAGGTTCTGGACGGTGACACCGGAAGTCCCGAGGTGACACTCGGCGACGGCGTGCTGGCCGGACTGCCCACGCACCCGATCCCGCCGGAGGGCCGGGGCGCGCGGGTGCTCGCACATGTGACGCAGCAGCCCTACCTGCTTGACCACCGGGTCCAGGGCAATGTCGTGTTGCCCGTCGTGCAGGCACTCGAATGGTTCATTCGAATGGCCGAGGCATGCCGGCCCGGCCACCACGTGGATCGGGTGCTCGATCTCAAGGTGCTGCGCGGTGTGACGCTCTACGAGTTCGAGAAGCACGGCAACCCCCTGCTGGTGCGGTGCGTGCCCGTCGACGATCGGCCCGAACTGCTGACGTTGACGCTCTCCGACATCGAAGACTCGACCGCCTATTACTCGGCCAAACTCGAGATGCGTTCGGGCGCGGCCGTAGTCCCGAGCGCCCCGGTGTCGGCACCGGGCACTCGCAGGATTGACCGCGACGCCTGCTACACCGGTGGGGCGCTGTTCCACGGTGCCGCATTCCGGGTGCTCGACGGCGTGGACTGCGCCGAGACGGCCGCGACGGCCTACCTGTCCGGGTTGACGACCGTGGGCTGGGCGGGGGAGGGCTGGGCGACTGACCCGGCGGCCGTCGACGGATGCCTGCAGGCGGCATTGGTCTGGAGCTATGAGCTGCTTGGCCGCAATGTTCTTCCGCTGCGGGTGGGCGAGATCGTGCGCTACCGATCCGGCGCGCTGGGTGCGGGCCTGCGGTGCGTGCTCACCGGCGGAGACGCCAAGACCAGCCGTGCCGTCTGCGACCTGGATCTGGTCGACGCCGACAACCAGCTGGTGATCAGTCTCAAACGACTCGAGTTGTATCCCTACGGCGGCTGACTCGACGGTGGCTGATTCGAAGTGAAGTTTGATCCCATCGCGATCGTCGGGCAGGGCTGTGTCCTGCCCGGGGGACTGAACGCGGGCGAGCTCTGGACAACGGTGCACGACGGCCGCGACGCACTGGGCTCACCCGGCCCGGATTACTGGGGCGTATCGCCGGCACGCGTCCTGTGTGCCCCGGCGGACGTACCCGAACTCGACCACACCTGGTCGGACCGCGGCGGCTACGTCCGCGGCTTCGACGACGTATTCGACCCCCGCAGACTGTTCATCGACGCTGACGACCTCGCCGGACTCGACCCGCTCTACCGGTGGGGAATCGAGGCGGCCAGACAAGCCCTGGACAGCGCGGGATGGCGGGCAGGTGGGGTCCCGGGTTCCGCTGGGATCGTCCTGGGCAACCTGAGCTACCCGACAAAGAAGATGACGGATCTCGCCGAAACGGTCTGGCGGGGAAAAGAATCCAGCCTCGAATCCGGGGTGGACTGGCGCAACCGCTTCATGTCCGGGCTGCCGGCGCATCTCATCGCGCAGGCCCTGGGTCTGACCGGCGGCGCCGCGGCGCTCGACGCCGCCTGTGCTTCGTCGCTGTATGCCATCAAGCTGGCCTGCGACCGGTTGCACGACCGCACCGCCGACGTCATGTTCGCCGGCGGCATCAACGGCGCCAGTGATCTGCTGCTGCACATCGGCTTCACCGCCTTGCAGGCCCTGAGCCGAACGGGGCGGTCGCGACCGTTCAACAACGGCGCCGATGGGCTGGTGCCCGCTGAGGGCGCGGCCATCCTGGTGTTGCGGCGCCTGGACGATGCGATAGCCGACGACGACACCATCCTGGGCGTCATCCGGGGCGTCGGCCTGAGCAACGACGGTCGGGGACATGGATTCCTGGTGCCTTCCCAGGACGGCCAAGAACGCGCGATGCGGCTGGCCTACGAGATGGCCGGACTCGAGCCGCGCGACATCTCCCTCATCGAGTGCCACGCCACGGGAACATCGCGCGGCGACCTGACCGAACTGATGAGCATGGCGCGGATCTTCGCCGGCATGACCGACGTGCCCATCGGGTCACTGAAATCCAATCTGGGGCACTCGATCACCGCATCCGGCGCAGCGGGGGCCATCAAAGTCCTCGCAGCGATGCGCGCCGGGGTTCGTCCGCCGACGTTGCACGCCGAGGATCCGCTGCCCTTCATCTCCGACTCGCCGTTCCGGCTGCTCACCGAGGCTGAGCCGTGGGACAGCGACGGCCCGCGTCGGGCCGCGGTCAACAACTTCGGCTTCGGCGGCAACAACGCGCATCTGCTGCTCGAAGAATGGGTCGACGGACAAGGGCCATCGCCGGCTCCACCGGTCACCGCACCCCGGGCCGAGCAGGAGATCGCGATCGTCGGACTGAACCTTCTGCTCGGCGACGGACACGAAACCGCCTCCGTCGCCGAGCATTTGAAGACGTGCCAGCCGATCCCCACCGGCATGGCCGACGGAGCCCGTGGCGCACGCATGGATGAGGTCAGCCTGGACCTGACCCAAACCCGCTTTCCGCCTGCCGACCTCAAACAGACCCAACCCCAACAACTGGCGTTGCTCGGTGCGGCCCTGGGCATCGGCGAGCTGATCAAGAGTTTGCCGCCGGAGACCACCAGCGTCGTTGTCGGAATGGGCTGCGACGCCGAAGTCGCCCGATTCGGGCAGCGCTGGCGGCTGGCAGACGAATTCGACGAGCCCGACCAGCTCGCCGCGGCTCGCGACGACGTCGTTGCGGGGTGGACCGCCGCGGGCGTGGTGGGAGCCATGCCCAACATCGTGGCGAACCGCCTCAATAGCCAATTCGATTTACGGGGACCTAGTTTCACGGTTTCGCGGGAACAACTCTCGGGCACCACCGCCCTCGAGCTGGCCGCGCGGGCCTTGCGGCGCGGAGAGATCGACGCGGCAGTGGTCGGGGCGGTGGACCTCAGCTGCGAACCCGTGCATCAGGCAGCGGCGCGGGCATTACTGCACGCCGACGAGCAGATACCCGCGGACGCCGCCGTCGTGCTCGTGCTGAAGCGTGCCGCCGATGCGCGCCGTGACGGTAACCCGGTGTACGCGACGCTGCTGCCCGATCAGCCGGTGGACGCCGAATGTCTGCACCTGGGCACCGTTCCAGGTGCGGTGAACCTTTCGGCCCTGTTGGGTCATGCGCACGCCGCGTCGGGACTGCTGCATGTGGCGGCCGGTGTGCTCTACGGAGCGCTCGGAGTGTGGCCCGACGGCGAGTCCTGGACGTCCGGGCAACGGCGCGTCGCCGTGGAACTCACCGGAATGGCCGGCCAGCGTCAACACGTGACGCTGGTGTCGTCGGCGACCGGGCTCCAGGCCGCGTCCTTAACGGCGCCGGCAGCGGCCAACGCCGCCGCGAAACCCATCCGGCTCAACTTCCCCGCGCACCTGCCCGCGGTCCATCTGCCACCGCGCGGGACGGCCCCAGGAACGAACCCCCCTCATCAACTGGAGCAATTCATGCCAACACAACTCCCGATGCCTCCGGCTCTGGCAACGGTCGCGGAGTCGCTGGCCCGGCTGCCGTTGGGTGTAGCCGCGGCAACGCCGTCGCGACCGGAGCCGCAGGCCGCAGCCACCGCGGAACCCGCCGTCGCCATGCCCGCCGCCGCTATGCCCGCGGGTGCAAGCCGGGCGATCCAGCCAGTCAAGCCGGCCGACAAGGTGGTCCCGGTCCCGACGGTCAAGCGCGAGCCGGTGGGCCTCAAGCTCGACAAGGATGGGCTGCGCGTGCACTCCTCGGGGAACATCTCCGAGATCTTCGGCCCGGCTTTCGCCGAGCAGGACCAGTATCCGCGACAGGTCCGGATGCCCGAACCGCCACTGCTGCTGGCGGATCGGTTGCTGGGTATCGACGCCGAGCCGGCCCGGCACGGCACCGGAACGTTGTGGACCGAAACCGATGTCACCGCCGACTCCTGGTGGCTCCAGCAGGATCGGATGCCCGCCGGCATCATGATCGAAAGCGGGCAGGCCGACCTGATGCTCATCTCCTGGATGGGCGCGGATCTGCTCAACAAGAGCGAGCGGGTCTACCGGTTGCTCGGCTGCGAGGTCACCTACCTCGGTGGTCTGCCGGAGATCGGCGACACCCTGCGCTTCGACATCCATGTGGACGGCCACGCCAGGCAAGGCGATGTGCGGCTGTTCTTCTTTCACTACGACTGCACGATCGACGGTGTCGAGCGGATGTCGATGCGTAACGGTCAAGCCGGTTTCTTCACCGACGAGGAGTTGGCGGCATCCGGCGGGATCTTGTGGCGCCCTGAGGAACAGACCGTCAGCGGACCGATGGAGCAGACGCCTGCCCAGACGTCACGCACCTCTCTGCAGCGCACCGATCTGGAGGCGATGGCCGCCGGCGAGATCTGGCGTACGTTCGGGGAGGGCTTCGAGCGCGCCGGCAGCCACACCCGCACCCCCAGCATCCACGCCGGCGACATGCTCTTCGTCGACGAAGTGACCGATCTGGACTTCACCGGTGGGCCGTGGGGCCGCGGGTACCTGCGGGCCGTCGCGCCCGTCACGCCGGAGAACTGCTTCTTCGCCGGCCATTTCAAGAACGACCCCTGCATGCCGGGCACCCTGATGTACGAGGCCACTATGCAGACCATGGCGATCTATATGACCGCCCTGGGCATGACGCTCGACTGCGACGGCTGGCGCTTCGAACCGGTTCCCTTCGAAACCTACAAGCTGCGCTGCCGGGGTCAGGTCACGCCGCAGTCGCGTGAGGTGGTCTACGAAGTGTTCGTTCGCGAGGTGATCGCCGGACCCGAGCCGACGCTCTTCGCCGACCTGCTGTGCACCGTCGACGGACTGCCCGCCTTCCACTGCGAGCGGATGGGGCTGAAGCTGTCACCGGGATGGCCGATGGACTCCGGCGCCAAAGAACTCGAAGGCTACGTCGAGCCCAAGCAAGTCGCCGAGGTCAACGGATTCCGTTACGACTACCAGGCGATGCTCGCCAGTGCGATCGCCAAGCCGTCCATGGCCTTTGGGCCGCTGTTCGAGAAGTTCGATTCGCCCCGCAAGGCGGCAAGGCTGCCCGGGCCGCCGTATCACTTCATGTCCCGGGTCACCGAGCTGGTCGGTGAGACCGGCGTGATGAAGGCCGGCGCTGAAGTCGTCGTGGAGTACGACGTCCCGGCCGACGCCTGGTACTTCGCCGAGAACGGCGCGGCCAACGGCCACGAGACGATGCCCAACGCTGTGCTGATGGAGGTCGCGCTGCAGCCTTGCGGCTGGCTGGCCAGCTACGTCGGCTGTCCGCTGGACGGTGAGGCGGACCTGTTCTTCCGCAACTTGGACGGGACGGGAACTCAACACCGTGAGGTGACCCCGGCGACCGGAACACTGCGAATCAAGGTGAAGCTCAAGAGCCTCGCCAAGGCCGCGGGAACCATCATCGTCGGCTTCGACGGGGAGATCGTCGCCGACGACGGACCGGTCTACACCTTCGACACCGTGTTCGGCTACTTCAAACGCGAAGCGCTGCAAAACCAAGTGGGTCTGCCGGTCAGCGACGAACAACGGGCCTCGCTCGCGCAGCCCTGCGAGGCTCCGCTGGTCGATCTGACCACGCAGCCCGCCGAGTTCTTCGGCGCGGGAGCGCGGTTGGCGGACCCGATGCTGCTGATGGTCGACCGGGTCACCGGACGCTGGCCCACCGGCGGCGCCGCCGGACTGGGCCAGTGGCGCGGCGTCAAGGACGTCAACCCCGGCGAGTGGTACTTCAAGGCGCACTTCTTCGGCGACCCGGTCCAGCCGGGGTCCCTGGGCATCGAAATGCTGTTGCAGCTCCTGCAATTCGGGATGCTCGACCTCGGACTCGGTAAGGAGGCCGGCCCGGCGGCCCGCTTCGAACCGGCTGCCCTGCACGACGCCATGACCTGGCGGTATCGCGGCCAGATCATTCCCACCAACAAGCAGATCGCCGCACAGGTCGAGATCACCCGGATCGTCCGTGAGGACGCCGGCATCCTCGCGGTGGCCGAGGCATCGTTGTGGGTGGACAACAAGCGCATCTACAGCGCGAGCAACCTGGGCATGCGCATCGTCGCCGGCACGGCGGAACGGCGGTCCCCGGCCGATGCCGGCGCCATCACTACATCAACATCGACTTCCGTGCCCGCCGCAGTCGCACCCCCCACGGCGTCGGCCGCACCCGCGGATACCGCTGCCGCGGTACAGAACACGGCGTCCGCGACCACCACGATGGAGGTCGCGCTCGATCCGATCAACGATTCCTGGATCGTCGATCATTGCCCGACGTACGTGATCCCGTCGCTGCCGATGATGTCGGTCATGGATCTGTTCGCGCAGGCCGCGGCCCGGGCCTCCGGCGGAGCGAAGGTCGTCGAGATCACCGATGTCCAGATGGTTCGGTGGGTCGTGGTCGACTCGCCGAAGCGGTTGCGGGTCGTGCTGGAGCAGACGCAGGAGACCGGGCGCTTCCAGGGCCGCCTCGAGGTCTGGCGCGATGCGCCGCGAGCCGAGTTGTCGCGCTGGGAGATTCACGCGCACGCCGTTGTCGTCACCGCCGCGCACTACAGCGGTGAACCAGAGCCGCCGGCCCCGCTGGAAGGTGCGGTGCCCTACGCCGACCCCTATGACGGAACGGTGTTCCACGGTCCGGCATTCGCGACCCTGACCGATGGCGCCCGTATCGGCCGCAACGGCTCAACCGGAACCCTGGCGATCGACCGTTGTGCAGTTCCGGTCGGCGAACTGCAGCCCGGGCTGTTGGACGGCGCGTTGCACGTCGTACCGCACACCGCGATGAGTGTGTGGACCACCGACACCGCCGACCCCGCGTCGTATGCCGACGCGAGCGACCCCGACGTCGGGTTCCCTCGCCGCATCCTCTCGGCCCGGTTCTACTCCGACACCCCCGTGGCGGGAACCGTGGATGTCGAAGCCCGATTCGTGGGCTTCGACGACGACGAAGGCCGCATGCCGACCTTCGACCTGTGGCTCAGCGTCGCCGGAAAACCCTGGGCGCGTATCCGGATGGCCGAATTTCTGCTGAGCAAGGGGCCACTGGCCGAAGTCGGCGGCCCTGAACGACGCGCTTTCATGGGCGACCGGCAGGCGGTCCCGGGACTGTCGCTGAGCGAGCGACTCGGCCGCGGCGTCCTCGAGCTCGACACTGCCCGGATGGCGACCCTCGACTGGTTCAAGGGCACGTTGCAGGCCGTGTACGGCACCGACAGTCAAGGCGATTCGCTGATGGTCGACATCGTCACCAAGGAAGCGGTCGCGGACGCAGTCCACAACGCGATCCACCCCGACCGGGTTCAGATCATCGGCGGTCAGGTGAGCTGCCCCGCGCTGCCGCTGGAGCGCATCAGTGTCGACGTCGAGAAGCTCGGGCCGGGAGCGTGCCGGGCGAGCGCGTCAGCGGTCACGGACTGGGAGCCGGTCCGAGCCTGGTGGACCGAGAGCGCGGGGATGCCGGACGGCTGGTTCGGCGAGCTGGCCCTGGGGGCAGTGCTGTCGCGCTACGTACGCCACGTTGTGGTCACCGATCCGGCCGCGATGGCGGCCGTGCACGGTCGGCCGGTGTTGCTGCTGGCCAATCACCAGGTGCAGGTCGAATCGCTGTTGGGCACCACGATCGGATCGTGGCTGACCGGCACGAAAGTCGTCACCATCGGCCACGCCAAACACGAAACCGGCTGGGTCGGCAACCTGTTGCGGATGATCGACGCGGCCGCAGGCAAGGAGCTGGGCCATCTCCGCTATTTCGACCAGCAGCAGCCGCAAGAGTTCTTCGGGTTGGTCGACGAGCTCAAGCGGGAGAGTGCAGCCTCCGGAGTGTCGGTGATGGTGCACGCCGACGGGACACGCAGCGTGAGTTCGGGCCAGCGGGTCGAGAGACTGACATCGACACTGCTGGACATGGCGATCGAGATGTCGATGCCGATCGTGCCCGTGTACTTCGCGGGCGGGTTGCCCGAGGAGCCGTTGCCGCACAAGCTCGAAGTGCCCTACGGCCATGCCGCCCAGGACTACATCTTCGGCAGGCCCATCCTGCCCGAGGAGCTGCGTGGTCGGCCATACGCCGAGTTGCGGCGTTACGTCATGGACGCGATCAACGCGCTCGCACCGTTCAGCGATGCACCGCACGCCCCGAACTATGACGTGGAGAGCCGGATCACCGCCGCAGCGCCGGGCGCCTCGCCGCTGGAATCGGTGTGGTTCTGCATTGAGGACGCGCTGGACTCCCTGCCGGTCGACTGGCGAAACCTGATCGCCGACGAGGAATGGGAGATGGTCAAAACGGCTGAACTCAGTCCGTCCTGATCGGGCGGCGCAGCGCCGGTCTTGTTGACGACGGCGCAGGTGGGCGGCTAGCTTAGTGGCGATCGCGGCACGGCCGTCCAGCTACGCGGCTGGGCGTAGATCGGCCTCAACGAATCAAGACCAACCAAGTCTTTGCAGACAGGAGCCTACTTATGGCGTCAGCATCTCTGGGCGTCTACACGTGCCTCGCGTGTGTCGTGATGCTTACCCTGGCACTCTTCTTGTCCAGCAAATCCTGATCGGTCGCACGACCTCACGGATGCAGATTCCACTGGCCGCAGTCCTGGGCCAGGACATCGTTGACGTCGACTTCGATCCCGCCGACGATCGGGCCCGGGTTCGAGGCGGTACTCACAATCCGTTGGTAGAGCACCGCCCCGGGGTCGACCTGACCACGTGACCAGGATCGGGTCTGCCAGGCCCAGCGCTTACCGGGTGTGCGTGAGACCCCGATGACACCGTCGGCGGCCGCCCACTGGCACACGTTCACGCCCCCGTAGACGCCGGTGCGCTGCACTCCCAGTACCGAGTTGATTCCGCGAAACCACTGCAGTGCCACGGTGTTCCAGGTGTTGCGGTCGATGTCGTCGTCGACGCTGAAGAAGACCGGCGCACTTTGGCCGCCGCCGGCTGCGGTGTGCAGTTGCCAGGCGGTGCGCGCGTCGGCGACCCCGCCGGGGTATCCCCGGGTGAAGTCCGACGGGGCCGTCCCGCCCGGCTTGCCGTACTGGAAGTTGCTGACGATCACCAGCCCCGCGGCGGTCAGCGACTCGGCATAGGGCCGGGTGATCGGCTTAGCACCGAAATTGGAACCGGGCCGCGACGTCGACACGTAGTTGATGACGCCGGCATGACCCGCGGCCCGGATGTCGTGCGCCGGAATCTGGCGCATGGCGTAGTCGATCAACGTGGGAGCCGCAGCCGAGGCCGGCGGCGCGCCGGCGGACGCTGCACCCAGCCCGGTGAGGGCCGCGGCGGATGCGTACCGCAGTGCGTCACGTCGGGAAACGTGGTTGGCAGGGCGGGAAGTCCGCGGAGAGTCAGGCACGGGCCGATGTTAACAATGTGACTGCTGTTAACGGTGTCGCCCGCGCCGAGAACGCTCAGATGCATTGGGCGCAATCATCGTCGCTTTGCCCGGATAACCAGCCGCCGACGGATACGATTCGGTGCGTGTCGACGCCCGTGAGCAGCACATCGCCGACGACCCCGCGCGGTTCTAGGGCCGGGATGGTGATTACCGGCTGGTGCCTTGTCGCGATCTGGCTCGCCGCGACGGTAACGGCTGCGCTGAGCTCCGGATCATCGATATCTCCTGTGGCTGAAGCTATCTCGGGTGCCTCGTTGCTGGTGTTCGTGTTGCTCCATGCACTGACGCTCTACAAGCCCGCCGGAGCTACCGCATACTTCGCCATCGCAGTGACTGTGGGTTTCGGTCTCGAGGCGTGCAGTATCGCGACCGGCTTCCCGTTCGGCTACTACGTCCATCACTTAGAAGGTCCCCGGGCGCTCGGCGTGCCGTTCACCGTTGTGGCGGCCTGGGTGATTATGGCCTGGCTGGCGTGGATTCTCGCCCGGGTACTTGTGGGTGAGTGCCGCAGCCGACTCCTGTACGTGATCGTGACGCCCGTCGTCGCCACCCTCGTCGTCGCCGGCTATGACTTGGTGATCGATCCGATCGGGGCCTATGCGCGTCACCTCTTCACCTACCGATCACCGAGTGGGGTTCTGGGCGTGCCGTTGAGTAACTACACCGGTTGGTTGATCACGGGATGGTTGCTATTCCAGACGTTTGCCTTGATCGAACGTCGGTGGCGACGCGAACCCACCTCCACCACCCGATCGGCGTTGTTGATGCCGGCCGTCATCTGGTTCGGCATGGGCCTGCAGGTGAACCTCGGACTGCTGCGTGCCGGCGACGCCACGACGACCATTGCGGGCAAGCCCGTCGCACTGGCCGATATCTACCAGACGTGCTCCGAGATGACCTGGTTCACGATGGGTCTGGTGGTGGTCCTCAGCGTGGTCCGATTGGCTGCGCGCGACAACCGGGCCGGCTAACCGACCACAACGGGCCGCGGCATCACGGTCAGCTTGACGCCATAGCGCGGCGTGCCGAGGCCGTAGCTGCCGTTGCGACCGGCGCCACCCGGAGGAATCGGGGGAGGCATGGCGGTCATCGACCGGCTTTCCGGGGCGACGGTCCAGCCGCTACCCGTTCCAGCGACGGGAGCTCCCGTCGGGGTTGCCGCCGCCCAGCTGGGCGGCGTCGACAACGAACCGACCAGGGTGGCCCGGCCCACTCCCGCGGCCACCGGGGAGGTGGTGCCGCCGGCGGCGCGGCCGGCGGACTCCAGCCCACCAGTGGCCGTCGACGCCAGGGTCATGCCCGGCGCGGGCCCGAGCCCGCCGCGGGCCAGGGCGGCGGTGCCGCCATCCATGCCGCGCGCGAGAAACCCGAGCGTGGCCAGCCCGGAGAACCCCTCGATGTTGCCACCGGGATCGAAAATGCCGGTTGCGGCGATCGTGTTCCACAGCTGGGCATTGATGTTCAAGCCCGACCCGTCGTCGTGGCCCCACGTCCCGTCGAAGAGGCCGTCGAAGAACTTCGTCCAGTGCCAGTCCGGATCCGTCGGACGCGAGCCCTCCGCCGGCGACGCCAGGCTCCGCAACGCATCCGGCAGCTGGGCGTGGGCATCGGTGGGGTCCACACCGCCGGCGGCCTGGTTGCCGTCGTCTTGATTGGTGGTCTCCGGCGCATCGGCGAAGGGGATCAGTTGGGTGGCGGTGGCGGAAGCCGCGGCGTAGCCATACATCGCCACCGCGTCTTGGGCCCACATCTGTGCGTAGCGAGCTTCGGTCGCTGCGATAGCCGGTGTGTTCTGTCCCAGCGCGTTGGTCTTGATCAATGACGCCAGCAGCACCCGGTTGGTCTCGATCGCCGCCGGCGGCACCGTCATGGCGTGGGCCGCGGCGTACGCTTCGGCCGCGGCGTAAGCCTGTGCCGCGGTCTGCTCAGCCTGCTCGGCGGTCACGCTCAGCCACACAAAGTAGGGTTCGGCGGCCGCTGTCATCGCCGTTGCGGATGGCCCCCACCAGCCTTGACTGGCCAGGCTCGCCACCAGCCATTCGAACGATGTTGCTGCCGACCGTAATTCCGCGGCCAGCAAGTTCCAGGACGCCGCGGCGGCCAGCATCGGACCTGATCCTGCGCCGGCGTACATGCGCGCCGAATTGATCTCTGGTGGCATCGATCCGTAATCCATGATCCAAACCCCTTTCAGTAGACCGAGATAACGTTCGCAGCATCGGTCGCTGCGTATGACTGTGCGCTGTTCTGCAGGGTTTTGACGAACATCTCGTGCACCACCGCGGCGCGCTTACTGATCGCTTGGTACATCTGTGCGTGCCGCGCGAATTGGGCTGCGGTCAGGGCGGATACCTCATCAGCGGCGGCGGGAATCACTCCGGTGGTCGGCGCTGCGGCAGCGGCGCTTTGCGCGGCCACCGTATCGCCGACACCGCGCAGATCGGCCGCTGTCGCGGTGAGGTCTTCGGGCAGTGCGTACACAAAAGACATCGGGGACTCTCCTTTGAGAGGGCATGACGAACTACGCCGCTGTACAAGAACAGTCGCGCGCAAGAGCAGCGCAGGTCCACGATGCAGACAGCGCTGATGCGGTACGGGCGGACCGATTCAGAGGATGAAGGCGGCGCCGGGGCAGGGTTCGAACGAAATGGTCGTCGATCTCGGATAAGGACTATCGCTCGGACTCAATGTCGCTCTCACCTCCTCACGGCCAGGGCACACGGGGATGCCGTTGCAGTGGGCACAGCGGGACTAACCGAACCAGCGCAGAGTCGGCCGGACGGCACCCCTCTCGACAGAGTTTTGGCACTGCACGGCGTATCCAGTCATATGCCGAAAGCCACTTGGGCTCAACCCTTAAGCCGGGAAGAGCTGTCCTGACCCTGGGCGTCTCTCGACGTTTGAGGTCAGTGGCCTGTATCCGTACAGACGCCTCACCTAGCGAGGTGCGTTCGCGGCCATGGTGGCATCACCGTTGGTGATAGTCAACTTGGATGAGAACGTCTGTGCTGCCAGATGAGTTGCCCAAAGCGGAACCTGGATCGCGAATAATACTGGCGGCCAGCATGATTCGCCACGCAAAAAGTTTGCCCATCCGCCATCGATGTGGGGTTGTTAAGAATGTCAAAGCAGCGGCAGGGGTGAACGGCAAGAATTACCAAGGCATCCCGAATCCAAGGACTCGACCGGAACTCCGGACAGCCTCGTATACCGGCCGATTCGGCAGACCCATCCGGATAAAGCTCCTGTTACCTTCGAAGTGGCCCTCGATCGATCTGAGGGCGCGTGGTTGCCCGAGCATGGTTCGAGTTCCGCCCTTGACCTATGTCGCTCAGATTTACTTAAATGGGCTAGCGGTTACATCACCGGCTACCCGTGTCGGCAGTCCGCCGCGGACGGGCCACAGCGGGTGAGGAGGAACTAGTGCAGACGTCGGCGTCCGAGGTCTCCGCTCACCCCGACTATGGCGGCCCCCTGCTGGGGTCCGGAAGCCAACTGGAAGGCGCCACACTCGACGCGCTGGATCGGCTGCAGCAGGTATTGACGCTGCACCCACTGGGCGATGACCGATACCTGGCCGACAACGAGGCCGGCCGGTTCGGCCGGATCTTCGGCGGCCAGCTCATCGCCCAGGCGATGACAGCAGCCGCGGCAACGGTCCCCGAGCTCACGGCCCATTCCATCCACGCGTCGTTTCTGCGTCCCGGCGACTCGGGCGTACCGCTGGAGATCGCCGTCGACCGCACTCGCGACGGGCGCACCATGTCGGCACGGCAGGTCACCATCCAGCAGGGCGGCCGCACCCTCGTGGTGGCGACGGTGTCCTTCGACACCAGCACGGACAGCACAGACGCCGCCCCCGTGCCGCTGCCCGGCCCCCAACCGGAAGCCCTTCCGCTGCTACAGCACTGGGTGCAACACGCTCCGCCATACCTGGCTGGGCGAGGGAACACTTGGATAGAACGGCCGCCACCGCTGGAAGTCCGCACCGCCGAAGCCCCGGTATTCCTCGGCGGTGCCCAAGCACCAGGTCCGCGTGCCCACTGGATGCGGTTGCCGTGCGGAATCGACGGCGATCCGCAACTGCATGCGGTGCTGCTCGCCTACGCCAGCGACTACCTCCTGGTGGACACCGCGTTTCGCGCTCACCCGCAGCCGGTCGACCATGCCACGCACACCGGCCTGACCCTGGACCACAGCGTGTGGCTGCACCGCCCAGTCCACTTCGATCGATGGCACCTCTACACCCAGCAGACCGTCGCCACGGCCGGACATCGCGCCCTGGTGCACGGCACCATGGTGGATGCCGAAGGTCGGCATGTGGCCAGCACCGCGCAGGAAGTCCTCGTCCGGCCGATAGCCGAGACGCCACGGCCACAGAAACCCGAGGGGTAGTAAGTGGTGGGCGGCGAAGCTGGTCGGCAGCACCGAGGGCGCCCGTGCCGCGCCCGTGACGAAATGGTAGGTGCCGCAGTCTTTCTGGGTCCGGCACAGTCGACAACCACTTAGCAACTCCACGCGAGGGAGAGCCGTATGCGGTTCGCGTTCACCTACCCGATCATCACCCATCCTTGCGATCCGGAGCTGGTCTCGGCGCAAGCGGTGACCACCGTTGCGCAGGCCGCGGAAGCCGCCGGGTTTGGCGCCATGGGTTTCACGGACCACCCGGCACCGACTCAGCGCTGGCTCGACGCCGGCGGCCACGACAGTCTCGATCCCTTCGTGGCGATGGGCTTCGCTGCGGCACACACCGAAGAGATCCGGTTCATCCCGAACGTCGTTGTCTTGCCCTACCGCAACCCGTTTGTAGTGGCGAAATCGGGTGCGACCCTGGATCTGCTGTCCGGCGGAAGGTTCACCTTGGCCGTGGGTGTGGGCTACCTCAAGGGTGAATTCGCCGCTTTGGGGGTGGACTTCGATGAGCGCGCCGCACTGGTCGAAGAGAGCCTGGATGTCATTCGTGCTATCTGGACCGGTGACGACGTCTCATTCGAGGGCCGGCATTTTCGCGCTCGCGGGATCACCGCGCATCCGCGACCGGTCAGCAGGCCCCATCCGCCGATCTGGTTCGGCGGCAACACCGGCAGAGCTCGTCAGCGGGTGGCGGAGCGGGGTGATGGCTGGGCGCCGTTCCCGGCGTCGCCCGGCCTGGCCAGCACTGCCCGCACCGCCGAGATGAATTCGGTCGAAGCCCTGGCAGCGGGCATCGACGACCTGAAACGGCGCTGCGACGAGGCCGGCCGTGACTGGGCCGCCATCGACATCTGCTTCTCGAACCTCGTCGGCGGCCGTCCCGGCTACGACGACTTCGAGCCCGGCGCCTACCTGGACGGCCTGGGCCGGCTCGCCGAAGCCGGCGTGACCTGGGTACAGGTCGCCGTACCCGGCGACAGCCTCAGCCATACGGTGGAGGCCCTGGGCCACTTCGGCGAATCGGTGATCAGCACATTGTAGGAACGTGCGGCCGGTACCCTTGCCAGTTGTGACGCGTTCCGCTTCGCGGCGCGACGTGCTGAGGTATGCCGCGGTACTCGGCCCGGCGCTGGCCCTGCCCGGCGTTCTCAGGGCGACGGCCGGCGCACCGCGGGCCGGTGCGAACGGGCTGCAGGTCATCGATTTCGCCCACCGGTTGGTCTCGCCTGACCAGATCAAGGCCGCCGGATTCGACGGAGCGTTGGTCTATGTCTCCGAGCTCCGGCCGGGTGCCACCTTCGACTTCAAGCCCGTCACCCGCGACTATGCCGACGGGCTACGCGCCGCCGGCCTGCAGGTCGCCAGCTGCTACCAGTTCGGCAAACCGGGTTGGACGCAGTCGCCGTCGGACTTCACCCGGGGCTACGACGGCGGCGTGGCCGATGCGCAGACTGCGTTGCGGCTGCATACCGCGGCCGGGGGGCCGCCGTCAGCGCCGATCTACTTCAGTGTCGACGAGGACATCGACGCCGCAACATGGAAGAACGTCGCGGTCCGATGGTTTCGCGGGATCAACTCCGTACTGGGCGTTGACCGCACCGGAATCTACGGCGGCGCCCGCCAATGCACCTGGGCGATCAACGACGGTGTGATCGGCAGGTCGACCAGCCCGGGTCACCGGTGGGCATGGCAGACCAAGGCATGGTCGCACGGAGACCGCGAACCGGCAGCCGTACTCTTCCAACGAGAAATCGTCACCGCGACCGAGCCGGGTTACGTCATCGACGACGTGCATGTGGACGTCAACGACGTCCTTGCCGCGGACTTCGGTCAGTGGGACCTCGCCCGACAACAGGGGGAACTTTCGTGATCGGCACATCCTGGGACGCGCCACGTGTGGCCCGGTGGTCCGGCATCCTGGGCGTCGTCCTGCCTGCGACCACATTGCTGGCCTACCCGATCTGGTCTTTCCCGGGGACTCGAACGCAGTCGATTGACGTGGCGCGGTGGGCTGCAGCCCACCACGACCGCCTGGTCGTGACGATGACACTCAACACCGTCGGCGTCACGCTCTGGTTCGTCTTCGGTGCCGCGGTGTGGACGTACCTTCGGGATCGCGTTCCCATGAAATCGATCCTTCCGACCTGCTTCGCCGCGGGCTTCATCGGATGCCTGACCCTGCTGCTCAGCGGGTTCACCGCCTTTGACCTGCTGCTGTACCGGCGCCGCAGCGCCGACACGGCGTCATTGCTCTACGACCTGACGTTCGGGCTGCTGGCCATGTCGGGGATGCCCCTGGTGGTGGCGCTGGGCGCGTTCGTGATCGCGGTCTATGCCCGCCAGACGCTGCCGGCGTACGCAGGTCACCTGGCACTTGCTGCCGCGGTGGTCCATCCGGTGCTGCTCCTGACGTTCGTCTTCCGCAGCGGTCCGCTGTCGCTGGAGGGCTACTCGATCACCGCAATGCCGGCATTCTTGTTCGCCTGGATCCTGGGGACGGCGCTGGCGATGCCACGCTCCAGCGATAGCCCACCCTCGGGCCCGGGGTCAGCGCAGCGTCGCGGGCCCGGTGTGCGCACCACTACGCCAGGGCGCTAGCAGCAGCTCGCAGGCGCGCCGCATGTCGCGTTCGGCCTGCGCGGGCGTCGTCTCACCCATCACCGCCCAGGACAAGATTCCGTAGGCGCACTGCTCCACCAGAAGCGCCAACTGGATGTCCCGCGGTGCGGGCCGGGAGAGCCCGGCGACCGACAAGATGTTGGCACGCAGGTCGAAGTCCCCGGTTGCCGCCGACTCGGAGCGCCGGGCGTTGACGGAGGTGATCATTGCGCGAGCCAGCCGAGGTCGCGCGAGCATCGAACGGCAGATGCCGACCATGAGATCGGTGACGTCGGCCGCCGGACAGCCTGTCGGTGGGTGCGACGGACCGGCGGTCTGGGTGTAGTGCAACAACAAGGCGCTGAACAAGTGATGCTTGGTGGGGTAGTAGCGGTAGAGGGTCGCGATCGATACCGCCGATTGGTCGGCCACATCCTGCATCCGGACGGCCTCCAGCCCGTCGCGGGCACCGAGTCGGGCCGCGGTGGCAAGGATGCGTTCGCAGCGTTGCCGTTGTGCGGGCGTGGTGGGAACAGCGGCGTCGCGCTCAACCGGCGGGCGGGGCATCAGCGGCTCGGGATGCCGCCTGAGAGCAGCTTCTGCATCAGCCGATGTGAGGCGAGGACGGCATTGGCACGATCCGCGGTGGCGTGCAGGGCAGGACTGTCGGCGTGGGCCGAGATGACGTGCACCGGTCCCCGGGAGAGCTGGTCGAGGCCTTCGCGGGCGACCTCGGCCGGATCGGACACCCGCAGCCCCGGTACATCGAAGTTAAGGCCCGCCCGGGCCATGGCAGGCGTCCTGGTCACGCCGAGCACCAACTCCAAGACGTGCACGTTGTAGTCGCGCAACTCCAGCCAGAGGCCCTCGGCGTAGATCCGGGTGAACGCCTTCGCGCCTCCGTAAACGGTCTGCCGCGCCGAACCGAGATACCCGGTCAGCGACCCCACCAGCAGCAGACCGCCGCGGCGCCGGAGGCGCATCGGCCCCCCGAAATGGTGGATCAGCGCCAGCGGCGTCCGTACGTTCAGGTCGAGCACGCGCTCGAAGGCAGCCAGATCGCCGTCGAGGAATTCCGCGCTGTGAGTGTTGGCTCCCGCGTTGTAGATCAGCAACCCGACTTCGATGTCCGACGTCGCCTCGGCGATCCGGGTAACCGCATCCGCGGCGGTCAGGTCGACCTCCAGCTCGCGGACGCGCACGCCGCGGGTCCTGCACCGATCGGCGGTCTCACGCAGCGGGTCTGGCTTGCGCGCGATCAGGACCAGATCGATACCGGCTTCGGCCAGCTGGAACGCGAACTCGGCGCCGACGCCCTCCGAGCCGCCGGCGACCACCGCCCAGGGGCCGTACTGCTGCGCCCACTCGGATCGATCACCGCTAGACAAGAGATGCCTCCATAACTAAAATTCATTCTAGTTTTACCTCGATGAGGCTACCTCACTAGCGCGACGCAACGAAAGGCGTAGAGCCCTTGCGGTACAACGGTCACCGGAGTCGGTCCCGCTGATGCGGCTTGGTCTGGCGACGCCGATCGTCATTCAGGTCCCTGGTGCAGCGTCGAGCTGGGAGGCCGAGGGCAGCGTCGAGGACATCAGCGAGATCGCCTCGGCCGCCGATGAACTCGGGTTCGCCTACCTCACCTGCTCGGAACATGTCGCGGTACCCGCCGAGGCCGCGGTCGGTCGGGGGACGACCTACTGGGATCCGTTGGCAACACTGGCGTTTCTCGCCGCTCGCACTCACTCGATTCGATTGGTGACATCGGTTGTGGTGCTGGGCTATCACCATCCGCTGGAGCTCGCCAAACGCTACGGGACCCTCGACCGGCTCAGCGGCGGCCGGCTGACCCTGGGCGTCGGGGTCGGCTCGCTGCGTGAGGAGTTCGACCTGCTCGGCTGCGCGTGGGATGACCGCGGTGCCCGCGCTGACGACGCGATGAAGGCGTTGCGGGCGTCGCTGTCGACCACCCACCCCGCCTATCACGGCGCCTTCTACCGATTCGACTCGATGGTCGTGCAGCCGTGCGCGGTGCAACAGCGGGTGCCGATCTGGGTGGGGGGACGCACCCGCCGCTCGCTTAGGCGGGCGGTGAACTTGGGCGACGGCTGGACACCGTTCGGCCTCACCGTCGACGAGCTGACGAAATATCTTGGCTCCGTGGACCTCCCGGACGGATTCGCGATCGTGTTGTCGACGCCGCCGCTGGATCCGATCGGCGCCCCGCAGCAGACCCTCGATCGGATCAGCAGGCTTGCCGACATCGGTGCCACGGACGTCAGCTGCGTGATCGCGGCGCGCTCTGCGGCGCACTTCCGTGACCAGCTGATCGCACTGGCCGAGCTGGCCGACCTGACACGACGGGAGGGGCGATGATCGAGCAACGCCTGGCCGAACTGGAGCGGCGTCTGCAGCAGATCGAGGACGAGCGCGCGATCGAGCGGCTGATCGCGTCCTATGGCCCGCTGGTGGACGCCGGCGACCCCGAATCCACCGCAGCGCTGTGGCAACACGATGGCATCTACGACGTCGAGAACTGGCTGATGAACGGCCGCGAGGAGATTGCGGCGATGGTGCGCTCTCGTGGGCACCAGGATCTGATCGCGCGGGGATGTACGCACTTTCTGGGCCCGGCGGTGGTCACCGTGAACGGTGACGAGGCGGTCGCCGTATGCGAGTCGACACTGCTGGTCAAACAGGGCGACCAGTTTCGCGTCGCGCGCGGCGGCGCCAACTACTTTCACCTCAAGCGGGCGGCCGGCTCGCCCAGGCAGTGGCAGATCGTCAAGCGGATCACCCGGATGCTCGACGGCGCCGAGGAGGGGCGCGCGCTGTTGGTGGACGGCATCGCTGGGCGTATCCGTTAGGCGAGCCCGCGGTGTATTGGCCCAGGCGGCCGGAGTCGAGCCGGATAGCGCGGCGGCTAGACTGCGCGGAAAAGTGTCTATCCGCCGGTACGGCAGGGGAGATTGATGGATCTGCGGTGGTCGGAGGAAGACCGGGCGTTTCAAGCAGAGGTGCGGGATTTTCTCGACCAGAAGCTGACCCCGGAGCTGCGTCGCGCGGGTCGGCTGATGACCAGTGTCTATGCCGATCATGAGGCCAGCATGGCGTGGCAGGCGATTCTGCACGAGCGGGGTTGGGCTGCGCCCGCGTGGCCGGTGGAGCACGGCGGCTGTGATTGGAGCCTGACTCAGCACTACATCTTCAGTCGCGAGTCGACGCTTGCCGGCGCACCGTCGTTGTCGCCGATGGGAATCCGGATGGTCGCGCACGCGATCGTCCGGTACGGAACGGACGCACAGAAGGACTACTTCTTGCCCCGGATTCTCACCGGTGAGGTGTTCTTCTGTCAGGGGTACTCCGAACCGGAGGCCGGATCGGACTTGGCCGCCTTGTCGATGGCGGCCACGGTCGACGGCGACGACCTGGTCTGCACCGGCAGCAAGATCTGGACCACGCACGCGGGCGAGGCGAATTGGATGTTCGCTCTGGTGCGCACCTCCCGGACCGCCAAGAAGCAGCAAGGCATCACGTTCGTGCTGATCGACATGACCTCGCCCGGTATCGAGATCCGGCCGCTGGTGATGACCTCCGGCGAAGAGATCCAGAATCAGGTGTTCTTCGACGAGGTGCGCGTCCCCAAGGCCAACGTCATCGGTGAGATCGACAACGGCTGGACAGTCGCGAAGTATCTGCTCGAATTCGAGCGTGGCGGCGGCGCGGTGGCGCCGGGCCTGCAGGTGGTGGCCGAGGAGATCGCCACGGCGGCCAAGAATCAGCCGGGACCGGGCGGTGGCAAGCTCGCCGACGACGACGCCTTCATGCGCAAGCTGGCGGACGCACGGATTCGCGCCGAGGTATTGGAGATCCTGGAATACCAGGTGCTCACCGCCGTCGCCGAGGGACGCAACCCAGGGGCCTCGTCGTCGATGCTCAAGATCTTGGGCACCGAGCTGAGCCAGGAACTGACCGCCCTGGCGTTGGAAGCGGCCGGCCCGCGCGGACGCATCTATCAGCCGCATGTCACCGCGCCGGGGGGACCGATCGCCGACTACCAGCCGCCCGCCGACGGATATGCGTCTGGCGAACCGTGGCAGGCGGTAGCTCCACTGCGCTATTTCAACGACCGGGCCGGCTCGATCTACGCCGGTAGCAACGAAATTCAGCGGAATATTCTGGCCAAGGCGGCATTGGGGCTCTAATGGACTTCAACGTGAACAATGAGCAGCAGATGCTGCGTGACGGCATCACCAAGTTCCTCGCCGCGCGCTACGATCTCGAGACGAGCCGTGCCGCGGCCAAGACCGGCGCCGGATGGCAGCCCGAGATCTGGCGTGCCTTCGCCGGTGAACTGGGCATTCTGGGGGCGACGTTCCCCGAAGAATTCGATGGAATTGGCGGCGGCGCAGTCGAACTCATGGTCATCACCGAGGCTCTCGGGCATGCGCTGGTGATCGAACCGTATGTCGACGCCGTCGTCGTCGCCGGCGGTCTGCTGCGCCGTTCCGGCAGCCCGGTGGCAGCCGACGTGCTCAAGAAACTCGTGGCTGGTACCGCGGTTGCCGCATTGGCTGCCGCAGAACCGGGTTCGGCCGACCGGTGGCAGGATGCGGAGACCCTGGCGCGCCCCGATGGGGACGGCTGGGTGCTGAACGGCTCGAAGATCGTGGTCGTCGCGGCGCCTCTGGCCACACACCTGCTGGTCACCGCCCGCATCGAGGGTGAAGACGGAATCTCGTTGTTCCTCACCGAGGCCGACGCTGCGGGAATCGCCCTGCATCCGTATCGCACCATCGATGACCGGAGCGCGGCTGACGTCACCTTCACCGATCTGCGGCTCGGTGCCGACGCCCTGCTCGGTGAGCGTGGCCGGGCGTGGCCGTCATTGGCGCAGGCCCGAGACGAGGGCGCCGCGGCGATCTGCTCCGAGGCGGTCGGCTGCATGCGGAAAGTCTTGGCGGACACCGTCGAATACTGCAAGCAGCGTCAGCAGTTCGGGCAGCCCATCGGGAGCTTCCAGGCTCTGCAGCACCGGATGGTCGACATGTTCATGGAGGTTGAGCAGTCGGCCGCGGCGGTCTATCTGGCGATCCTCAACCTCGAGGCCGACGAGGCCACCCGCGCTCGCGCGGTGTCGGCCGGCAAGGCCACCATCGGCCGGGCGGCCCGATTCGTCGGCCAAGAGGCGGTGCAATTGCACGGCGGGATGGGCATGACCGAAGAGTTGGCGATCGGCCACTATTTCAAGCGACTCACCGCGATTCAATACGAGTTCGGAACCACCGACTCCCACATTGCCCGCTACGCAGAACTCACGAAGGCGTAGGCCGACTACTTCCGCAAGTGCTGCGGGCAGTAAGCATTGGCGGAGACGGCCGCGAACTGCGCGGCGGCGTCCATGGGTAGCCCGGGATTGTCGGTCGTGAGTTGTTTGACGACCTGTAAACCCGTCTCGCCGTTGTTAGCCATACTGCAGACGGCATGGCCGGCCACAATGGCCTGATCGCTACTGGCGAAGGTGAGCCCCGCTGCCCTTAAGGCGGTTAGGAAGGCGGCGTCGCCGCCGCCATCGCCGGCATCAGGATCCGCGTACGCCGGTGCGGCGCACCCGATGACGGCGACAACACTCAAGACCGATAACACCGTGCGCATGTCGTTCCTCCTACTCTTCACTCGGCTGGCTGGGGGCTTGCATGCTGCGCAATCCCGCTACTGCGAGGTGATGAGACGGGCGATCTCGATGTAGAGGGGGATGCCGATGGTGACGTTGTAGGCGAACGTCAGGCCCAGCGATGCGGCCAACGGCAAGCTGGGACTGGCTTCCGGGATCGCCAGTCGCTGGATCGCCGGCACCGCGATGTACGACGCCGCGCCGCACAGCACGGCGAACAGGACGTAGGTGCCCAGCTGGAAGTGGACGCCGGTCAGCTGTGAGTAGGTGTGTGCGACAAACAGGCCCAGCGTTGCAAAAAGGTTGGGAGCCAGCAGACCGAAGAGGATGAAACCACGGCCGGCGGACTTCAGGTCCTTCAGCTTGCGCGCCGCGGTCAACCCCATTTCGAGCAGGAAGAGGCACAGCACGCCCTGGAACGCGGTGACGAAGACCGGGTCGTCGACGCCGGTGACCTTCGATCCCTGCAGGCCGCTGATGAAGCCGATCGCGATACCGCCGAGCAGCAGGCAGATGCCCGGGTTGAGGAAGACCTCTCGCACCAGTTCCCGGCTGATCAGCCGCCCGTTCGAGGTCGCTTCGGTCTCCACGCGACGCTCGGGGCTCATCTCGATGGCCAGGCCGCCGGTGGGATCACCGGCCTGCGTGGCGCCCACGGCTGCCGGGACCGAACCGGCCGGCACCGTGTAGCCCGGCTCGTGAGGCATGTTGCCATCGGCGTCCATACCGCGGTGGCGCAACCGGGCGACCAGGAACAGCGCCACCAAGCAGCCGGGGATCTCCATGATGGCCAGCATCACGGGCATGTAGGCGTCGAAGGCCATGCCGATGGTGGCCAGCACGCCCATGCAGGTCGCGAAGGTTCCGGCCGAATCGGAGCCGTAGTAGCCGGCGACCGTTGCGCGGTCGACTTCGCGCATCTTCGTCAGGTACTTCAGCAACAGGTAGGCGACCGTGCCGATCACGAAGTTCAGCACGAAGCCGGTGAGCATGAATCCCAGGATCCCGCCGACCTGGGAGAGGTCGATACCGGCGAGTTCCTCGCCCCCGTGCCAACCGATGGCCAGCAGCAGGTACATGGTCAGGCCCTGATACACCGCGTTCGGAAACTCGAACGGCACCTTGGCCAGTGCGAGAAGAAAGCCGAAGTAGAAGAACAACAGCAGTGGCTTGAACAGGTTGTGCGTGAAGTTCTGCCAGAACTCGAGAAGCATGACACTCTCTTTCAGGGAAGGCGGGGAAGGGTTTTGGCGCCGCTGGTGGGCGTCAGCTGAGGGGGGTTGCGGCTTTCTTGGCGCCCTTGAGATGTACGGCGTGAACGCCGGGCTTCCGGGACAGCTCGTCAAGCAGTTCGTCGAGTCCGGCCTGGTCGACGTTCCAGTGTTGGACCGCCTCGGGCTGGCTCTGCAGCTTGGCGATCACCGCGTCGAGCTTGACCGGAGTCTTCGCCTTGCCACCCTGAATACGGATCCGCCCACTGGGCACCGTGCGGGGGCTGGCACTTCCCAGGGCGCCGCCGGCCATGCTGCCCAGCGCCGCCTGGTTGAGCAGACCACCGGCCATCCCCGACGCGGGGGCGGCGGCGAGGGCTGCGGTGGGCGCGCCGGTGGCCGCCAGCCTGATCGCTGGGCTGGCAGAGGCCCAGCTCGGCGGGACCGACAGGTTTCCTACCAGGTTCGCCTCGGACATGGTGGCCGACACCGACGAGGTCAGGCCGGCCATGCCGCCCACCCGAAGTCCGGCGCCCAGGCCGCTGAGCGGCAGGCCTTCGAAAACCCGGCCGACCGGAGTTCCGAACTTGAGGGCGTTCTGGATGGGGAAGTTGGTCAACAACGAAATGTCGTTGAACGGTGTGGTCAGTCCCGCCGGACCCTTGAACGCGGCGAACAGCGACGCGAAGTTAGCCGGCGCACTCGGATTGCCGGTCAGCTGGGTGAGCAGGTTGTTGACGAAGGTGTTGTACTGCGTGGCCAGGTCGCCCAGGAAATCCATGATCGAGTTGCTGCCCGAGGTGGCTGCCGCCGACCCTGCGTTGGCCGCCGACGTGGCTTCGGCGGTCCCGGTGGTGGTCTGCGGAGGCTCGGTGAACGCGGTGATCTTGGTGGCCGCGGCAGCCGATGCGGCGTAAGTCTGCATGGCGGCGGCGTCCTGCGCCCACATCTCCAGGTACTGGGCTTCGTTGGCGGCGATGGCCGCGAGATTCTGGCCGAGGAAGTTCGTGGCGTACAGCATCTGGTTCTGGGTGCGGTTGGCCGTAACGACTTCCGGCGGAACGACCGCCGCGTGCGCCGCTTCGTAGGCGGTGGCCGCGGCCTGCGCCTGGGCGGCCGCTTGAGTCGCGGTGGCCGCGGTCGTCGACATCCAGGCGACGTAAGGCTCGGCGGCGGCCGTCATCGCCGTTGCCGACGGACCGGTCCACGATTCACCGGTGAGCGAAGCGAGCACCGCGTTGTATTCGGATGCGGCGGTGCTTAATTCGCTGGCGAGACGCCCCCACGCCGTGGCAGCGGCTATGAGCGATCCGGATCCGGGGCCGGCATACATGTTGGTCGAGATGATCTCCGGCGGGAGCAACGAGAAGTACATTTCGACACCCTTACCTGGTCGAGTGCGACTGAGTCAGCTGGGAGAGGCCACGTTTCGTCATCGCTGGGTCACTCATCCAGTGCCGGGATCACGATGATGGTGGCGGCCGCGGGATCGGCTTCACCGGGCGGAATGGGGCCGAAGGCATCGGACCCGCCGCTGTTGCGCAGCGAACGGGTTGCCGCGCCCACGGTTTGGTTTGCGGTGCCGCCGATGCCGCGGCCCAACAGGCTGGACAGTGCCATCTCACCGAACATGGCGTCCTGACCGGCGACCGCCGCCATCGGGGCGGCCTCAAGGGTGGCCGGCAGTGACGAAGCCATGCTGACCAGCTTGGTCGCGGGTGCCGCAACCGCCCATGATGCCGGCACCGAGAGCTTGCCGACCGATGCCGCGCTGCCCAGTACACCTGTGGCGCTGCTCAGGCTTGCCGCCGGTAGTGCTGTTTGTGCGAGGGGTGCCAGCGGCAGCAGCGCTCCGGTAATGGCTTTCGGGCCGGCGAAGAAGGACTGCGCTGCCATCCCGTTCATGATCCAGGAGTACATCTGTCCGAACGCCAACCAATAGCCGCCGGGGATTGTCGACCAGCCGAGCGGGGTGGTGGGCCCGGTCAGGGTGGAGAAGATCAAGTTCCAGTTCTCCAGGAATGAACTCGATGTTGTGGCCGCCGCGGTACCCACGGGGTTGGAGGCCAACGACTGCAGCGCCTGGGGCATCGCATTGAGTAGCTGGGAGATCTGCTGCGAGATGTTCGATGCCGCCGAGTTCCCGGTTGCCTCAGCCGATGCCGCAGCCTGATTTGCCGCGCCGGTCGGGTTGGTGGTCTCCGGGGGCTGGTTGAACGGGGCGAGCTGCGTTGCCGCCGCAGCCGATCCGGCGTAGCCGTACATCGCCCCGGCGTCCTGCGCCCACATCTCGGCGTAGTGAATTTCGGTGGCCGCGATCGCCGGTGTGTTCTGCCCGAGGAAATTCGTCGCGATCAGGGTTGCCAGCTGCGTCCGGTTTGCCGCGACCACCGGCGGCGGCACGGTGGCCGCGAAGGCCGCTTCGTATGCTGCCGCGGCGGCGCGAGCCTGGTTGGCCGAGAGCTCGGCTTGTGCGGCGGTCGTGCTCATCCACGTCACGTAGGGTTCGGCTGCGGCGGCCATCGAAGTGGATGACGGACCGGACCATTCCCCGGTAAGGCTCGAAACCACCGACTCGTAGGACGAAGCCGCAGAACCCAATTCCGCCGCGAGTGCGTCCCAAGCCGAAGCGGCCGCCAGCAGGGGGCCGGAGCCCGCACCCGCGTACATCCGGCCGGAGTTGATCTCCGGTGGCAATGCAGCAAAATCCATCTCGGGTGACTCCTTACGTCACGCGTTTCCAACCGCCGACGCTCGAAACTCGCCGTCGAAACCCAAACCCTAGACGGCCGTTGTCTATTCAAGGTTCCCGCGATGTAAACAGCGTGCGACTTCTTCAGTTGATAGTGGTACCAGTACATCTTTGAAAACTGTTGTGAGGCAGCTGTCATCAAGCTAGCTGCAGCGATTCCCCGCTTACATCAAGCTTTTTGACGGCCCTAATGCCGTTAATTCCAAACAAGAGAAATCGCAGCCGGTTCGAGTTATCCGGCTGCGTCATCAGCCGGTTTGTCGAGTCCGGTCTACGCCTCTACGTTCGGGCGGAATTTTCTTCACAAGCGTCATCTCAGTCGGACTGATAGTACGCAGTGTTTACTGGAAACTAGCTGTCAGCGAACTGGATCTTCCCTGTCGCTGTGCTGCAGGCAGCCTGTCAGGCTTGAAGGTTCTCGTACCCGCGGCTGAGGTCAGCGGAAGCGGACGTTCATGGTCGCGAGGCCGAAGATCTTCCGGTTTTCGGACTTGGCGGCGACCAAGATGATACCGCTGCGCGTCGCCGCGTCCAGCGACTTGATCCGGCCGCTGAATTCGATGTCGGCGCCTTCCTTGGCGGACACGATCGCGGGCGCGGACAGTCGAACGGCGTAGCGGGTGACGGCGCCCGGGTCACCGGTCCAGGAGGAGGCGAAGCCCGCGCCCAGACCCATGGTGAGCATGCCGTGCGCGATCACATCGGGGAGGCCGGCCAGCTTGGCGATCTCCTCGTCCCAGTGGATGGGGTTGGCGTCGCCGGCCACCCCGGCATAGTTCACCAGGTCGCCCCGGGACAGCCGGGTGTGATGCACCGGCAGTGCGTCGCCGACTTTCACGTCGTCGAAGGACGGTGTCGCCGGGGTGCGGGTCAGGCCACCCTCGGAGATCCGGATGTCACCGGCGGGCCGCACCGTCTTTTCGTAGCGGGCGGCCGATTCGCCGACGTCAAGGATGTTGACGTCGTGCATCATCGCGCGCTGCACCGCTGTCTTGACCTCCGGGCCGATGTCCTCGGCGGTGACACCGACGACGGTGGTGTGCAGGGTGTGCACCACTTCGCCCGCCGTATCGGTGAAGGTATTGGTAACGGTGATCAGGTCGCGGCCGGCGATCCGGCGCACCGAGGTCAGCTCGACGTCGATGGTCAGTTCGTCGCCGTCGACGATCGGGCGGTGCTGCTCGAAGACCTCTTCGGTCTGCATGTAGGTGTCGTAGCCGACGACGACGGATTCGAACATGCGCCGGTTGCACGCCATGCCCGGAGTCGAGGTGAACGTCAACGGCGCCACCAGACCCGAATAGCCCATTTCCGCGGCAGTGGCGACATCCCAGTGTGCGGGGTGATAGTCCTGCACGGCGCGCGCGTACTCGCGAACCTTCTCCCGGCCCACCAGGTAGGTGCCGTCCATCTGGTAGTAGTGGCCGACCCGCGATTCCAGCGCCGACGTCTCTGCTGTGGTCATGAGTTGACTCAACCGTTCTATCGGCGGGTTTGCGGAAAGCCGACTAATGCACCCTAGCGGGGATCGCAAGCGCGGCGAAGCCGGGCGCTGCGGGTCTCCGCCGTCGGGTCAGCGGGGATCGCAAGCGCGGCGAAGCCGGGCGCTGCGCCGTAGTCCGGCAGATGGTGGGTGGCCACCACCACGGTCCGGCCGGCTCCGAACAGCCCGGGCACGGCCAAGACGTCGCTCAGGAGGACGTCCGCGTCGGCGGCGTGCAGGTGCTCGGTGGGTTCGTCGAGCAGCACGATCCGGGCCGGCGAGAGCAGGGCCCGGGCCAGCAACAGGCGCCGCCGCTGACCCGCCGACACTGCCTCGGCGCCGCCGGCCAGCACGGTTGCCAGACCGTC
The DNA here is from genome assembly GCA_001673575.1 of Mycolicibacter heraklionensis. Taxonomy (GTDB): domain Bacteria; phylum Actinomycetota; class Actinomycetes; order Mycobacteriales; family Mycobacteriaceae; genus Mycobacterium; species Mycobacterium heraklionense_A. The sequence goes on along the minus strand of LZME01000135.1, from coordinate 5,782 downwards.
GGGCAGACCGGCCAGCCAGGGACCGAGTCCCACCCGGCCCAAGGTGGCCGACAGTTCGTCGTCTCGGCAGTCCCCCCGAGCCACCAGCAGGTTGTCGCGGACTGTGGTCGCGAAGAGATGCGCGTCCTCGGCGAAAAAGCCGATCGCCGACCGCAGATCCGCTTCGGATAGCTCCTGCAGTGCGGTCCCATCGAGGGAAACGCGACCGGTCAGCGGTGCCAGCAGGCCGGCCAGGGTCATCAGCAGTGTGGTCTTGCCGGCCCCACTGGGACCGGTGATCGCCAGCCGGTCGCCGGGAGCCAGATCAAGCCGCACCGGGACGCACTGATCTTCTCGATGTCCGGAACGCAGCTCGGCGTGCAGTGCCGGCGTACGGGTCGAATCCGACCGTGGGACCACCGGCGGGTCCGCAGCCACGGGCTCCGCGGGTGCCAGGTCGAGCAGCCGCCGCGCCGCGATCCGTGCCCGGGTCAGCGCGACGGCGGCCCCGGGCAGGGCGGTGGTCGCCTCAAACGCGGACAGCGGCAACAGCATGAGCACGGCCAGGGTGGTGGGCGCCACGGCATCGGCGAGTCCGATCCCGGCCACGACCGCGCCCAGCACACTGACCCCGATCGCGGCGGTGGGCAGCGCAGCGGCGATCGCGGCCGGTTTGGCGGCCCCGTCCAGGGCTGCAGCCCACGCCCGCTGCCGGCGTTGGGACTCACCGATGACGGCGGGCAGCAACCCGGCGATCCGCAGCTCGGGGGCGTAGTCGAGCGCCTCCATCGCCGCGACGTCGCGCTCGGCGAGGTGGTCGCGGGCCGTGTGTTCCTGGGCCGCGGCGGCCCGCGCGGCCAGCCACGGTGCCACCGCACCGGCGACCAGCAGGCAGGCGCCCAGGACCACCGCTGCCACCGGCGAGATCGCGGCGATCACCGCCGTGGCGACCACGCCCAGCACCGCGGCGACCGCGATCGGCAATAGGGCACGTACCAGGACGTCTGCCAGCTCGTCGACGTCGGCGCCCACCCGCGCCACCAGCTCACCACTGGGCAACCGCACCGCGGCCTGCACCGGCCCGTGGGCCAGCCGCCGGTAGAGCCCCCCGCGGGCGCTGCCGGCGGCGCGCAGCGCTGCGTCGTGGCTTACCAGCCGCTCGCAGTAGTGCAGTACGCCGCGCGAGATCGCAAACGTCCGCACCGCCACCACGGCGATCGTCAGGTCCAGCACCGGCGGCATCTGCCAGGCCCGAGTGATCAGCCAGGCCGAGATCGCGGCCAACGCGAGCGCGCTGCACAGGGACAGCGTCCCGAGCAGGCCCGCCAACAGCAACCGGGGCAGGCGCGGCCGCAGTAGCCCGAGGGCTTCCCACAGCGGATCATGCCGGCGCATGGTCTGCGACCCCTTCGCTGTGCACGGTCACAACCCGATCGCCGATCGCCAGCACTGGAGCGCGGTGGCCCACCACTACCACCGTTGCGCCGGCGCGAGCACGTCGCACCAGTTCAGCCAGGACCCGTTGTTCGGTTGCGGCGTCCAGGTGGGCCGTCGGCTCGTCGAGCAACAGCACCGGGGCCGTCGACCCCAGCGCTCGCGCCAACCCCAGCCGCTGTCGCTGGCCCAGTGACAAACCGACGCCGCCGCGCCCCAACACGGTGCGCAGCCCGTCGGGAAGTCCCGCAATAACCTCGTCGAATCCGGCTGCAGCGCAAGCCTCTTCGGTGTCAGAGAGTTCGCCGAACAACGCCAGGTTCTGCGCCACCGTGCCCGGAATCAGCGCCGGACGCTGCGGCAGCCAAGACAATTGGGCCCACCACGCCGGCAGGTCCAGGTCAGCGATGTCGACACCCGCCACCGTGATGCGCCCAGAGCTGGGTGCGGTGAGGCCGGCGACTGCCGTGAGCGCGGTGCTCTTGCCGGCCCCGTTGGCTCCGGTCAGCACGGTGACTTGGCCGGATTCGATCAGCGCGGTCAGGCCGGCCGGCGCATCGCCGTCTCGGCCGGCCACGCAGAGCGAATCGAGGCGAATCTGCGCGCCACGTGCGGGTACCGTGCGGCTACCCGGTGACGGGCGAGGCGATTCGCCGATCAGCGCAAATACCCTCTCCGCGGCGGCGCGGCCATCCTCGGCGGCGTGAAACTCCACCCCGATCCGGCGCAGGGGCCAATACACGTCGGGGACCAGCAGCAACACCGTCAGGCCGGCGGTCAGGCTCATCTCGCCGAACACCAGTCGCAGGCCGATGCTGACGGCCACCACCGCCACGCTCAGCGTGGCCAGCAGTTCGAGCACCAGGGCCGACAGGAACGCGATCCGCAGGGTGGCTATCGTCGATCGACGATGCGCGTCGGACAGTTCGGCGATGCGCCGCTCCGGCCCGGCCGCCCGCCCGAGGGCGCGCAGGGTCGGGATGCCGGCGATCAGATCCAGCAGCCGTGCCTGCAATGTCGTCATGGCCGCCAGCGCCGCTGCCGAGCGATCCGCGGTGGCCAGGCCGATCAACACCATGAACACCGGGATCAGCGGCAGTGTGATCATGACGAGCACCGCGGCGCGTCGGTCGTAGAGGGCGATCACCAGCACCGTCACCGGGGTCAGAATCGCCGCCAGCAACAGCGCGGGCAGGTAGGCGGTGAAATACGGTCGCAGGCCGTCCAATCCCCGGGTGACTACGGTTGCGGCGGCGTCTCGTTCGGCAGCCAGCCGACGGGGGGAGCGTGCGGTGACCGCGGCCAGTACCTGCCCACTCAGGTCGGCGATCACCGCGCTGGCTCCGCGCTGGCCAAGGCGAGCCTGCAACCAATGCGCCAGGGTGCGCACCGCCCACAGCAGCGCAAGTGTCGCCAGCAGCGGTGACCAGTGCGCGACGCTACGTGTCGACGGTTCGGTGATCACGTGAGACACGATGTCGGCCAACACGATTGCGGACCCAATTGCGCAGGCCGAAATCAGCACTCCGCAGCCCACCATAGCCAGCAGGAAGCGGCGCACCGCCGTCGATGCCTGCCAGAGCCGCGGGTCCAGCGGCGCCCGAGACACCCGGGCGCTCAGGACGGCTGCCTCGCCAACCCGATGGACGGCGGAATCTGATCCGCTGAGATCCGTTGCCGGAACACCCAGTACGTCCAGCCCTGGTACACCATCGCCAGCGGAGCGAAGATCACCGCGGCCCAGGTCATGATCTTCAACGTGTACGGCGTCGACGACGCGTTGTAGATCGTCAGGCTCCACTGCGGATCCAGCGTGGAGGGCAACAGCGCCGGGTACAGGGCGCCGAACAACAAGATCACCACCGCTGCGACGACCACTGCGCTGCAGGCGAAGGCCCAGCCGTCGGACACCCGGCGCCACACCAGCGCGACCGCGGCCAACTGGGCGACCACCGCGACGCCCAGCACCAGCCACGTCCAGCCGGTGCCGTAAGCGAGTTGAGTCCACAACCCGAAGCCGCCGACCAGCGCGGTCACCGGCAGTGCCAGCCTGGTCGCGAAGCGGTGCGCGTCGTCCCGGATCGCCCCGGCCGTTTTCAACGCGGTGAAGACCGCGCCGTAAAACAGGAACAGTCCACCGGTGGCCAGACCCCCCAGCAGGGTGTAGGCGTTGATCACGTCGCTGAAGGCCAGGCGGACATGGTGATCGGCGTCCACCGGCAGGCCGCGGACCAGGACCGCGAACGCCACACCCCACAGAATCGCGGGCAGCCAGGATCCAGCGGCGATCCCGAGGTCGGCCCAGGCGCGCCACTTCGGGTCATCGACCTTGCCGCGCCACTCGATCGCGACGGCGCGCACGATCATGCCGAACAGGATTGCCAGCAGCGGTAGGTACAGGGTCGAGAACACCGTGGCGTACCAGCCCGGGAACGCGGCGAACATCGCGCCGCCGGCGGTGATCAACCAGACCTCGTTACCGTCCCAGACCGGGCCGATGGTGTTCAGCGCGGCCCGACGGTGGGCTTCCGGGCCACCGGCACCGGCACCGGTACCGGCTCGGCCGAATGGCGCCATCAGCATCCCCACCCCGAAGTCGAAGCCCTCCAAGACAAAGAATCCGAGAAACAGCACCGCGACCAGTACGAACCACACCTGTTGTAGGTCCATCGCGATGACTCCCTTCTACGTCAGTAGGCGAACGACAGTGGCGCCACATCGTTCTCGGCGGGCGGTGCCGGCGGCGCGGGTTCGGCGTCGTGCTCCAGCGGACCCTCGGCCACATAGCGTCTGATCAACCAGAACCAGATCACCGCGAGCACCGCATAAACCAGGGTGAACATCACCAGCGAGGTGACCACCACACCCACGCTGTTCCCCGAGACGCCTTGGGCGACGGTCAGCCGTACATTCGGGTCCCCGGTCGGGTTGGGGACGACAACCCAAGGCTGACGGCCCATTTCGGTGAAGACCCAGCCGGCGCTGTTGGCCAGGAATGGGGTGGGGATGGTCAGCAGCGCCAACCAGGAGAACCAGCGTTGCTGGGGGATCTGTCCGCGGCGCGTCAGCCACAACGCGGCCATCGCGAACAGCACCGGTAACAGCAGGAGCCCGATCATCGCGCGGAACGACCAGTACGTGACGAACAGGTTCGGCCGGTAGTCGCCGGGGCCGAACTTCTGCTCGTAGTGCTGCTGGATGTCGCGGACGCCGTCGAGTCGGACGCCGTTGAATCGGCCTTCGGCAAGGAACGGCAGGACATAGGGCACTTCAATCACCCGGGTCAGGTGGTCGCAGTTGTTCTGCCGCCCGACGGTCAGAACCGAGAAGCTGGGGTCGGTGGCGGTGTCGCACAACGATTCCGCTGACGCCATCTTCATCGGTTGCTGGACGAACATCAGCTTTCCCTGGATGTCGCCGGTGAAGAACAGCCCAACCGCGGCGACCAGCGCGACCCAACACCCGAGGATGGTCGCCGGCCGGTACATGGTTGCCGCGTCGGCTTCCGCGGCCTGCCGGTCGCCGCCGCCCGCCGCGATGCCGGCACGGGACCGGACCATCCACCAGGCGCATACCGCGGCGACGAACGTCCCGGCGGTCAAGAATGCGCCGGCGACCGCGTGCGACAGCGCGGCCTGGGCGGTGTTGTTGGTGAACAGCGCCATGATGCTGTCCAATTCGGCGCGCTTGGTCGCCGGATTGAAGTGAGCGCCGACCGGGTGCTGCATGAACGAGTTGGCGGCGATGATGAAGAACGCCGACACGTTGGTGGCGATCGCGACCACCCAGATACACAGCAGGTGCACCACCCGCGGCAGTCGGCTCCAGCCGAAGATCCACAGCCCGATGAAGGTGGACTCGAAGAAGAAGGCGGCCAGACCTTCCATCGCCAGCGGTGCACCGAACACGTCGCCGACGAATCGCGAGTACTCGCTCCAGTTCATTCCGAACTGGAATTCCTGCACGATGCCGGTGGCAACTCCCAGGGCGAAGTTGATCAAGAACAATTTGCCGAAGAACTTCGTCAGCCGATACCAGGCGACGTTGTCGGTGAGCACCCACACCGTCTGCATGACCGCGACCAGCGGGGCCAAACCTATGGTCAGCGGCACAAATATGAAGTGATAGACGGTGGTGATCCCGAACTGCCACCGCGATACGTCGACAACATCCATGGGTGATCTCCCGGAGCTGCGGAGCCGATGCTACGACCGAGTGTAGTAGTTGTGTCGCGTCGGCACTAGAGGTCAATTTGACCTGCTGTTATCGCGCAGCCGACGGGCTGAGGCCGACTAGGAGTCTGCTGAATTAGTGGTTTGTGGGGTGGGGTGCCTCGAGGCGTTCTGTGGCGCGTGGGTTTCGTCAAATC
>LZME01000134.1 GCA_001673575.1 Mycolicibacter heraklionensis | reverse complement strand
GCCAGGGTTCCACCGCTCCCCGCCAGGTCAAGCAGTGCCGCGACCCCGGAGAGGTCGACGGTGGCGCACAGCCGCTCACGGGTCTGGCGCGGCACCGGGTGCGGACGGCCCACGAAATGCTCGGCGCAGCTCAGATCAGCGGGCCCCGCGGCCACGCGGCCCAGCGCCTCCCACAGTGCCTCGTCCAGCTCCCCACCGAGCGCGGCCAGCGCGAACAACGCCGACATCGGTTCGACCGGCCCTCGGGTCGCTCCCGCGACCTCGAAAACACCGTCGTGGCCGCGCAGGTCGGCCTTGTTCAGCACCACCAGCACCGGGTGCCGACGCGCGGCATGCAATGCGGCGGTGTCCTCGGGCTTGATCACCTCGGCGACGACGTGAACGGACAAGCCGGCGATTTCGGCCCCAGCGGGCTGCTCGGCGACGCGCACCCCGGCGGCGGCCAGTGCCGCGGCAACGGTGCGCCGGCCGACACCGCGACGGCCACGCACCGCGACCTGCAACGGCGCGGTGATGGCTGCGGCGATCATCGCCAATCGCGGGTCGGAGTTCTGCGTGGCCAGCGCGGTCAGCTCGTCAGCGAAGAGCTGGTGCCCCTGTGTCACGGCCCTGCCTCCCTGCGCGCTCGGCCCCGGGGGCCCATGGTGTCAGCTGCTCCGCCGCGACGCGACTCACCCCGTGCCTACCGCGCCCAGGGGCCCACAGTAGGCAACTGTTGGGTATCAATGTGGACCGCGAAGTGGGTACACGAGGGTCCATGGGCCACCATGGACTGCATGCATGCTCAGCGCGACGTCGAGTCAGCACCAGACGTCCCTGGCGTCGACACCCCCGCTCCACGCCGTTTCCGCAACTTCAGCGTCCGCTACCGGCACTCCGCACTGTCGGACGGTCAGCGCCAGACCTGGGAGCGGCTCTGGCCCGACCTGGGCGCCGAGGTCGTCCCGCCGGACGGTCCCGACCGCCCCCAACCCCTGGACCCGCAGCGCTGGTTCGGCCGCGACGCTCCCCTGGTGCTCGAGATCGGCTGCGGAGCCGGTACCTCCACGGTGGCGATGGCACAGGCCGAACCGGACCTCGACGTCATCGCCGTCGAAATCTACGAGCGCGGGCTGGCGCAACTGTTGTGCGCGATCGACCGCGAACAGCTGAGCAATATCCGGTTGCTGCGCGGCGACGGCCTCGACGTGCTGGACTACCTGATCGCCCCGTCTTCGCTGATCGGGGTGCGCGTCTTCTTCCCCGACCCCTGGCCCAAGGCCCGGCACCACAAGCGACGGCTGTTGCAGCCGGCCACCATGGCGCTGATCGCCGATCGGCTGCAACCGGGCGGGATCCTGCACGCGGCCACCGACCATGCCGACTACGCGGTGCAGATCGCCGAATCCGGCGACGGCGAACCGGGTCTGCGCCGGGTAGCCAACCCGTTCGGGGACGCCACCCTGCCGATCTCGGTCGCCCGCCCCACCACCAAGTACGAGGCGAAGGGCCGCACTGCGGGCAGCGTGATCAACGAGTTCGTCTGGGAGCGGGTCTGATGACCAGCCCCGACCTGAAAGTCGGAATGGACGCCGAGCCCACCGGGACCGACCCGACCGTCGAGGGACCACCGACGCAACGGGTGTTGCTGGTGTGGGACGCCCCGAATCTGGACATGGGTCTGGGCGCGATCCTGGGCCGTCGTCCGACCGGCGTGGAGCGACCCCGTTTCGACGCACTGGGCCGCTGGCTGCTCAACCGCACCGCCGAGGTGGCCGCGTTGCACCCGCAGGTCAGGGTGGAGCCCGAAGCGACGGTGTTCACCAACATCGCCCCCGGCAGCGCCGACGTCGTCCGACCCTGGGTCGAGGCGTTGCGTAACGTGGGTTTTGCGGTCTTTGCCAAGCCGAAGATCGATGAGGACAGTGATGTCGATTCCGACATGCTCGAACACATCGCGCTGCGGAAAGAGCAGGGACTGGTGGCGGTGGCGGTCGCCTCCGCCGATGGTCAGGCATTCCGGGAGCCGCTGGAGGAACTCTGCGGCCTCGGTGTCGCCGCCTCTGTGCTCGGATTTCGCGAACATGCGAGCTGGGCGCTAGCCTCGGATACCTTGGAGTTCGTCGACCTGGAGGACATCCCTGGTGTGTTCCGGGAACGGCTGCCGCGGATCAGCCTTGATTCACTGCCGGAACAGGGGGCGTGGCTCCAGCCGTTCCGGCCGCTGAGCTCGCTGCTGACCTCGCGAGAGTGACAACTGGAGAGCCTGAATTCAGGGACGCGCGGGTCCGAAGATGTCTCCACAGACCTTAGTAAGGAGCGTATAGGTGTTCGCCTGGTGGGGTCGAACTGTATACCGCTACCGGTTCATCGTAATCGGCGTGATGGTGGCGCTCTGCCTGGGTGGCGGCGTCTATGGAATGAGCCTGGGCGATCACGTCACCCAGAGCGGGTTTTACGACGACGGCAGCCAGTCAGTGCAGGCGTCGATCGTCGGCGACGAGGTCTACGGCCGAGACCGCACCAGCCATGTGGTGGCAGTCTTCACCGCGCCCAAGGGCGAGACGGTCGACGACCCGGAATGGTTCGACGCGGTCAAGAACGGGCTGAACAAGGTCAAGAACGACCACCCCGATCAGATCATGAGCTGGGTCGGCTACTTCACGAATCCCGAAGCCCTGGCCAACATGGCGGACCCAAGCAAGAAGCATGCGTTCGCGTCGATCCAGCTCAAGGGCGACGACGACGACACCATCCTCAAGAATTACCAGGCCGTCGAGCCGGATCTGCAGAAGCTCGACGGCGGCAAGGCCGAACTCGGCGGCCTGCAACCGATCGCCAACGCCCTGACCGGAACTATCGCCAGCGACCAACAGCGTATGGAGGTGTTGGCGCTGCCGTTGGTGGCGGTGGTGCTGTTCTTCGTGTTCGGCGGTGTGATCGCCGCCAGCCTGCCAGTCATCGTCGGTGGGTTGAGCATCGCCGGAGCGACGGGAATCCTGCAGCTCACCACCCATTTCGGGCCGGTGCACTTCTTCGCCCAACCGGTGGTCTCGCTGATCGGCCTGGGTATCGCGATCGACTACGGCCTGTTCGTGGTGAGCCGATTCCGAGAAGAGATCGCCGAGGGCTATGACACCGAGGCGGCGGTACGGCGCTCGGTGATGACGGCCGGGCGCACCGTGGTGTTCTCTGCGGTGCTGATCATCGTCTCGTGCGCCAGCCTGCTGGTCTTGCCGCAGGGCTTCGTGCACTCGCTGACCTACGCGTTCTTCGCCTCGGTGGGACTGGCCGCAATCTTGTCGATCACGCTGCTGCCCGCCATTCTGGGTGTGCTGGGCACCAATGTCGACGCACTCGGGGTCCGCACCCTGTACCGCATTCCGTTCCTGCGGGAATGGGACTTCTCCAACCGCATCATCGGCTGGTTCGCCGAGAAGACCCAGAAGACCAAGACCCGCGAAGAAGTCGAGGCCGGGTTCTGGGGCAAGCTGGTCAACTACGTCATGCAGCGACCGCTGGCCTTCGCGATCCCGATCGTGGTCGCGATGATCCTGTTGATCATCCCGCTGGGCAAACTGTCGTTCGGCGGGATGAGCGAGAAGTATCTGCCGCCCGACAACACCGCCCGAGTGGCCCAAGAGCACTTCGACGAGATCTTCCCCGGCTTCCGTACCGAGAAGCTGACCCTGGTGATCACGAGCAATACCGACAAACCGGTAACCGACCAGCAGGTTGCCGATATCCGCAACCGCGCGATGGCGATCAGCGGATTCGTCGTTCCCGATGATGATCCCGCCGAAATGTGGAAGGAGCGCCCCTACCTTCCCGGCGCCTCCAAGGCCACCTCCGTCCGGGTGATCGAGAACGGCTTGGTCAACCGCAACGACGCCGCGCAGAAGATCAAGGCACTGCGCGCCCTGAGCACACCCAAGGGCCTGGACGTGCTGGTCGGCGGGACACCCGCGCTCGAGCAGGACAGCATCCACGCGATGGTCGACAAGGGACCGCTGATGTTGGCGCTCTTGCTGATCACCACCACGCTGCTGATGTTCTTGGCGTTCGGTTCCCTGGTGCTGCCGTTGAAGGCGGCGGTGATGAGCGCGCTGACCATCGGGTCGACGATGGGCATTTTGACCTGGATGTTCGTCGACGGGCACGGCGCCGGGCTGCTGAACTTCACGCCGACGCCACTGATGGTGGTGGTGATTGCGCTGGTCGTTGCGGTGGGCTGGGGTCTGGCCACCGACTACGAGGTGTTCCTGGTCTCCCGGATGGTGGAGGCACGAGAATCCGGGATGTCGACCACCGAGGCGATCCGGATCGGCACGGCTACCACCGGCCGGCTGATCACCGCGGCCGCACTGATCCTCGCGGTGGTTGCCGCGTCGTTCGTGTTCTCCGACCTGGTGATGATGAAGTACCTGGCGTTCGGCCTGATGGCGGCACTGTTGCTGGATGCCACCGTGATCCGGATGTTCCTGGTGCCGGCGGTGATGAAGCTGCTCGGCGACGACTGCTGGTGGGCGCCCCGCTGGATGAAGCGCCTGCAGAACCGGATCGGTCTGGGCGAAATCCGGCTGCCCGACGAGCGGCGCCGGGTGACCCGCCGACCTGCGACGGCAACCGTCGCGCCGGCCCCGGCCGGTGCGCCCGCCCCGCGGCCGACGCACGACCCCACTCATCCCGCCCCGGGCCGCGCTGCCCCGGCACGGCGTCCCGCAGAACAGCTTCCGACCCGGCCGGTGAGCGGCAATCCGTCCAACGCCCGGACCAACCGGATCAACACCGGCCCGGCCGAGCCGCCTACCACCCGCTTCTCGGCGGCCGACCCGGCGACCGAGCGGGTGACGTCCCCCGCCAAGGAATCCGCGGGACCGGGTGAGGAACGCGAAATCGAGTCGTGGCTGGGTGAACTGCGCGGCGGCCGTGACGCGTCGCAGGCCCGACGCGGCAGGCAGGGTGAAACTGAGCCGGAGGCGTCCGACGAGCGAACCCGGTCGCTGCCCACACCTGCCGGCGGAGACAACACCGAGAATGCTCCCACGACGGCGATCCCGGCTCAGGACCCCGAGAACCCGGCCACCGAGAAGTTCACCGCGGTCGGCGATCAGCCCGGCGACGATGCGGCAGACAACCCGCAGAGCCCCCAGCGGCGCGGTGCCGCCGGCGGTCTCAGCGCTGCTGAACTGCTGCGTCGGGAGGGTCGCTACTGACGTCGCTGGCTTCGGGGTCGGGCGTATCGTCTGCCACGCCTTCTAAGGCATCCGCATCTTCCGGCGTGCCCGAATCCGAGGCTCCGACCAGAACCCGCACCGCCCGGTCGATGAACGCGATGGTCGGGACCGCGAGCAGCGCACCGACGATGCCGGCCAGGATGCCGCCGGTGGAGATGCCCAACACCACCGCCAGCGGATGGATCGATACGGCACGCCCCATGACCAGCGGCTGCAGTACATGGGCTTCTAGTTGGTTGACGGCGATGATCAGCCCCAGGGTGACCAGAGCGTAGATCCACCCCTTGGCGATCAGGGCGACCAGCACGGCCAGCAATCCGGTGAGCACCGCACCGACCAGCGGGATGAAGGCCCCCAGGAACACCAACGAGGCCAGCGGCAACGCCAAAGGCACGGCCATGACGGCCAAGCCGATGCCGATACCGAGGGCGTCGACCAACGCCACCAGGAACGTGGCCCGCACATAGCCGATCAGTGATTCGAATCCCGCGATGCCGGCTGCGTGCACGGTGGCGCGCACCTGGCTCGGGAAGAACTTCACCGTGAACCGCCAGATGTCGCGACCGCCGTAGAGGAAGAAGATCAGCGTGAACAGCACCACGAAGGCGCCGGTGAAGATCTTGGTGATGGTCTCGGCTGTCGACAGCGCACCGCTGGTCAGTTTGGCCTGGTTGTTGCGCAGACCGTTGACCACACTGTCGCCGGCGCTGTCGATCTGTTCACGGCTCAGATGTAGCGGACCTTCGACCAACCAGTGCTGGGTCGAATTGATCACCTGGGTGACCTGCTCTACCAGTTCGGGTACCCCGTCGATGAACTGGTCGACGACAAAGCTCAGCAACGCGGCAAGCACGGCCAGACCGCTCAGCAGCAGCAGGAAGACCGCAAGTCCCCGATGCACCCCGTGCTGGGACAGCCAGTCCACGCCAGGCAGCAGCAGCGCCGACATCATCATTGCGATGGCTACCGGGACGACGATCACTTCGAGGCGTCGCATGATCAGCAGCACCAGCAGTGCCGCGGCGAACAGCACGAGCAAGCGCCAGGCCCACGCGGCCGCCTTTCGCACCGTCGGATGTACGGATTCGTCTGCGCTGGCTGACATTCCGGTAGCGTAACGATGCCGCAGCGGGTGCACATCAGGTAGCCGAATATCGACCTACCGCGGCTAACCTTTAAATTCGTGCCCCACGCCTCCGTTTCGCACGACCGCGTCGATCCCGACGTCGTCGTTCATGGCGTCGGCGGGCGAGAAGCCTCGTCTTCACAGCGCCCAGGCGGCAAATCCCGGTGGGTGCGCCCAGTCCTGGTGGGTCTGGTCGCGGTGGTGCTCACGGTCGAACTCGTGTTGGTGTGGGACCAGGTTTCCGCCGCGTGGCGCAGTCTCGGCCGCGCCGACGCCCGCTGGCTCCTCGGAGCGGCAGTGGCCGCGGCGGCATCAATGCACAGCTTCGCGCAGATCCAGCGGACACTCCTGGGCTCGGCCGGTGTGCACGTGTCCCAGCGGCAGTCCGAGGCCGCCTTCTACGCCGCCAACTCGCTGTCCACCACCCTGCCCGGCGGCCCGGTGCTGTCGGCGACCTTCTTGTACCGGCAGCAACGCCGTTGGGGCGCGACTCCGGTGGTGGCGTCATGGCAGCTGGTGATGTCGGGGGTCCTGCAGGCCGTCGGACTGGCCGTGCTGGGCCTCGGCGGCGCGTTCCTCCTCGGGGCGCGCAGCAACCCGTTCTCACTGTTGTTCACCCTCTGCGGGTTCATCGCGCTGCTGCTGCTGGCGCAGGCGGTCGCCACCCGACCGGAGTTGATCGACGGCATCGGCGTTCGCGTGCTGTCCTGGTTCAACTCGATGCGCGCCCGGCCCGTGGACGCCGGGCTGGCGACCTGGCGTCGGCTGCTGAGCCAACTGGAGTCGGTGAGCCTGGGCCGCCGGGACCTGTCGACGGCGTTCGGCTGGTCGCTGTTCAACTGGGTCGCCGACGTCGCCTGCCTGGCGTGCGCCGCCTATGCCACCGGTGGGCGGGCATCGGTCGCCGGTTTGACGGTGGCGTACGCCGCCGCCCGCGCGGCGGGGACGATTCCCCTGATCCCCGGTGGCCTGTTGGTGGTGGAGGCCGTGTTGGTGCCGGGCCTGGTGTCGAGCGGGCTGACGCTGCCGGACGCCATCTCTGCCGTGCTGATCTATCGGATGATCAGCTGGGTGCTGATCTCAGCCGCCGGCTGGGCGGTGTTCTTCTTCGTCTTCCGCACCGACAACGCGGCCGACCACGACACCGACGAGTACGCGCCGGTCCTCAGCGAACCGCGATCGGTTGGGTCACCGCACCGGCCGGAGGTCCGCTCACCGGTAGGCCGGTCACCGGCAGGCCGCCTACGGGCAAGCCACCAGGCAGTCCGCCACCCGGCAGGCCGCCCTGAGCCTGCACGGCCTGCAGCAGCCCGAGCACCTGCGGCAGGCTGATCGCCAGCTTGCACTGGTCCGTGACCTCCTGAACCGGCGCAGTGATCTTGGCGAGGTCGTCGCCGACCTTCGGGTTGGCGTCGAAGTGCGCCTTCAGGTTTGCCAGCGTCTGCGGGCCGGGCTGCTGCTGCAGTGCACCGGTCATCACCTGGTTGGTGTCCGGGTGCGAGTCCAGGTAGTCACCGGTCGAGGTAACGACCTTGCCCACGGTCCGGGCGATCTCGCTGGCCACGCACGGGTCTTTTGCGGCGGTCGCCGAGGGCGCCGACGGGGTGGCCAGCAGCGCGGCCGAGACGGCCCCGCCCAGAAGGACAGGCACGCCCGCAAGGACGCCCTTGCCCGACAGACTGCGACGCACGGTGGCGCGGGTGATGTTCACGAATTCTCCTCACGGCTGGCGAGATCTCCGATCGGCCCCGACGAGTCCCGCCACATTGCGGACGACGCTTCGACGATGGTCTGGTGTGCGCGCGATGCCCCCCCGGCAGCAACGGCAGATCGAAAGACGGCCTTTCGCCCATCCTGACAGTAACCACTTGATGCCGCCACCCGAGCACAGGTCAGCCTGGTCACAGTGTGGTTCCCGGACGGCATCGGAGCAGCTCAGAGGCGACAGAAACGGCCAGCGACATTGGGTGCTGCGGTAGGCTCGCAGCACGCGACGCACCAGTGCGGGCGAGAGCGGGGAGAGACGAAATCCAGCAGTTCATGATGCGCTTCAGCAGCAACCTGCGCAGATTCCGCTGGGTGGTCTTCACAGGGTGGTTACTTGCTGTGATCCCCTCGCTCTACCTGGCCGCCACCCAGTCCGGCCACCTCACCGGTGGAGGCTTCGAGGTCCAGGGATCGCAGTCGCTGCATGTGCAGTACCAGCTCGAGGACCATTTTCCCGAGCAGGGCGCCTCACCGCTGGCCTTGGTGGCCGCACCCCGCGCCGACGCCACCTACCGGGACATGAAAGACGCCGTCGCGCTGCTCCAGCGGGCCGCCGGCGAAGTTCCCAGCGTGACGGTGCTGCCGGATACGACGCAGCCGCCGCCACGGCCCGACCGGCCGTATGTGGTGTCCCTGCGAGTGGACTTCAACAACACCGGCGCGGTCGATGTCGCCAAGAAGCTGCGCACCAAGCTGGGCGTGGAAGGCGAACATCCCGGCCGGGTCGAGAACGGTTCGGTGAGCCTCTACGTGATCGGGCAGGGCGCGCTCGGCGCCGCAGCGTCGGCGAAGACCAAACAGGACATCGGCGCGGCCGAGCGATGGAACCTGCCGATCGTGCTGGTCGTGTTGCTGGCTGTGTTCGGCTCACTGGCGGCCGCCGCAATCCCGCTGGCGTTGGGGATCGGCACGGTGATCGTCACCATGGGGCTGGTCTATCTGCTGTCGTTGTTCACCACGATGTCGGTGTTCGTCACGTCGACGGTGTCGATGTTCGGGATCGCCCTGGCGATCGACTACTCGCTTTTCATACTGATGCGCTACCGCGAAGAACTGCGGGCCGGCCGCCAACCGCAGGAGGCCGTCGATGCGGCGATGGCGACGTCGGGGCTGGCGGTGGTGCTGTCGGGTCTGACCGTGGTGGCCTCCCTGACCGGGATCTATCTCATCAACACGCCGGTGCTGGTGTCGATGGCGACCGGAGCGATCCTGGCTGTCTCGGTGGCGGTGCTGGCGTCGGTCAGCCTGACCCCGGTGGTGCTGGCCGTGTTCGGCCGGGCAGTGGCCAAGCGGTCGGCGCTGCTGCACTGGGCGCGCAGCCCCCAGGCCGTCCAGTCACGGTTCTGGACCAGCTGGACGGCTTCGGTGATGCGGCGTCCCTGGGCCTCGGCATTGGTGGCAGCGGGATTCCTGCTGGCGCTCGCGGCGCCGGCGCTGTCGCTGTCGCTGGGCAACAGCATGCTTCGTCAGTTCGACTCCTCCCACGAGATCCGGGGCGGGGTGGCCGCGGCAGCCCAAGCCCTGGGTCCGGGTGCGCTGGGACCGATCCGGGTGTTGGTGACCATCCCCGGCGCGCATGCGTCGGCACCGGCCCATGCCGAAACGTTTGCCGCGATCCGCCAGGAGATGTCGCAGGCCCCGAACATCGCTTCGGTGTCCCCGCCGGTCTTCGGCAACGACGACAACAGCGGCCTGCTGTCTGCGGTGTTGTCCGTCGATCCCGAGGACATGGCCGCGCGGACAACCGTCGACTGGATGCGCGAACACCTGCCGGAAGCGGCCGGCTCGGCGGCAGTGCAGGTGGATGTCGGTGGACCGACCGCGTTGATCAAGGACTTCGATGACCGGGTCGCAGCGGCCGAACCGATGGTGTTCGTGTTCGTGGCGTTGATCGCCTTCCTGATGTTGCTGGTCTCGATTCAGTCGGTGTTGCTGGCGGTCAAGGGCGTCGTGATGACGGTGCTGTCGGTGGCTGCCGCGTACGGAAGCCTGGTCGCGGTGTTCCAGTGGGGCTGGCTGGAACGGTTCGGCTTCGCATCGACCGGGTCCATCGACACGTTCATCCCGCCACTCGTGCTGGCGATGACGTTCGGCTTGTCGATGGACTACGAGATCTTCCTGCTGACCCGCATCCGCGAGCGTTTCCTGCAGACCGGCAACACCCACGACGCCGTCGCCTACGGGGTCAGCACCAGCGCACGCACCATCACCAGCGCCGCCCTGATCATGATCGCGGTCTTCATCGGCTTCGCGTTTGCCGGGATGCCGCTGGTCGCCGAGCTGGGGGTGGCCTGCGCGGTGGCGATCGCGGTCGACGCCACCGTGGTGCGGTTGGTGCTGGTTCCGGCACTGATGGCGATGTTCGCCGAGTGGAACTGGTGGCTGCCACGCTGGCTGGCCCGAATCCTGCCGTCGGTCGACTTCGAAAAACCGCTACCCACAGTGGATTTGGGTGACGTTGTGGTGATACCCGATGACATCTCGACCCTGATCACCCCCAGCGCCGACCTTCGTGTTGTGGTCAAGTCGGCGGCCCGGCTCAAAGGTCTGGTTCCCGACGCCGTCTGTGTCAGCGACCCGCTGGCACTGCGCGGCTGCGGCGTTGCCGAGATGGCTACCAGCAAGATCCAGGCGGTGCCGGTCGCTACCGAGCCGGCTCCCTCCGGCGGCACCATGGTCAGCCACGCGCTGGCCCGGCTGACCGGCGGCTGGCAGTCGCGTACCGGTACCGTCCGGGCGCAGCCCCGCACCATCCGTCCCGTTCACCCGGTCACCGTGTGGCGCCGTCGGCTCGCCATCGCCCTCGACGCGCTGGAAACCGAGTCATGGGTGGCCACCGAGATCGGGCTCGATGTCCCGGCGTTGACCCGGTGCCGTCCGATGGAGGCCGCCGCCGTCCAACTGCCCACCGGAGACCGGCTACAGATCCCCACCGGCGCGGAAACGCTGCGCCTGGCGGGCTACCTGGTGCTGGCACGCAACAGCCCGCGCGACTACGCCGGGCTGGCTGAGCTCGCCGATGCGCTGGGCCCGAAAACCGTTGCTGGGGCCCTTCGCGGAATTGACGCGTACTACTCTGGTCAACCAGCCGACGGACACTGGATGGCCACCCAGCTGGTATGTCGACTCGCCGATCCGGAGCCCACCGCACGCGGCGACTACACCTCCGGCGACGATGCGCTTGGGGCTAGTACGGATTGGGAACACGTCCAAGGGCGCTGCCTGGCAGTTGCCGTGGCGATGCTGGAGGAGGCGAGGTGACGTTGGCCGCGGACCGACGCCGTGGGCCGCTGCCCCGGCAGCCGTCCGGCGACACCGACCGGCCGGTCGAGTTCTGGCCCACGTCGGCCATCCGCGCTGCGCTGCAGACCGGCGACATCTCCACCTGGCAGCTGATCGTGGTGGCACTCAAGCGCGATCCCTACGGCCGCACCGCGCGCCAGGTCGAAGAGGTGCTGGAGGGCACCGAATCCTTCGGTATCGCCAAAGCCCTGTCGGAGGTCCTGGCCCGTACCCGGGCCCACCTGGAGGCCAACGAGCGCGCGGAGGTCGCGCGTCACATGCGGGTGCTGATCGAGCGGTCGGGGCTGAGCCAGCACGAGTTCGCCTCACGGGTCGGGGTCCCGGCCGACACGCTCGGCGAATACCTCAGTGGCACGGTCAGCCCGCCGGCCTCGCTGATGATCCGGATGCGCCGATTGTCCGACCGCTTCGTCAAGCTGCAGACCCGCGAGTCGCCCGACGTCGTCTGACGCCGGGCGCTACGCCCTCGCGTCAGCGAGCGTGGATCGGGGACATCTCCAAGACCAGCCACTGACCGCCGCGCTTGGTCAGGGTCACCCGCACCGGCACAACCGACTGCTTGACCTGCTGGTTCGCCACTGTCTGGACGCTGCGCATCACGACTGCGACCCGCGCGGCCGACGGCCCGAGCGCCTCGACTCCGGCGCTGAGCGTCTGCGCCTCGACCGCGATGTTGCGGTTGGCCATGTCGGTGGCGGTCCGGCCGATGCTCTCCCGAAACGCGTTGACCCGGTCCGGCACCATGTAGGTCGCAGCCTTCTCGATGGATGCGTCCGGGTTGGCCGGCGAGACGGTGGCCGCAGCTTCGGCCATGGCGACGGCGGTCTTGACCGCCTCACCCGAGTCGGCTTCCAGGTCGCGGTCCGGAACGGTCCAGCGCAGGTACCCGAGCACTGCCGCGGCCACCAACGCGGCCGTTGCCAGGCCGACAACCCCGAAGCGCAGGCCGGGCCGCTCATTGTCGGTGCCGACCGTGACCGCGTCGCGGCGCAGCAGCACGAAGTTGACCACCATGCCCTCGACGATCAGCAGGATCAGCACCGAGCACAGCGACACGTACCAGACCGGCCAGTCCAGCGTCAGCCCCACCAGCAGCAGGCCGCCGACCGCGGCCAGCGGCGCGGCGATGTCGACGGCCACCATCCGCCACAGGGATTGCGTTTTCAGAAGTTCCAGCTTGCTCATCGAATCGACCTCAATCGGGAGATCATCAGATTGCCGGCGACGTCGGTGACGTCGAGGTGTAATGCCCAGTGCACGGTCTGGGGCCTACCGCCGACGTTCTCGGCGATCGAGGTGGCGATCACCATCACCGGGTCGGTACGGCCGGGGTTCGACGGCTTGTCGCTGCCGGTCGCGGCCGGCTCGTCGAGATCGTGGTGCTCGAGCTCGATGGCGACGGCTTCGATCCGGCCGGTGCTGCGCGACTGGATTCGCTGCACCACGTCACGGTAGGGCGCCAAGGCGGCATCGAACTCGCTGTTGAGTTCGCCGACGGTCTTGTCGCGCAGCCGCGCCATGCCCTTTTCGACATTCTCGGCGTTCAAGTTGATCAGCACGCTGGTCCAGCTGGCCGCGGTCTGCAGCACCTGACTGCGGTGTGCGCGCTCCTTGGCGTCATTGTGGTGCATGCGCCAGGTGATCCCGCCGAAGATCACCGCGGCCACCGCGACCAGAGCGAGGGCCACCGACCCCCACCCGTAGCCGGAGATGCCGCCGCTCGAGGCCGCCGCTGCCGGCTTGCTGTGGGCGCTCTTTTTGCCGGCCTTCGCTGGCGCCTTTTCGTGGACGTGCTCTGCAGCGGCCGGGTCCTCGGTGCTCTCTACAGTGACGTCGTCGAGCTCGGTGATCTCAGAGTCCACCTCGGTGGCGTCGTCGGGTTGCTGCTCGTCAGGCATGGCGGTGACGCTACAGGAGAGCTGCAGCTTCCGTCGTGGAAGGATGGGACGGTGACCTCACCAGCCACCCGTTCCGGCCTTGATCTCACCCATATAGATAGCGCTGTCCGCCCGCAGGACGATCTGTTCGGTCATGTCAACGGCCGGTGGCTCGAGGGCTACGAGATGCCACCGGACCGTGCCACCGATGGAGCCTTTCGCGCTTTGTTCGATCGCGCCGAGATCCAGGTCCGCGACTTGCTCACCGAGGCCGGCGAGTCGGCCGCGGCGAGTGCGGATGCGGCCGATACCGACACGCGCCGGATCGGCGACCTCTACGCCAGCTTCACCGACGAGCAGACCGTCCGCGAGCGCGGGGTGGAGCCGCTGCGCCAGGAGCTGGCCGCGATAGACGACGCCGGTGACCGCGAGGCCTTGGCGCGGGCGGTGGCCGCAGGCCAGCGCACCGGCGTCGGCGGCGGCGTCGGGCTCTACGTGGACACCGACTCGAAAGACTCGACTCGCTACCTGCTGCACCTGAATCAGTCGGGCATCGGGCTGCCCGATGAGTCCTACTACCGCGAGGAGCAGCACGCCGAGATCCTGGCGGCCTACCCGCGGCACATCGCAGCGATGTTCGCTCTGGTCTACGGCGGGGAACCGGACGAGCACGCCGCGACCGCGGCACGCATTGTGGCATTGGAGACCCGGTTGGCGGGCGCGCACTGGGATGTGGTGAAGCGCCGCGACGCCGAGCTGACCTACAACCTGCGCACGTTCGCCGAGCTGCCGGCCGAGGCGCCTGGCTTCGACTGGGCCGGCTGGGTGGGTGCTCTCGGCGTCGCCTTCGCGGCTGCCGACGAGCTGGTGGTGCGGCAACCCGATTTCCTGACGGCGTTCGCCGCATTGTGGGAGAGCGCGGATTTCGCCGACTGGCAGGACTGGGCACGGTGGCGGGTCATTCATGCGCGCGCCGGACTGCTGACCGAAGAACTGGTCGCCGAGGACTTCGAGTTCTACGGACGCCGGCTGTCGGGCACCGAACAGATCCGGGACCGCTGGAAGCGTGGCGTGTCCGTGGTGGAGTCTTTGATGGGCGACGCCGTCGGAAAGCTTTACGTGGCAAAGCATTTCCCGCCGGACGCCAAGGCACGCATCGACGAGCTGGTAGGAAATCTGCGCGAGGCCTACCGGGTAAGCATCACCAACCTGGACTGGATGACCCCGGAAACACGCGAGCGGGCGCTGGCCAAACTGGACAAGTTCACCGCCAAGGTCGGCTATCCCGCAAAGTGGCGGGACTACTCCGCGCTGGTCACCGACCCAGCTGACCTCTACGGCAACTACCTGCGCGGCTATGCGGTCAACTACGACCGCGAACTGGCTAAGTTGGGCCAGCCGGTGGACCGCGACGAATGGTTCATGACACCGCAGACCGTGAACGCCTATTACAACCCGGGGATGAACGAGATCGTCTTCCCCGCCGCGATCCTGCAACCGCCGTTCTTCGACGCCGACGCCGATGACGCGGCCAACTACGGCGGTATCGGCGCGGTGATCGGCCACGAGATCGGGCACGGTTTCGACGACCAGGGCGCCAAGTACGACGGTGACGGCAACCTGGTCGATTGGTGGACCGACGCCGACCGCGCCGAATTCGGTTCCCGCACACGCGCGTTGATCGCCCAGTACGAGAACTATGTGCCGCGTGAACTGGATGGCGACCGACACGTGAATGGCGCGTTCACCGTCGGGGAGAACATCGGTGATCTGGGTGGGCTTTCCATTGCTCTGCTCGCCTACCAGCTGTCACTGGCCGGCACCGAGGCTCCGGTGATCGACGGCTTGACCGGCACCCAGCGCGTTTTCTTCGGCTGGGCGCAGGTGTGGCGCACGAAATCCCGTGACGCCGAGGCGATCCGGCGCCTGGCGGTGGATCCGCATTCTCCGCCGGAGTTCCGCTGCAACGGAGTGATCCGCAACATGGACGCCTACTACGACGCCTTCGGCGTCACGCCAGACGACGCGCTGTACCTCGAGCCCGCTTCGCGAGTCCGAATCTGGAACTGAGCACCGCCAGGTGCCTAGCGCGAGCAGTTGAGGGCGCGCGCCCTACATCTGCCAGTCTTGGGAACCGTCGTTCTTGGTGTAGCTACCGACGGAGTTCTTCACCACGACCGGATCGCCGCTGCCGAAGTTGTCGTAGAACCACTTGGCGTTGGCCGGGCTGAGGTTGATGCAGCCGTGGCTGACGTTGCGCTTGCCCTGATCGGCCACTGACCACGGCGCGCTGTGCACGAAGCCGCCGCTGTTGTCGATCCGGACCGCATCCTGCACGGTGAGCTTGTATCCCCAACTGGAGTTCACGGGCACGCCGTAGGTGGAGGAGTCCATCACCACCGTGGGGAACTTCTCCAGCACGTAGTAGGTGCCGTTGGGGGTCTCGTGCCCACCAGCGCTCATCCCCATCGACATCGGGAAGGTCTTCTCCACCTTGCCGTCACGGGTGATCGTCATCTGGTGCGTCTTGTCATCGGCAGTGGCCACCAGGGAGTCACCGGTGCGGAAGCTCGACTTGGTGCCGCCTGCGTCGATGTTGACGACGGTGTGGGCGGGCCAGAAGTTCAGCGGACGCCACCGCACCTGGCTGGGCGTCATCCAATAGAACTTGCCGGACACCGGCGGGTTCGACGAGATGTGGATCGCCTGCTCGGCCATTGCCTTGTCGGCGATCGGCCGCTGGAAGTCAATGATGATCGGCTTGGCGACACCCACCATCGAGCCGTTGACGGGGTTGAACGACGGCGGCAGGAACGGCGCCGTGCCAGTGAACGGCTCCGGGTTCTGCCCCACGACCGGTCCGGAGGCGGCGGCCGGCACCGCACCGGGCTGCCCCGGGGCTGCCGGGTCTGCCGAGCCGGCCGGAACTGCCTGCGGGTCCGGACCCGGGGGGACGCCCTCGGGCGCGGCGGGTAACCCGGGTGCGAGCTCGGGCGATGGCGGTGTCGCCGATGCTGCAGTCGGCGGCGATGCGCACCGCGCCCGACGACCCCGATGGTGCATCGGGGCTGTACGTGACGGCGTTTCAGGTCGGCATCACCGGCGGCTCGCTGGCCGGCGGGCTGCTGTTCGAGCGGGCCGGGACCTCGGCCATGTTGGCGGCCTCAGCACTGCTGGTCGGCGTCGCCGCGGTCGGCATCGCGGCCAGCAAGCGCCTGTTCGTCGTTCCCTGACGTTCCTGGGGCGGTAACGTTCGCCACGTCGCCGACGATTAAAACTAATGGTCAAGGGCGTTGGCTCGCGCATCTCGCGCCGCGTATCGCCCTCTTCGAGAGTTAGCTGGCAACCATCCTGTGAGACACTGGGATCAAGATCGTGACCGGAGGTAGGTAGATGTCGGGATGGAAGCTCGCGCAGTTCGGCGCGTGGCTCAGCGCGGCTGGCTTGGCCGCGAGTCTCACGCTCGGTTGTGGATCAGCCCTGGCTGATCCGCCGCAGCAGCCCGGCGACCCGGCCGCACCGAACGCCGCGAGCAACCAGGCCAGGCGCGCCCCCGGCACACCGACCACGTCACCGATGATCACCGCGATGAAGGTGTAGGAGATGAAGTGCCCGGTGACAGCGATCAACATCAGCGTGCTCACCGCCACCAGGCGCCCGTTGCGATGGTGATGGTTGCCGACCAGCGCCAGCTGGTCGGTGCTGAGCACCAGGGCCGGCAGCGCGAATCGGGCTGCCAAGGTGATGGCCGCGGCCGCCACCGTGATCACCACTACGGCCAGCCGCCATCCCCACAGCAGGCTCATCGCCGAGGTCAGCGGGATGCCGACCACCAGCGCGAGGCTGGTGCCGACATAAATCGCTGTCGTCGCGCGGCCCGAATGGCTGGGTGGCACCAGTCGGGTGGCGATAGGCGCCAGCACCGACCACATCAGGCCGTGCGTGACGGCGCACAGCGCCCGGCCGCCGGCCAACACGGCGAAGTTCGGCGCGAGCGCCGAGATCACCTGGGAAGCGGTCAGGCAGATCAGGGTGAGCAGCAGCACCCGGCGGCGCGGCCAGAACGCGGTCCAGCGCACCAGCGGAAGCGTCGTCGCCGCTGCCACCACCGCGTACCAGGCCAGCAACGTCCCGACCAGCGCCTCGCTGACGTCCAGACCGGCCGAGATCGCAGGCAGCGCACCGACCGGCAGGATCTCGGCGGTGGCGTAGATGAACGCCGCGGCGGACAGAATCGCCAACCGCGCCGTGGTCTGTGGCGTCCACGGCCTCAATCGGGCATTTCCGGTTTCAACAGTCATGTATTGGGGGCAGCGTCGAGTGGTGTGTGGCGCAGGGCGCTCCCGGTAACTGCTGGCTCACATGGTAACGGCGCGAGGGTCAGGAACGAACTAACCGCGCAATCGCTGCCGAGGCTTCGGCGAGTTTGGCGTCGCCCTCCGGGCCGCCGGTCGCGACTGCCCCGCTGACGCAGTGCGCCAGGTGTTCGTCGACCAGGTTCAGCGCCACAGACCGCAGCGCACTGTTCACCGCACTGATCTGGGTGAGGACGTCGATGCAGTACTTGTCCTCTTCGATCATCTTGGCGATGCCACGCACCTGGCCCTCGATGCGCCGCATCCGTTTGGCGTAGTTGTCTTTGCGCGGGGAGTATCCCGGAGCATCGGTGGTCATGGCGCCCCCAACAGTTGGTTCATCTGGTTGATCTCGGCTTGCTGAAACGGCAGGAGTGATTGCGCGATACTGATCGCCTCGGGACTCTCGCCATGTTGAATCTGGTTCTGCGCCAGCGTGATCGCGCCACGCTGGTGGGCGATCATGGTTTGCAGCCACAGGGTGTCGAATGCCGGTCCGCGCAGACTGTGCAGCTTGTCGATGACGGCCTTGTCCACCATGCCGGGAATGTCAGCGGCCCGGTCCTGCTCGGAGCGCCCGCCGGGGACCTCCCACTGCAACAGCTGCGCCTGACAACCCTGCAGTTCGGTGCGTTGCTGGGTGGCGCTCTGATCGGCGAATGCCACCAGCGCCGGGTTGCCGCTCTGGCTGTACACCATGGCCGCCAGCTCCAGGGACTGCTGGTGGTGGATCACCATGTCTTCCAGAAACCTCACGTCGGCGGGGCTGCCGGAGGCCATACCTGCCGCACTGGACGACGATTCGGGCGCCGGAGTGGACGCGTGGTGACAACCGCCGGCGGCCACGCTGACAATGGCCGCGACGACGACGGTAAGAACCGATCTCATGCGCCCACTTTAGCGCATACCCCCTTGGGGTATTTATTCGTTTTGCCCGGTCCGACCCTACCGGCATACTGAGCTGGTGAATTCGCCGAGCAGCGACGCCGTCGGGGCGTCCGTCGACATCAAACCGCGCAGTCGTGACGTCACCGACGGCCTGGAGAAGACCGCCGCCCGCGGCATGTTGCGTGCCGTCGGCATGGGCGACGACGACTTCGCCAAACCCCAGATCGGTGTGGCCTCGTCGTGGAACGAGATCACGCCCTGCAACCTGTCGCTGGACCGGTTGGCCAAGGCCGCCAAAGAGGGCGTCCTTCAGGCCAGTGGTTACCCGCTGGAATTCGGCACCATCTCGGTCTCCGACGGCATCTCGATGGGCCATGAGGGCATGCACTTCTCACTGGTCTCCCGCGAGGTCATCGCCGACAGCGTTGAGACCGTGATGTGCGCCGAACGGTTGGACGGCTCGGTGTTGCTGGCCGGTTGCGACAAGTCGCTGCCGGGGATGTTGATGGCCGCGGCACGCCTGAACCTGGCCTCGGTCTTCCTCTACGCGGGCTCGACCATGCCGGGCTACGCAAAACTGTCGGACGGCACCGAGCGCGAGGTCACGATCATCGACGCGTTCGAGGCGGTCGGCGCCTGTTCGCGCGGTCTGATGTCCCAAGAGGACGTCGACATCATCGAGCGCTCGATCTGTCCCGGCGAGGGCGCCTGCGGCGGCATGTACACCGCCAACACCATGGCCAGTGCGGCCGAGGCGCTGGGCATGTCGCTGCCCGGCAGCGCCTCCCCGCCGGCGATCGACCGGCGCCGTGACGGCTACGCCCGCGCCAGCGGCCAGGCCGTGGTGGAGCTGCTGCGCCGTGGCATCACGGCCCGCGACATCTTGACCAAAGAGGCGTTCGAGAACGCGATCGCGGTGGTGATGGCGTTCGGCGGATCGACCAACGCGGTGCTGCACCTGCTGGCGATCGCCCGCGAGGCCGAGGTGGACCTGACCCTGGCCGACTTCTCACGGGTGGGCGCCAAGGTGCCGCACCTAGCCGACGTCAAGCCGTTCGGGGCGCACGTCATGTACGACATCGACAAGATCGGTGGGGTGCCGGTCATGTTGAAGACCCTGCTGGAAGCCGGTCTGCTGCACGGCGACTGCATGACCGTCACCGGAAAGACGATGGCGGAGAACATCGCCGAGCTCAATCCCCCGGTCGTCGACGGCAAGGTGCTACACGCGTTGACCAACCCGATCCACCCCACCGGCGGCATCACCATTCTGCGCGGATCACTGGCGCCGGAGGGCGCGGTGGTCAAGTCCGCGGGCTTCGACACCGACGTGTTCGAAGGCACCGCACGGGTTTTCGATGGCGAGCGGGCGGCGCTGGACGCGCTGGAAGACGGCACCATCAGCGCCGGCGACGCCGTGGTGATCCGCTACGAGGGCCCCAAGGGCGGGCCCGGGATGCGGGAGATGCTGGCGATCACCGGGGCCATCAAGGGCGCCGGTCTCGGTAAGGACGTCCTGCTGCTGACCGACGGTCGGTTCTCCGGCGGCACCACCGGCCTGTGCGTCGGCCACATCGCCCCCGAGGCGGTGGACGGCGGACCCGTTGCGTTCCTGCGCGACGGCGACAAGATCCGCCTCGACGTGGCGAACGCGACCCTGGACGTGGTGGCGGATCCCGATGAATTCGCGGCGCGCGCTGAGGGTTTCACTCCGCCGCCGCCGCGTTACACCACCGGCGTGCTCGCTAAGTACCGCAAGCTGGTGGGCTCCGCGGCCAACGGCGCCGTCTGCGGTTAGCCGTCGGCGGTCATTGGGGCCCACCCGCCTGCGGGGGACTATTCGTGATGGGTTCGTCAGGCGTGCCGGGCTGACTCGCTGCGCGCCCGCATACCGAAGTACGCGGCATTGAGGCCCAGGATCGTCAACAGCGCACCGGTGATCACGTTGGACCAGATCATCTCGGTGCTCGGCGTTCCGTGCATCAGAATCCAGGGCGACGCGATGAACCACACCCCGAAGACTGGCAGGGTCCACGCGAGCCCGTGCATGCGATCGAGCGCCGCCGCCATCCCGCACGCCAGGAAGGCGACGCAGAGCCCGACGACCAGGTTCGTGATGGTCAACCTGGTGGTCGCCTCGAACCCGACAATCCACGGGGATACCGCCCCGTAGACGGCCGCCAGCAACGTCAATCCGAAGGTTCCCTGAGCCGTCATCGACTCGGCGGCGCGCTCGTACCGTGCCCGCAGAGCTAACAGATCAGGGTGGTGTTCGATTGATGAATGGACTGTACTCATTTCGTAACCTTTCTGTTATGCAACAGGCGGTTTGGTGCCAGCTGCACCCATCCATCTGATGAAAGATTACGCCCGGCTACTGTTTGCCAGCAACGAAAAGTTCGCCGCCAAACGCCGGACCACGGCTAGGAGTCTGCTGAATTAATCCGGCGTGCCGGGCGGGGTTGTCCTGGGGTTTTGGGGATGATTGGTGGGTGCAGGGTCGCTCTGATGATCAGCGTGAGTTGTTGGATGCCGAATCGGTGGCCGGGCATCTTCTGAAGTCCGAGAGCGTGTTTGCGTTCCTGGCCGTGCATCGGGGTGAGTTGTTTCCCGAGGAGATGTTCGCCGATCTGTTTCCGTCGCGGCGGGGACGCCCGAGCGTGCCGGCCGAGGTGATGGCGTCGGTGATCACGTTGCAGGCCCTGCACGGCTTATCCGACAACGAAACCGTCGATGCCGTGACCTTCGACCTGCGGTGGAAAGCCGCCTGCGGGCTGCCGATCACCGCCGGGTCATTCCACTCCACGACGCTGACGTACTGGCGGCGCCGACTGGCGGCCTCGGACCGGCCGAACCGGATCTTCGAGGCGGTCAAAGCGGTCGTGGCAGCCACCGGCGCCCTGTCCGGGCGGACCCGGCGGGCGTTGGATTCCACGATCCTCGATGATGCGGTGGCCACCCAGGACACGGTGACCCAGTTGATC
>LZME01000133.1 GCA_001673575.1 Mycolicibacter heraklionensis | reverse complement strand
CGGCCGGCGGCGTCGACAACTTCACCGGCCGGGCCGGCCGCAAGCGCTGGGAGCTGATCGCCGAGATCATCGGCCGCAACTGGGGCGGAGTGCTGACCGCGATCGAAGAGATCATCACCACGCCCGACGTCGACGCCGCCGCGGCATCGCAGGCGGCCGATGAGCTGGCCGCAGAAGCCCCGGCCGAGCCGGAGCCGGCCGACGAGGACGTCGAGGACACCGAGGCTGCCGACGAAGAGAACGGTGACGACGAGCCGACCGCCGCGACAACCGAGCGGGCCTCGGGCGACCGGGTGGTGCTTGGCGGCGACGCGAACTTCTGGACCAAGGTGGGCATCGACCCGATTCGGATCATCACCGACAACGGGACGTTCTTCACGCTGCGCTGTTACCTCGGCGACCAGCCGGTGTTCCTGGGCCGCAACGGCCGGATCAGCGTGTTCGGTTCGGAGCGCGCCCTGGCCCGCTACCTGGCCGACGAGCATGACCACGACCTGTCGGATCTGAGCACCTACGACGACATCCGGACCGCGGCCACCGACGGTTCGCTGTCGATCGACATCACCGATGACAACGTCTACGTGCTCTCCGGAATGACCGACGACCTCACCGACGGGCCTGACGCGGTGGACCGGGAGCAGCTCGATCTGGCCGTCGAGTTCCTGCAGGACGTGGGTACCTACGCCGAGGACGGCGTCGTCGCCGACACGCTGCAGCCGGACCGTCCGCTGGGCCGGATGGTCAGCTACGTCCTCGACCGTGAATCGGTCAGCGAGCCGCAGCGCCCCTACGCGCCCGCCGTCAAGGAATGGGAGCAGCTCGAACAGTTCGTGCAGTCGCGGCTGCGGCGCGAATAACGCTGCGCCGCCCGGTCGCGTCAGCACGGGCGCAAGCCGCACGCAGGAAGACATGTCACTACTGCGGAATTCACTTCGAATTACGGCAATCAATTACTCCAATTCATTGCCGAGTCGTCATATTCACGACTAACATCTGGCCCGATAACACTCGGGCCGAGCCGTGCGGTTTGCGGGGGCCTTCCAATTCGAAAGGACTACACATGCGCAAGGCGACACAGCGGGCCGCAGCAGTATCCGCAGCAGTTTTGGGAGTCGCGCTGATCGGCACGGGTTGCAACGGCACCGCCAAGGAGAAGACCAGCGAGGCCCTGAGCTCGGCCAGCTCGGTTGCGTCTTCGGCCAGCTCGGTGATTTCGTCGGCGGTCAACTCTCCGTCGGAGGAGAGCGCCGCCAGCTCCACCGTGATCACCGGCGCCGATGGCAAGGAATACACCGTCGCCGGGCCGATTCTGGCCAAGCTCGACTCCCTGGACGCGACCGCCAAGCAGGACCTGGGCGAGCCCACCGGTGCCGAGCAGAAGAACCCCGACGGCGGCATCTACCAGCAGTTCGACGGCGGCGTGATCGTTCACACCACCCGTTCGTACGTGGTGTGGGGCAAGATCCGCGACAAGTGGAACGAACTCGGCGGTTCGCAGGGCAAGCTCGGCTACCCGACCAGCGACGAGACCACCAACGCCGACGGGTCCAAGCAGACCACTTTCGAGCACGGCATCGTCACCTGGAAAGAGGGCGACCCCGAAGCCACCGTCACCGAGCACTGATACCGGGATCGAAGGCCGGGCAATCGCCACCGCGATTGTCCGGCCTTCGCCAGTTTCGGCCGTGAATCAGTCGATCAATGCCGCATATTGCGGTTTGATCACTTCTTCGATGATCTGCACCCGCTGATCGAACGGGATGAACGCCGACTTCATCGCGTTCACCGTGAACCGCTGCAGATCGGCCCAGCCATACCCAAAAGTCTCGGCCAGCACCAGCATCTCCTTGCTCATGGTGGTGTCGCTCATCAGCCGGTTGTCGGTATTGACCGTCACCCGCAGCCGAGCGCGAGCCAGCAGATCGAACGGGTGCTCGGCGATGCTGTCGACCGCCCCGGTCTGCACATTGGAACTCGGGCACAGCTCCAGCGGGACCCGCTTGTCGCGCAGGATCGCCGCCAGCCGGCCCAGCCGCACCGTCCCTGATGGGTCTTCCGGGTCGACGGTGATGTCGTCGGTGATGCGCACCCCGTGCCCCAGCCGGTCGGCCCCGCAGAACGCGATCGCCTCGTGAATGGAGGGCAGCCCGAATGCCTCGCCGGCGTGAATGGTGAAGCGCGCGTTGTGGTCACGCATGTACTCGAACGCATCCAGATGCCGGCTCGGCGGATAGCCGGCTTCGGCGCCGGCGATATCGAAACCGACCACCCCCTTGTCGCGGAACCGGATGGCCAGCTCGGCGATCTCGCGGGACAGCGCCGCGTGGCGCATGGCGGTGACCAGGCAGCGCACCGTGATCTCCCGCCCGGCTGCCGCGGCATCCAGCTCGCCATCGGCGAATCCGGCCAGCACCGCGTCGGTCACCTCGTCGAACGACAACCCGCCCTCGATGTGCAGTTCGGGCGCGAATCGCACCTCGGCGTAGACGACGGCGTCGGCGGCCAGATCCTCGACGCATTCGCGAGCGACCCGATACAGCGCGTCGGGGGTCTGCATCACGGCCACGGTGTGACTGAACGGTTCCAGATAACGCTCCAGCGAGCCGCTGTGGGAGCGGGTTCGAAACCAGGTCGCCAGTTCCTCGGGATCGGTCTCCGGCAGGTCGTCGTAGCCGACCTGGCCGGCGATGTCGACGACGGTGGCCGGGCGCAGGCCGCCGTCCAGGTGATCGTGCAGCAGCGCCTTGGGGACCCGCCCCACGGTCTCCAGGCTCACCGGTGTGCTCATGGCTTCATCATGGGGTCGCCTCGATGATCAACGGACGCGGCTGCGGCGGTGTGTCGCCGACGCAGTAGCCGCCGCCGAGCTCGGCCAGTGCGGGGGCGATGCGCTCGGGGGTGTCGGTGAACAGCGTGAACAAGGTGTCGCCGGCCGCCACCGGATCGCCCGGCCGGCGATGAATCCGCACCCCGGCGCCGTGCTGCACCCGCTCCCCCGGCCGGGACCGGCCCGCGCCGAGACGCCATGCCGCCAGGGCTACCGCCATCGCATCGATGTCGCCCATGAAGCCGCCGCGCTGCGCGTTCACGGTCTCGGAGCACGCACCCACCGGCAACGGCATCCCCAGATCCCCGCCCTGGGCGGCGACCATCGCGCCGAATCGGTCCATCGCGGTGCCGTCCCGCAGGGACTGCGCCGGGTCGACACCGTCGATCCCAGCCAAGGTCAGCATCTCTTCGGCGAGCCGTACCGTCAGCGCCACCACATCGGCCGGGCCGCCGCCGGCCAGCACCTCGAGGGCTTCGGCCACCTCGACGGCGTTGCCGACCGCGCACCCCAGCGGCGTGCTCATGTCGGTGAGCAGGGCGCGGGTGGCGACCCCGTGCGCCGCGCCCAGTCCAACCATCATCTGGGCCAGTTCCCCGGCCTGCTCAGCGGAGCGCATGAACGCGCCCGACCCGACCTTGACGTCCAAGACCAGGGCCGCGGTGCCCTCGGCGAGCTTCTTGCTCATCACCGAACTGGCGATCAACGGCAGCGATTCCACGGTGGCGGTGACGTCACGCAGCGCGTAGAGCTTGGCGTCGGCCGGTGCCAGAGCGCCGGCGGCGAAGACCGCCGCACCGACGCCGGCCAATTGCTCGCGCAGCCGCGGGGTGGACAGCGCCACCTCGAAGCCCGGTATCGACTCCAGCTTGTCCAAGGTGCCGCCGGTGTGGCCCAGGCCGCGCCCCGACGCGCTGGGTACCGCAGCTCCGCAGGCGGCAACGACGGCAACCAGCGGCAGGGTGATCTTGTCGCCGACGCCGCCGGTGGAATGCTTGTCCACCGTTTTCAGGGGCTTGCCGTCGCGGCTCAAGTCGGTGAAGTCCAGCCGCTCCCCCGAGGCGATCATCGCCGAGGTCCAGCGCACGGTTTCGGCCGCGTCCATCCCGCGCAGGTAGATAGCCATCAGCAGCGCCGACATCTGCTCTTCGGCGACCAGCCCTGCCGTGTAGCCGTCGATCAGCCAGTCGATCCCGGCGTCGGGCAGCCGGTGGCCGTCACGCTTGGCGGCGATCAGCGTCGGGGCGTCGAAGGAGGTCAGCAGGGTCATGGCAGCGCGGTTCTCGGCAAGAACTCGGGCCCGAAAGCGTCCGGCAGCAGCTCGGCCAACGGCCGCGCCCCTGCCGGGTGGTCGATGAGCAGCTCGGAACCGCCGTGTTCGAGCAGTACCTGACGGCAGCGGCCGCACGGCATCAGCAGATCTCCGTCGGAGTTGCTGCACGACAGCGCCACCAGCCGTCCGCCGCCGGCGGCGTAGAGCCCGCAAACCACCGCGCACTCAGCACACAGGCCCAGCCCATATGAGACATTCTCCACATTGCAGCCGGTGACGACCCGGCCGTCATCGGTCAGTCCGGCCGCGCCGACGCGCAGTCCCGAGTACGGCGCGTAGGCATTAGCCGAAACATCGATTGCGTTGCGCCGCAACATATCCCAGTCAATTTCGTGGGACATTCAACAGATCTCTTGTCGACCTGAGCGCACCACATCACCTCGTCCGTCCGTCAGCAACGATCAAATTTCAGCGTAGTCGCAGGCCCTGGCTACTCGTCAGTAACTTTCGCGTGGTCGTTTCGGACCTGTTGTTGGGTTTAGAGTCCTTGCCGAGGTTTATTGACAGCGATGGCGTTGCGGAGCGACCGTACGCACGGTATAGCCGGGCGCAGCGGGCCGCTGCAGAAAATTTGGAGGCGCTGATGACGGCGACATCCGCCGATGCGACTGCGGCGCCGGGGCCGCGGTCGGATGCGACGCGGTTCCGGCGGCAGAGTCTGTACAAGGGCGACCCGGGAATGTGGGCGTTCGCGCTGCACCGGATCACCGGTGCGACGATCTTCTTCTTCCTGTTTGTCCACGTGCTCGACACGGCCCTGGTGCGGGTAAGCCCGGAGGCCTACACCGAGGTGATCGCGACCTACAAGACCCCGCTGGTCGGCCTGATGGAGCTGGGCCTGGTGGCCGCGGTGCTGTTCCACGGCCTCAACGGGGTCCGGCTGATCCTGATCGACTTCTGGTGGCAGGGCACCCGCTGGCACCGCCAGATGCTGGTGGCCGTCGGCGCCATCTGGCTGGTGGTAATGGTCCCGGTCGTGGTTCGGATCGGCATGCACATGGTGGAGCGGTTCCTATGAGCACAACTGACGTACAAGGCAGCCGGGGCCCGATAGCCCCCGTTCGCGGCCTGGACCGCGACCGTCCGGCCAGCCTCGGTGACCCGCGCGCGCCGCAGCGGCACAGCGGGATGCCCAACTTCGAGAAGTACACCTGGCTGTTCATGCGGTTCTCCGGCGCCGTGCTGATCTTCCTGGTGCTCGGGCACCTGTTCGTCATGCTGATGTGGCAGGACGGCGTGTACCGCATTGACTTCAACTACGTGGCGGAGCGTTGGCACTCGCCGTTCTGGCAGATCTGGGACCTGCTCCTGTTGTGGCTGGCCCAACTGCACGGCGGCAACGGCATGCGCACGATCATCGGCGACTACACCCGCAGCGCCCGCAGCCGGTTCTGGCTGATGACGCTGCTGGCGGTGTCGATCATCTTCACGCTGGCACTGGGCAGCTACGTGCTGCTGAGCTTCGACGCGAACATTTCTTGACGGCAGATTCGGTAGCGAACGGGTGATATCGCGGTGATTCAAGAACATCGATACGACGTGGTGATCGTCGGTGCCGGCGGCGCCGGGATGCGCGCGGCCGTCGAGGCGGCCCCGCGGGCCCGCACCGCGGTGCTGACCAAGCTGTACCCCACGCGCAGCCACACCGGCGCGGCTCAGGGCGGCATGTGTGCCGCGCTGGCCAACGTCGAGGACGACAACTGGGAGTGGCACGCCTTCGACACCGTCAAGGGCGGCGACTACCTGGCCGACCAGGACGCCGTGGAGATCATGGCCAAGGAGGCCATCGACGCGGTGCTGGACCTGGAGAACATGGGCATGCCGTTCTCCCGGACGCCGGAAGGCCGCATCGACCAGCGCCGGTTCGGCGGGCACACCCGCGATCACGGCAAGGCACCGGTGCGCCGCGCGTGTTACGCCGCCGACCGGACCGGCCACATGATCCTGCAGACCCTGTACCAAAACTGCGTCAAGCACGGCGTGGAGTTCTTCAACGAGTTCTACGCGCTGGACTTGGTGCTCACCGACACGCCCTCTGGCCCGGTGGCCACCGGCATCGTGGCCTACGAGCTGGCGACCGGTGACATCCACGTCTTCCACGCCAAGGCCATCGTGTTCGCCACCGGCGGCTCGGGCCGGATGTACAAGACCACCTCGAACGCGCACACCCTGACCGGCGACGGCCTGGGCATCGTGTTCCGCAAGGGTCTCCCGCTCGAAGACATGGAGTTCCACCAGTTCCACCCGACCGGTCTGGCCGGCCTGGGCATCCTGATCTCCGAGGCCGTGCGCGGCGAAGGTGGCCGGCTGCTCAACGCCGACGGTGAGCGGTTCATGGAGCGCTACGCCCCGACGATCGTCGATCTGGCCCCGCGCGACATCGTGGCCCGCTCGATGGTGCTCGAGGTGCTCGAGGGCCGCGGCGCCGGACCGAACAAGGACTACGTCTACATCGACGTGCGTCACCTCGGCGAGGAGGTGCTCGAGGAGAAGCTGCCCGACATCACCGAGTTCGCCCGCACCTACCTGGGCGTGGACCCGGTCAAGGAACTGGTGCCGGTCTACCCGACCTGCCACTACGTCATGGGCGGCATTCCGACCACGAACACCGGCCAGGTGCTGCGCGACAACACCAACACCGTGCCGGGCCTGTTCGCCGCCGGCGAATGCGCCTGCGTGTCGGTGCACGGCGCCAACCGGCTCGGCACCAACTCGCTGCTGGACATCAACGTATTCGGCCGCCGTGCGGGCATCGCCGCCGCCGAGTACGCCAACACGCACGACTTCATCGATATGCCGGAGAACCCCGCCGAGATGGTGACCGGCTGGGTGGCCGACATCCTCTCCGAGCACGGCAACGAGCGGGTAGCCGACATCCGTGGCGCGCTGCAGCAGTCGATGGACAACAACGCCGCGGTGTTCCGCACCGAGAAGACCCTCAAGCAGGCGCTGAGCGACATCCACGCGCTCAAGGAGCGCTACGCCCGGATCACCGTGCACGACAAGGGCAAGCGCTTCAACTCCGA
Source organism: Mycolicibacter heraklionensis (assembly GCA_001673575.1). Classification (GTDB taxonomy): domain Bacteria; phylum Actinomycetota; class Actinomycetes; order Mycobacteriales; family Mycobacteriaceae; genus Mycobacterium; species Mycobacterium heraklionense_A. The sequence continues at coordinate 18,688 of LZME01000133.1, read as the reverse complement.
CCTGTTGGAGGCGATCGAGCTGGGCTTCCTGCTGGAGCTGGCCGAGGTCACCGTGTTGGGTGCGTTGAACCGCCAGGAGTCGCGCGGCGGGCATGCGCGCGAGGACTACCCCAACCGGGACGACGTCAACTACATGCGCCACACCATGGCCTACAAGCAGGGCTCCGAACTGATCGCCGACATCCGGCTGGACTACAAGCCGGTGGTGCAGACCCGCTACGAACCGAAGGAACGGAAGTACTGATGTCCTCCTCAGCTGACTCCGGTTGCTGCTCGTCCGAGGGCGGTTGCTGCTCCCCCGGGCCGTCGAGCGCTGCACCGGCGGCGTTGGTCGACTCTGCCCCCGCCGGTGACCCGCCGCTGCCCCCGGTTCCCGAGGGCGCGCAGATGGTCACGCTCAAGATCGCCCGCTACAACCCGGAGAACCCGGACGCCTACGCCGCCACCGGCGGCTGGCAGAGCTTCCGGGTTCCGGCGCTGCCGACTGACCGGTTGCTCAACCTGCTGATCTACGTGAAGAGCTACCTGGACGGCACGCTGACCTTCCGCCGGTCCTGCGCGCACGGCGTGTGTGGCTCCGACGGGGTGCGGGTCAACGGCAACAACAAGCTGGCCTGCAAGCTGCTGATGCGCGACATCCTGCCCAAAAAGCCGGGCAAGGAACTGACGCTGACCATCGAGCCGCTGCGCGGTCTTCCGGTGGAAAAAGACCTCGTGGTCAACATGGAACCGTTCATGGATGCCTACAAGGCGGTCAAGCCGTACCTGATCACCTCGGGCAACCACCCCACCCGTGAGCACATCCAGAGCCAGACCGACCGTGCACGCTACGACGACACCACCAAGTGCATCCTGTGCGCCATCTGCACCACGAGTTGCCCGGTGTACTGGAGCGAGGGGGCCTACTTCGGGCCGGCCGCGATCGTCAACGCCCACCGGTTCATCTTCGACAGCCGCGACGAGGCCGCCGCCGAGCGCCTGGACATCCTCAACGAGGTGGACGGGGTGTGGCGCTGCCGCACCACGTTCAACTGCACGGACGCCTGCCCTCGCGGTATCGAGATCACCAAGGCGATTCAGGAGGTCAAGCGGGCGCTGATGTTCGCTCGCTGACCCTCCGCGACCAGACGCGAAAGCCCCCTATTCCGCCACGAAATGGGGGCTTTGGCGTCTGCTCGCCAGCTAGATCCGACGGCGTGATAGGACACAGGGATGCACTGGTACACCGGCAACACCGTCTACGACACCGTCCTGACCTTCGCCTTCGCCTTCGCGGCGTTCGTGATCATCGGCGGCTTCTTCGGCCAGAGCTCGTACGGCCGGTTCTCGACGACCAAGCTCGGCTTGAACCTGAACCCCAAGTTCGGCTGGTGGCTGATGGAGATCCCGGCGACCGTGGTGTTCCTGGTCGCCTACCTCAGCGGGCCGGCCCGCTTCGAGCCGACGTCGCTGGTGCTGGCCGGCATCTGGGCGCTGCACTACGCCAACCGCGGCTGGTTCTTCCCGCTGGCGATCCGCCAGGTGCCCGGCAAGCGCAGCACCTTCAACATCTCGGTGGTGGTGATGGGCATGCTCGTCACGTCCATGCACGGCTACCTCAACGGTGCGCTGTTCAGCCACGACTACTTTCACACCTACGGCACCGCATGGCTGACCGACCCGCGGTTCCTGGTGGGCCTGGCGGTCTACCTGTGCGGGTTCGCGCTGCTGGTCAACTCCGAGTCGATCGTGCGCAACCTGCGCGACAAGAACAACCCCGGCGGCGCCGAGTACAAGATCCCGTTCGGCGGCGGCTTCCGCTTCGTCACCAGCCCGGCCTACCTGGGCGAGATGATGGCGTGGGCCGGTTTCGCGATCCTGACCTGGGCGCTGCCCGGCGTCGCCATCCTGCTGATCACCGCCGGCAATCTGGTCCCCCGGGCGCTGGGCACCCACAAGTGGTACCAGGAGAAGTTCGTCGACTACCCGACCGACCGCAAGGCGCTGGTCCCCTTCCTGATCTGAGGGCCGCGTCTGCTCGTCACACTTTCCCGGGCTGTCCCGTCTAAGGGGTATGACTACCAAACCTCGCATCGACCCACTGCCGCCGAAACGCACCAACATGCTGGTGCGTGCCATGTATCGCTACGCCAAGCGACGCTTCGGTGAAGTTCCTGAGCCCTTCGCCGTCGCCGCGCATCATCCGCGACTGCTGGTGGCCAACGCGGTGCACGAAGGCCTGCTGCAGTCCGCGTCACGCAAGCTGCCGGCCGGCCCCCGGGATCTGGCGGTGTTCTGGACCGCCCGCACCGTCGGTTGCTCGTGGTGCGTGGACTTCGGGTCCATGCTGCAACGCCTGGAAGGCATCGACACCGACCGGCTGAAGCACATCGACGACTACGCGACCTCCCCGCTCTACAGCGAGGACGAGCGGGCCGCGATCGCCTACGCCGACGCGATGACCACCGATCCGCATTCGGTCACCGATGAACAGGTCGCCGATCTGCAACACCGCTTCGGCGATGCCGGCGTGATCGAGCTGACCTACCAGATCGGCGTGGAGAACATGCGATCCCGGATGTACTCGGCGCTGGGCATCACCGAGCAGGGCTTCAACTCCGGAGACGCCTGCCGGGTGCCGTGGGCCACCGAGGATCAACGAGGCTGACTCGCCGGGGTGATCTCGATGTAGGCGATCGGGAGGCCCGCTGCCGCACTGCCCTTGTCCAGACCGCGCTCGAAGATCCGCATCACCGGACTCCAGTTGGCGGCGATCGCACGTTCGGCGAGCGCATGGTCGGACTCGGGCAGAATCCGGGCGATCGCGGCCACCGGTTGTCCTTCGGGTTTGCCGCGCAGGCTGCTGGGGACCACGACGACGTTCGGGTTGTTGCGGATTCGTTTGACCTTGCCGGTGGACGCGTCGGTGCGGACGTAGAGCTTTCCGGCGTCGACGCCGTGGTTGATCGGGCTCGGCATCGCCTCGCCCGACCGTTTGAACGTGACCAGCAGGATCTGCCGGGACTTGTCGAAGCCGGTGAAGTCCGTCCCGGTGGGGTCGGCGATGTCGAACGCATCAGGGTGGCACATCTTGTCCATGGCGCGAAACATCAACGCGCCCATTTTGTTTGAGATGTTATTGGCCACGTTCCTTCTCCGATCGGTTGGCGGGGCGCAGCGGGGACCCGGTGAACTTGTCCGGGTTGGCGATATCCCAGATCGCCACCACTCGCCCGTCGCGCACCGTCATCGCGGTGACGCGCGGCATCAGCTCGGGGAACCCGTCGCCGCCGGGCGCGCCCGGGGTGTAGGCGCCGAGTTCGCCGTTGACCAGGGCCAGCTGGTTCGCGGTGACCAGGGTCGGGCCGTAGCGGCGCGCCAGGCCGAGCAGGAACCGCGCCACCTTCTTGTGCCCGCGAATGACCCGCGGGGCGGTCGGCGCCCGGCGATTCGCGTCGCCGGTGAACGTCACGTCGGGGTGCAGCAGCGCCACCACGGCCGCCAGATCGCCGGATGCCATCGCGGCCATCAGTGAGCCGACCGCCTCGTCGTGGCGCGGATCGGGCCGCGGCGGCGGATCAGCGGTGACGGCCTTGCGGGCACGTGATGCCAGCTGGCGGGCTGCGGCTTCGGTGGTGTTGAGTACCCCGGCCACCTCGCCGAACGGCACCGCGAACCCGTCGTGCAGCACAAACGCCACTCGCTGATCGGGAGTCAACCGCTCCAGCACCACCATGGCGGCGAATCGGGCGTCTTCACCGGCCACCACCGACGACAGCGGATCGGCGTCGTCGGTGGTGGTCACCACCGGTTCGGGCAGCCACTCACCGAGATAGGACTCGCGGCGCCGCGCCGCCGAACGCAGCCGGTCCAGGCCGAGGCGACTCACCACCGTGGTCAGCCACGCCCGCGGGTCGACGATGTGGTCACGTTCGGCGGCGTCGAACCGCAGCCAGGCGTCCTGAACGATGTCCTCGGCGTCGGCGAACATGCCGGTGAGCCGGTAGGCCACCGCCAACAGGTGAGGCCGCAGCGCCTCGAAATCCTCCACCGATGCGGTCATCGCCACCAGCCTAGGCCCGCCCGGACTAAGAGCGTTGCGACACAATGCAGGAGTGTCCAAGCCGCGTATCGACCCCGTCCGCTGGCAGCCCCCGGGATCACGGCCGTTACCCCCGCCGGATCCCACACCGGCACTGACACTCGTCGAAATTCCCGGAACCGCACCCGAGGACGTCGTCGTCGCGGCCGACGGGAGCATCTGGACCGGGGTCGAGGACGGCCGCGTCATCGCCGTCGACGCGGCAGGCGGCGCACCACAGGTGGTGGTCGACACCGGCGGGCGTCCGTTGGGGCTGGCGTTCACCCGCGATCACCGGCTGCTGATCTGCGACAGCCACCGCGGCCTGCTGCGTTATGACCCGCAGAACCGACAGCTGGAGACCCTGGTCAGCGAGGTGGACGGTCGGCCGCTGACGTTCTGCTCCAACGCCGTCGAAGCAGCCGACGGCACAATCTATTTCACCGAATCCACCAGCCGGTTCCGCTACGAGCACTACAAGGGCTCGGTGATCGAGGCCCGCGGCAGCGGATCACTGATGCAGCGCAGCCCCGACGGCACGGTGAGCGTGCTGGCAACGGGGTTGCACTTCGCCAACGGGGTGACGCTGACCGCCGACGAATCGGCCGTGGTGTTCGCAGAGAGCACCGGCCGGCGGCTGTCCAAGTACTGGCTGACCGGTCCGCACCGCGGTTCGATCGGCCCGCTTGTCGAGGAACTACCCGGCCATCCCGACAACATCTCGACCGGGCCCGACGGACGGATCTGGGTCGCGATGGTCTCCGATCGCAACGCGCTGTCGGACTGGCTGAGCCCGCGGGCGCCGGTGTTGCGCCGGCTGTTGTGGCGGCTGCTGCCGTATCGCTGGCTGCCCGACCCGAAGTCAGTGGTGTGGGTGGTCGGCTTCGACGCCGGCGATGGGCGGATGCTGGCCCAGTACCGCACCGAACACCCCGACTTCGGCCTGGCCACCGGTGTGGTGGAGGCCGACGGCCGGCTGTGGATGGGCCGGATCGCCGGGCCGGGCCTGGCGTATTTCCGGCTGTAGCCTGCCGCTGTAACTTCCGTCCCACCAGCCACAGCGTGGCTCCCCGATTTCGCCCCGCCGGTGACCTACCCTGCACACACGATGACTTCTCTGCGCTCGGTGTCAGCCCTGGTGGCGGCGGGTTTTCTCGCCACGGCTCCCCTGGTCGCCCCTGCCGCCGGGGCGGATCCCACCCCCGGCCTGAACGCGGGAACGGTCGGCTGCCCGTACCAGGTCAGCACCCCGCCCGCGGTTGACGCCTCCGAGGTGCCCCAAGCCGGCGCTCCCCCGCTGCCGCTGCCCGTGCCGGCCACCCCGGTCGGCGGGGAGGCCCTGGCCGGCTGTGGAATCGTGGCCGCACCCGACACCCCGCCAGTTCCCAGCGAGGTCTCCGCCGAATCGTGGCTGGTGGCAGACCTGGACAGCGGTGCGGTGATCGCCGCCCGCGATCCGCACGGCCGGCACCGGCCCGCCAGTGTGATCAAGGTGCTGACCGCGATGGCGTCGCTGAACGAGCTCGACCCCAACATGGTGGTTCTCGGCACCCAGGAAGACGCCAACGCCGAGGGCACCCGGGTCGGCGTCGGCCCCGGCGGCCGCTTCACCGTCGACCAACTGCTGCACGGCCTGCTGATGGGATCGGGCAACGACGCCGCGCACGCCCTGGCCATGCAGCTCGGCGGCTGGGATGTGGCGCTACACAAGATCAACACCCTCGCCGCGCGGCTCGGCGGCCGCGACACCCGCGCCGCCACCCCGTCCGGGCTGGACGGGCCCGGCATGAGCACCTCGGCCTACGACATCGGGTTGTTCTACCGCTACGCCTGGAACAACCCGGCGTTCGCCAACATCGTCGCGACCCGCACCTTCGACTTCCCGGGCTACGGCGACACTCCCGGCTACCAGCTGGAGAACGACAACCAGCTGCTCTACAACTACCCGGGCGCACTGGGCGGCAAGACCGGCTACACCGATGACGCCGGGCAGACGTTCGTCGGGGCCGCAACCCGAGACGGTCGCCGGCTGGTGGCAGTACTGCTGCGCGGCACCCGGCAGCCGATCCCGCCCTGGCAGCAGGCCGCGCAGCTGCTCGACTACGGCTTCTCCGTCCCGGCCGGCACCCGAGTCGGGACGCTGATCGAGCCCGACCCGTCGCTGGTGGCCGCCCGCAGCCCCGCCGACGCCCCGAACCCGCAAGCCATGCTGCTGCCGCCGTCCGACGACACGGTGCCGGTGCGCGTCGGGGTGGGCATCTTCGGGACGATCGTGGTCTTCGGACTGATCATGGGTGCCCGGGCGGTGAACCGCCGCCCCGGTAGGGGCTCGGCATGGTGATCCGATCCCTACGGATCTTCGGCTGGCTCACCGGCCTGCTGTTGATCGCGCTGGGGATCAGCCGGATGGCGTTCTCGCTGGACTCCATTCCCGACGGCCAAGCCGTCAACGCGACCGTCGACAGTGAGGCCCGCGCGGCCGGCGCCCTGCTGATCGGCTTCGGGGTCGGCTACCTCGAGGCCTTTCGGCGCTCCCCGATCCCAGCCGGAGCGGTACGCCTGCTGGCCGCCACCATGGCGTTGCTCGGGGTGTCCCGGCTGATGTCCATGGCCGACGTCGGCATGCCGCATCCGGCCTTCACCGCGTCCTGCGCCGTCGAATTCGTCGCGGCCGCGCTGACCTATTGGTATGCCACCCTGGCCGAGCACCCGCTACGACGCTGAGCGATCACGCTCCGGCGTGCAGCACGATTCCGCGAATGTTCTTGCCGTCCCGCAGATCCTGATAGCCCTGGTTGACGTCCTCGAGCCGATACCGAGCGGTCACCAACTCATCGAGATTGAGTTGACCGGCGTCGTAGAGCCGCAGCAGCCGCACGATGTCGTACTGCGGGTTGGCCGAGCCGAACAGTGATCCCTTGATCGTCTTCTCCATCAACGTCAGCATCATGCCCGAGACATGGACCGTCAGCTTCTCCGGGCTGGCCAGCCCGACCACGATCACGGTCCCGCCCTTGCCGACGACGTCGAACGCCGCGGAGATCACTTCCTCCTCGACCGTGCCGACGGTGACGATCGCCTGATCGGCGCCCTGCCCCCAGGACAGCTCGTGGACCATCTCGGCCGCTTCACTCGCCGATGAAAACGCATGGCTGGCACCGAATTTCAGCGCCGTCTCACGCTTGAACTCCACCGGGTCGACCACGATCACATACTTGGCGCCCGAGTGCAGTGCGCCCTGCACGGCGTTGATACCGATACCGCCGACCCCATAGATGACCGCGATGTCCCCGGGCCGGACGTTGCCGGCGTAGGCGGCCGCACCCCAACCGGTCGGTACCCCGCAGCCGACCAGCACCGCGGTCTCCAGCGGCAGCCAGTCATCGATCTTGACCACCGAATGCTCAGAGATCACGGCACGTTCGGAGAACGTGCCCAGCATGCACATGGCGCCGAATTCCTTGCCGGCGCCCCGGAATCGGAACGTGCCGTCCGGCATGCAGCCGTCCAGGATGGTGGCCCCCATATCGCACAGACTCTGGCGACCGGTGGCACAGTAGCGGCATTTGCCGCAGCTGGGGATGAACGAGCACACCACGTGATCACCCGGGGCGACCTTGGTCACCCCGGGACCGACGTCCTCGATGATCCCCGCGCCCTCATGCCCGCCGACGATCGGATACCGCGGTGGCAGATCGCCGTCGGTCAGGTGCAGATCCGAATGGCACAGTCCGGCAGCGACATACCGGATCAGTACCTCCCCGGGGCGAGGGCCGTCGAGATCGAGTTCCATGATCTCGAACGGCTTGCCCGGCTCCAGCAGTACCGCCGCAGTGGTTTTCACAGCGCCATACCGCCGAGTGCCTGCGCCAGCGTGTAGTTGAGCTCTGACAGCTGCGCCCACAAGGTATTGGTTAGCGCGGTGTCGTCGGTGGCGTTGAGCAGCCCCACCGACAAGTCGTCCCGCGCGTTGAGAAAGCCGGCGGTGATGCTGGTGGCCGGGCCGAACAGCGCGTCGTTGATGACGGTGCCGAACGCGTTGAAGCTGGACAGCAGGTTCGACGAGTCCGACCAGTACTCGCCGGTCTGCATCGCCGCCAACGTCTGCTCGGTGAGGTGCTGCAGTTGCAGCCCGGCCAGCACGCTCGGCAACTCGACGTCCTTGATGGCCAGCGGCAGGTTGTTGATCAGCGCGTTGAAGGCGCCTTCGGGGTGGGCCAGCACGTTGTTGAACACGTTGCCCCAGTTGGGCCCGAGGTCCGCCGACACCATCCGGTCGAAGACCGACGGCACCGAGTCCTGGCCGCCGAACAGCTGGTCGAATGTGTCCGAACCGATCGCGGCCTTGATCTGGCCGATCTGCAGGTTGTCCCAGAGCCAGTTGATGTTCGACGACTGGTGGAACGAGTAGCCGTACTCGAGCAACCGCTCCTGAGCGAGGGTGGCGTACTCCTCCGGCGTGACCGTCGGCATGTCCGCCGGCAGGTAATCCTTGACCTCGGAGATCGGCACCACGGTGGTCTCGATGTTGGGGTTGGTGATCGTTCCGGTCACGTCCTGCCAGCGCAGCAGGACACCACCATTGGTCAGGTCGCCGATGTTCACCCAGTTCGCGTAGCCGGGGTTCTCGTTGCTGAGGATGTAGTAGGTGTAGCCGTCATTGCCCTGGAAAATCTGGGTGTTGTTCAGGCTGCCGGTCACGCTGGCGAACGGAACGTACTGTCCCCATTCGTTGGTGACCTGCAGGCCGTGGTAGCCGGCCTCGAGCTCGGGCACCTTGAGCACCAGCGCCTGGCCGGGTTCCAGCGCAAAGTTGCCCATGCTGCTGACCTGACCCGGCAGGGTCAGGCCCGGGATGTTGGCGGCGGTGTCGCCGAGCTTGCTGAACTCGTTCGGGTCGTTCAGCAGCGGGTACTGAATCTGGTGGTAGTAGGTGTCGGACATGTTCACCAACGGCAGCACCTTGCCGGTGATGCCCAGGATGGTGCCGATCTGGTCGTCGTTGAGCCACGGAACGCTTTGGTCCGCACCGTCTTTGACGATATGGACATCGTTGTGGATCTGCCCCCAGTCACCGACGGTGTCGCGCACCAGCAGCGAGGTCGCCCCGGCGCTGCTGAACCAGTTGGCGCCGTTGCCCGGGTCGGTGGGGCTGACGATGATGGTGTAGCTGCCATCGGCATTGGGGGTGGCGCCCGCGAAGCTGAAGCTCGCCATCGGCGCGAAGTTCGATTGCACGACGCTGCCGGAGTAGGTGGCCAGGCCGCCGCCGATGGAACCGTCACCGGGGTGCACCGTGATGGTGTAGCTGGCGTTGGGGTCCAGCGGCATCAGGCCGTACTGGTTGTCCGGATTGCCGTAGATCAGGTACGACTGCGGGTCGGTGCCCGAGGCGTTCCACATGAACGGGGCCGCCGTGTAGGCGGTGCCGTTGATTTGCGGGAAGTCAGGCAAGCCCGGAAATTTCAGTGTGCCAGCGTTGAACTGAGACAGAATGATCGACAACGTGGTTGCCGACATGTTCTGCACGTACTGCGGCAGCATGCTGTCCGACGCACCGTGATTGATGAAGTCGAACAGCGGGTTGTTGGCGTCGAACTCGGCGATGCTGGCCTGCGCCTGTTCCAGGGCCGCCACGGCGCCCTGCAGGGCGGCGGCCTCAGCGGCCGCGTGCGGCGCCGTCAGCGCCATGGCCAGCCCGCCGGCTGCCATGCTGCCGGCCACGCTGGCGACGCGAACCAGCCGGCGGGAGAGCCGACGGCGCTCCTCCCGGTTGGCAGTGGTGAAGGTAGGACGGTAGTTGACTGCGACGTGTGCCATGTGATTCTCCAAGAATGTGATGAAAGGTTCGTGCTGAGTTGATATTTGGGGTCTGTGGCGTGGCGATAGGACTACCTCGCTACCGATGCCTGCACAGCAGGCCTGCCGGCGCTGAAGTGCAGCGCACTGTCTTCGACCGGACCCGTACGTAGCCGTTCGACGTCTTTTTCGTAGGCCATGTCGGCCGTCCACGGCCCGGTCGTTCCGGCGCGCGGGAATTGTCCGACGCCGCGCTGCACGTAGCCCGAGCCCAGATCGAGCAGCGGCACCCGCTGCATGCCCTCGTCGAGAACCGGCTCCACGCACTGGTGTCCGTGGACATCCATGTGGTCGAGCAACCGGCAGAAGTGTTCGCAGACCAGGTCGACTTTCAGGGTCCAGGAGATATTGGTGTAACCGAAGGCGAACACCAGGTTCGGCACCCCGGACAGCATCATCGACTTGTAGACCGTGGTGTCCGCGGGATTCACCGCCTGGCCGTCGACGCTGAGAGTGATCTTGCCGAAGGCCGACATGGTGAGTCCGGTGGCGGTCACGACGAGGTCGGCAGGCAGCTCCCGGCCCGAGGCCAGCCGGATGCCGGTCGGGGTGAACCTGTCGATCACATCGGTGACCACGCTGGCCCGCCCGGACGAGATCGCCTTGAACAGGTCACCGTCGGGCACCATGCACAGCCGCTGGTCCCACGGGTCGTAACGCGGGGTGAAGTGGGTGTCGACGTCGAAGTTCTTCGGCAGTTGGCGGCGCACATTGGCGATGAGCAGCCGGCGCATCAGCCCCGGCGCGCGCTTGCACGCCTTGAAGATTCCGCGGTTGAGCACGATGTTCTTGCGCCGGATGATCGGGTTGGCCCGCAGTGGGCCCAGCACCGTGTTCAAGATGTTGGCAATCGGGTCCTCGGCCGGGATCGAGAACACGTAGCTCGGCGAGCGCTGCAGCATGGTGATGTGACCGGCCTTGGGGGCCATCGCAGGGATCAGCGTGACCGCCGTTGCACCACTGCCGATCACGACCACCCGCTTGTCGGTGTAGTCCAGACCCCGCGGCCAGTGCTGCGGGTGGATGACCTGGCCGGCGAACTCCTCGACCCCGGCGAAGTCGGGAGTGAAACCCGCGTCGTAGTCGTAGTAGCCGGTACCGAGGTACAGGAATCGTGCGGTGAATCGGGCTGTCGCGCCGCTGCCGGAGTGCTGCGCGGTGACGCTCCAGCCGGCCCTTTCCCGGGAGAAGTCCGCGGTCAGCACCCGGTAGCCGAACCGGATGTGTTCGGACAGCTCGTTGTCGGCGACCACCTGACGCAGGTAGTCCAAGATGATCGACCCGTCGGCGATCGCCTTGCGGTGCGTCCAGGGCGCGAAGCCGAAGCCGAAGGTGGCCATGTCGGAGTCGGAACGAATGCCGGGATACCGGAACAGGTCCCAGGTGCCGCCGATGGAATCCCGGCCATCGAGGACCGCGAACGAGGTGCCCGGCCGGCGAGTCTTGAGATGGTAGGCCGCGCCGATCCCGGAGATGCCGGCGCCGACGATGAGGACGTCGAAGTCGGCGGTCTGCGTCTGGCTGGCGATCGTTGTCACGCATGTCTCCTCTGAGCGCAGGGTGTGGCGTGGTTCACGCTAAAGTCGCAACGGCCGGCCGCGGTATGTTCATTCGCTCAGATCTTTTGCAGATATATGTGCGATGGCACACTCATTCCATGGATGCTTCACCGTCCTCGCCGCTGTCCTCCGAGGTCACCGCACTGATGGGTGACGTGGCCGAACTGATGCTGACGGAAATCGATGAGCTGGTCGCCGAGATGGACGCCGCCGAGATCGAACTGTCGCCATTCCTGGGCGCTGACGCGGCGCTGACCGCGGAGATGTCGGCGAGCAACCGCGCCAATCTCGCCCGGGTGATGACCATGTTCGCCCGCCGCGACGACCGGCCCGCCCCCTTCGACGTTCCGCCCGAGGCCCTGGACGTCGCCCGCACCATCGCGCGGCGCGGCATCGGCCTCGACGTGCTGTTCCAGTCCTACCGCCGCGGCCAAAACGTCGGCTGGCAGCGCTACATGGCGCACGCCGCCCAGATCGTGCCGCCGGGTCCCCTGCTCATCCAGCTACTGAACGCCTCTTCACAACGCATGTTCGAATACGTCGACCACGTGGTCAGCCAGGTCATCGCCGAGGCCCAGCGGGAACGCGAGGAGGTGCTCGGCGGTGCGCTGGCGCGCCGCGCCGAGGCCATCCGGTTGATCCTCGACGACGCTCCGATCGACAGCCGTCGAGCCAGCGACCAGCTGGGCTACGAGTTGGGCCGCCACCACACCGCGCTGGTGCTGTGGGCTCCCCCGCTCGGCGAGATCCAGGGCGCGCTGGAATCCGCCGCCGGGGTGCTGGCGCAGGCCGCCGGCGCGCGGCGGCCCCTGACGTTGCCGGCCGGAACGTCCACGTTGTGGGCCTGGGTGGGCAGCGAGGCTGCGCCGGCGCTGGATGCACTGCGGGAGGCGATCAATCGCATCCATCCCACTATCCGCGTCGCGGTGGGCCCTGCCCGGCACGGAATCGGCGGCTTCCGCCGCACCCACGCCGCGGCACTGGCTGTGCAGCGGGTGCTTGTCGCGCATCCTGCCGGGGCCCGGGTCGGGCTCTACGACGAGCTGGAGGTCACCGAACTGGCGGCCCAGAACCTGGACCGCGCAGCCGAATTCGTGGCCACCACACTCGGTCCGTTGGCCGCCGATGACCCCAGCGCGGAGCGCCTGCGCGAGACGTTGCGAGTGTTCCTCGACGAGGCCGAGAACGCGCCGCGGGCCGCGGCCCGCCTCCATGCCCACCGGAACACGGTGCTGCAGCGGGTGGCGCGCGCCACCGAGCTGCTGGGTCACCCGCCGAGCGCGCGACGGCTGGCGGTCGAGCTCGCGCTCGAACTCGCCCATCAGATCGGCCCCCGGGTTCTCACCCGCAGCTGATCGGCTGGGTTCATATCCCCTACGGTGAGCCAGATGGGCCGATTCGCCGAACTGCGCCGCTCCTCGCCGCTGGCGCTGCTGGTGGGGGTGGCCGCCGCCAGCGTCGGCGTCATCTACGGCTACGACCTGTCCAACATCGCCGGTGCGCTGTTGTTCATCGAACGTGACTTTGGGCTGACCGAGCCCCAGCAGGAGATGATCGCCACCGCGACGGTGATCGGCGAGATCACCGGGGCCATGGCCGGCGGGTGGCTGGCCAATGCGATCGGCCGGAAACGCTCGATGGTGTCGGTGGCGCTGGGCTACGCGGTTTTCGCGGTGCTGGGGGCGGCGGCGACGTCGGTGTCGACGCTGACCGCGGCGCGACTGCTGCTCGGCATCACCATCGGAGTATCGGTAGTGGTGGTTCCGGTGTTCGTGGCCGAGTCGGCGCCGGCTCACGCCCGGGGCGCACTGCTGGTCACCTACGGGGTGGCCACCGTGATCGGGATCATCGCCGGCTACCTGTTCGCCTACCTGCTGGCCGGCACCGGCAACTGGCGGGCGATGCTGGGGCTGGCCGCGGTCCCGGCGGTGCTTGTTGCCCTGCTGCTGGCATGTATCCCCGACACCGCCCGCTGGTATCTGCTCAAGGGCCGCGTCGACGACGCGGAACGTACCCTGCGGCGGATCGAGCCGGGCACCGACGCACAGCGCGAGCTGGCCGAGATCGGCCGCACTCTGGCCGAGGAGCAGGCCGGCGGCGTCGGGGTGCTGCGCGAGATGCTGCGGCCGCCCTACCTGCGGGCGACGCTGTTCGTGGTGACACTGGGCTTCTTCATCCAGATCACCGGGATCAACGCGATCGTCTACTACAGCCCCCGGCTGTTCGAGAAGATGGGCTTCGAAGGCGATTTCGCGTTGCTGGTCCTGCCGGCGCTGGTGCAGGTCGCCGCCTTGGCCGCGATGGTCGTCTCACTGATGTTTATCGACCGCGTCGGCCGGCGGCCGATCCTGTTGGCGGGGATCGCCGCAATGGTCGTGGCCAACCTGCTGCTGGTCGCGGTGTTCGCCGCCGGCGAGGCGTTCGGTGCCGCACTGGCGGCGGTCAAGTTCGGCGGAGTGCTGCTGTTCACCGTCGGCTACACCTTCGGGTTCGGCTCCCTGGTGTGGGTGTATGCGGGCGAGAGCCTGCCGGCCAGGATGAGAGCGATGGGGTCCTCGGCGATGCTGACCTCTGACCTGGTGGCCAACGCGATCGTCGCGGCGGTCTTCCTGACCATGCTCTCCTCGCTGGGCGGCGCCGGGACGTTCGCGGTGTTCGGTGTGCTGGCGGTGCTCAGTCTGGGCTTTGTGTACCGCTACGCCCCGGAGACCAAGGGCCGCCAACTAGAAGACATCCGGCACTTCTGGGAGAACGGCGGACGCTGGCCCGCCAAGGACGTTGGGCACGCCCGGGACACGAGCGCCCCGGTTGCAGACAGCGAGGCCTCGGCATGACCGTCATCGCCGCGGGCGCCGTCGTACTCGACGGCGCGGTGCACCGGCCCGGCTGGGTGTCGGTGACCGAGGGGCGCATTGACGATTGCGGGGCAGGGCCGCCTCCGGTTCGGCCAGCCACCGAATTCGGTGACGGTTTGCTGGTGCCCGGCTTCGTCGATATGCACTCCCACGGCGGCGCCGGCGTCTCCTATGCCGACGATCCGGACCGCGCGGCGGCCCTGCACGCTTCGCACGGCACCACCGGCGGCCTGGCCAGCTTGGTGACCGCGTCACCGGAAACCCTGCTGGCACAGGTGCACACGCTGGCTGCCGCGGCCCGGCGCGGTGTGGTGGACGGCATCCACCTGGAGGGGCCGTGGCTGAGCCGGCTGCACTGCGGCGCGCACGACAGCGTTCAGCTGCGCGCGCCAGCTGATGCCGAGGTCGACGCGCTGCTGGTTGCCGGCGGCGGCACGATCCGGATGGTCACGCTGGCACCCGAGCTACCCGGCGCTTTTCCGACCATCCGGCGCTTGGTGGATGCGGGAATCGTTGTGGCTGTAGGACATACCGACGCGAGCTACGAACTGACGCAGGAAGCTATCGACGCGGGAGCGAGCGTCGGCACGCACCTGTTCAACGCGATGCGGGCACTGCATCATCGCGAGCCGGGTCCGGTTCCGGCGCTGCTGTCCGATCCCCGGGTGTCCGTGGAGCTGATCGCCGACGGCGTGCATCTGCACCCGGGGGCGATCCGGCACGTGGTGGCTACCGCCGGCCCGGACCGGGTCGCACTGGTCACCGATGCGATGGCCGCCGCGGGATTCGGCGACGGCGCGTTCCGTCTCGGCGGGCTCGACGTCGACGTTGCCGACGGGGTGGCCCGCGTGCGTGGTACCGCGACGATCGCCGGCAGCACGGCCACCATGGACCGGCTGTTCGCGACCGCGGTGCGACTGCTCGGGGCGGACGATGCGGCCCTGGCCGCGGCTGTGCGCATGACCTCGTCCACGCCGGCGCACATCCTCGGGCTGCACCGGTCCGGCGTTCTGGCCGCCGGACGTGACGCCGACCTGGTTGTGCTGGATCGGGATTGGCGGGTCTCGCGAGTAATGCGGCGTGGCGCCTGGCTCGGATAGGCTGCGAGGATGAGCGAACCGACCGTCACCCACGACAACGGGCAGTACAAGATCACCGTCGACGGCGAACAGGCCGGGTTCGCCGACTACATCGAACGCGGCGATCAGCGGATCTTCCACCACACCGTGATCGACAAGGCGTTCGGCGGGCGCGGTCTGGCCAGCACGCTGATCGGCGCGGCCCTGACCGACACCCGCGCGGCGGGCAAACGCGTGGTGCCGACCTGCTCGTTCGTGGAGGCCTACATCACCAAACACCCGGAGTTCGCCGACCTCGTCGACCCGGCCGGCGACTGATCGTGACGCGGATTCCCGTCAACAAACAGTCCGCCTCGGTCTACCGGTCTTACCTGGACGCCGCAGCCGAGGTGCGGGCACGTGCCGAAGAAGCCGGATTGTCGCGGACCGTCCTGGAGCTGGTGAATCTGCGGGTATCCCAGATCAATGGGTGCGCGTTCTGCCTGAACATGCACAGCAAGGCGCTGCTGGAGACCGGTGACACCGTGCAGCGGATCGCGGTGCTGCCGGCCTGGCGAGACACCCAGCTGTTCTCCGACACCGAGCGGGCCGCTCTGGAGATCGCCGAGGCGGTCACGTGGATCTCCGACACCCACCTGGATGACGACGAGTACTCGTTGCTGCGCGAGCACCTCACCGACGATCAGGTTTCGCTGCTGATCTGGTCGGCGATCACGATCAACGCGTTCAACCGCGTATCGATCATGAGCCGCTACCCGGTGCGAGCCGAGAAGTAAGAAACCGCCTCCCCACGTCGGGCTGGAACGCGGCCCAGCTCGTCCATGTAGTTAAAATTTGAATTAGATGATTAGGGTGGCTATGGTGGTGTCATACAGCCGCTTAGCAGGCGCAGCGGCTCCGGCAGTCGTCGTTGGTCAAAACACGTACGACTTTCCTCTCGAGACGAGGTGACCATGTCCAGCAACGTTGCGGACCACAAGTTGTCCGACCGTCAGGCGCAGGCCTGGGGCGCCTATATCGAGAGCAGCATCCAACTCGAGACCCGGCTCGACGAACTGCTGCGCGAGCGGACCGGTCTCACGCTGATCGACTATCACCTGCTGATGCTGCTCGCCGGAGCCCCGGAACAGCGCATGCGCATGAGCGAGCTCGCCGACCGGATGGTCTTCTCTCGCAGCAGGATCACCTACCAGATCGATTCGATGACCAAGCGCGGGCTGACCGTACGCGAGTCGGCACCCGACGACCGGCGGGGCTACCGTGCCGTGCTCACCGCCACTGGCCTAAAGTCCCTTCAGCAGGCGATGCCCCAGCACGCCCAGTCGGTTCGCGAGCTGTTCCTCGATGATTTGAACTCCGACGAATTGGCTTGCGTCGAGCGCGTATTCAGTCGGCTACGCAACCGGCTCAGCGACGAACGAAAGGTGCGATCATGACATTCACCCCCGCCGAGCTGGCCTACCTGCGCGACGAGACGATCGGCCGGCTGGCCACCGTCGGACCGGCCGGCGATCCGCAGATCAGGCCGGTCAGCGTCCACCTCGGTCCGGACGAGACCACGATCGACATCGTCGGCCATGCACTCTCGGCAACCCAGAAGTGGCGCAACGTACTCCGGGAACCCCAGGTGGCCTTCATCGTCGACACGGTGATCTCGGTACAGCCACCGCGGGCCCGTGGCATCGAGATCCGCGGCATCGGTACCGCACTGCCCGGCGCGGGCAGCACCGACGGCGGACTGTCCGGCGACATCATCCGGATCACTCCGCGGCGGATCGTGGCCTGGGGCCTCGACTCGCCGGGCACCACCGCCCGCGATGTGACCGACAACGAAAAGGAACACACCATGACACACAAGATCGACTGGGACGACGCCTACCGGCAACAGCAGACACCCGCGTGGAACATCGGTGCGCCGCAACCGGAGTATGCGGCGCTGATCGCACGGCCCGGCACCGTGCGCGATGACGTGCTCGACGCCGGCTGCGGCCACGCCGAACTGTCCCTGGCACTGGCCGCGCGCGGTCACACGGTGGTCGGCATCGACCTGTCCCCCACCGCGGTCGCGGCCGCCACCGCTGCCGCCGCCGAGCGCGGCCTGAGCACCGCCACCTTCGCCGCGGCCGACATCACCTCATTGACGGGCTACGACGGCCGGTTCTCCACCATCTTCGACAGCGGGCTGCTGCACGCCCTGCCCGACGAGCTGCGGGAGAACTATCTGCGGGCCATGCACCGCGCGGCGGCTCCGGGAGCGAGGTTCTACATTCTAGCCTTCGGCGCCGGCGCCTTCGCCGACCATGAGGGTCCGACACCTACCCAGTTCACCGAAGAGCAGCTGCGCGAAGAGGTTTCGAAGTTGTGGGTTGTCGATGAGGTTCGGCCGGCACCGTTGTTCGCCACGATCGGTCAGATGCCCGGCTTCCTGCTGACCGCGCACCGCCCGCAGTGACGGACCTCAACCAGCGACCTCGGCCTGGGAGATTGCCCAGGCTGCGTTGACCAGCCCGATGTGACTGAAGGCCTGCGGAAAGTTGCCCAGCATCTCTCCATTGACGGGGTCGATCTCCTCGCTGAACAGGCCGACGTCATTCGCGTAGCCGATGGCACTGTCGAAAACGGCACGTGCACGGTCGATTCGGCCACAGACCGCTAGCGCGTGCGCCAGCCAGAAGGAACACAGCAGGAAGCTGCCCTCCCCGCCGGCCAGGCCGTCGTCGTTGGTGCCGCTGAAGGTCCGATACCGATAGATCAGTCCGCGTGAATCACTGAGCTGCTCGGCGACGGCGTCAATCGTCGCCAGAACCCGCGGGTCATCGGGCGGGAGGAACCCGACCAACGGAATCATCAGATTCGAGGCATCGAGGGTGTCGTCACCGAACGACTGGGTGAACGAGTTGATCCGGTCGCTCCAGCCTCGGCGGAGGATCTCGGCGCGGATCTGCTCGGCGCACGCCCGCCAGTCACCCACCTTGTCCGCAGCGCCCAGCATGTCGGCCATCGTCGATGCGCGGTCCAGCGCCACCCAGCACATGAGCTTGGAATACAAGAAATGCCGCGGCTCGCCGCGCATCTCCCAGATGCCGTGGTCGGGTTCGCCCCAGCGCCGCGCCGGTATCGGCGCAGTCGATGAGGAATTCGCGACCGGCGCCAGCGCTGGGATGTTCGGGATCGAGCTGGTCGACCAGGCGGTATGCCGCGCCGAGCAGCTCACCGTAGACGTCGAGTTGGCGTTGCCGCCAGGCGCCGTTGCCGACCCGCACCGGCCGGCTGTCG
>LZME01000132.1 GCA_001673575.1 Mycolicibacter heraklionensis | reverse complement strand
TCCGACCAACTCCTCGTCACCGACACAGACGGCCAACCACTACACCCCGGATCACTGGCCCGCCCACCACACACCCCACCACCGGCCGTCGCACCCTGCCCCGGACCCACCGGCGAACGAGCCGACTGGTGGTGGTACCAACCCTTCCAACCCCAACCACCACCGAGCACTAACTGATGGCGCCGAGACCAATGGCGGGAATGCCGTAGCCGCCGGGTCCAAGACTTCTGCGCATCCGTCAGCGGTGCACGATCACCCCGCGGATGTTCTTGCCGTCACGCAGGTCCTGGTAGCCCTCGTTGACCTGCTCCAGGGTGTAGCGACGGGTCACCAGCTCGTCGAGCTTGAGCTGGCCGGCATCGTAGAGGCGCAGCAGTCGCACGATGTCGTACTGCGGGTTGGCACCACCGAACAGCGTGCCCTTGATCGTCTTGCCGAACAGCGCCAACATGGTGCCCGACACCTGCACATCCAAGTCCTCCAGGCGGGCCATCGCCGCGATGACGACCGTGCCGCCCTTGCCGACGGTGTTGATCGCGGCGGTCGTCACTGCCTCACCGAGATCGCCGACGGTGATCAGCGCCTGGTCGGCCATCTGTCCCCAGGTCAGCTCGGCGATCTTGGCCATCGCCTCATCGGCTGTGGCGAACGCATGCGTGGCACCCAGCTTCAGGGCGGTCTCGCGTTTGAACTCCACCGGGTCGACCGCCACCACGTACTTGGCGCCGGCGTGCGCGGCGCCCTGCACGGCGTTGATGCCAACCCCGCCTATGCCGTAGATCACCACGGTGTCCCCGGCCCGCACCCCGCCGTCGTAGTTGGCCGTCGCCCAGCCGGTGGGCACGCCGCAGCCGGCCAGCACCGCGGTCTCCAGCGGCAGCCAGTCATCGACCTTGACCACCGAGTGCTGCGAGACGGTGGCCCGCTCCGCGAAGGTGCCCAGCATGCAGAAGCCGCCGTAATCGGTGCCGCCAGAGTGGAATCGGAACGTACCGTCGGGCATGCAGCCCTCCAGGATGGTGGCACCCATGTCGCACAGGTTCTGCCGTCCGGTCGAGCAGTACCGGCAGGCCCCGCAGCTGGGGATGAAACAGCACACCACGTGATCGCCGGGCTTGACCTTGGTGACGCCGGGACCGATGTCCTCGATGATCCCGGAGCCCTCGTGTCCGCCAACGATCGGGAACCGGGACGGCCAATCGCCGTCGGCCAGGTGCAGGTCCGAGTGACACAGCCCAGCCGCGGTGAACTTGATCAGCACCTCGCCGGGACCGGGCCCGTCGAGGTCCAGTTCCATGATCTCGAAGGGCTGGTTGGGCGCATGTGCCACGGCGGCAATTGTTTTCATGCCTGCCATCCAACCGGCTCAGGCGACCCCGGTGGCCCGATTCAGCCGGATTGCCGGTACCAGGCTCGCTAACCGCCGGCGGGTTGCGTCACGAAGTCGATCAACTCCTCGACCCGGCCGATCAGCTCCGGCTCCAGGTCGGTCCAGTCCCGCACCCGGCCCCGGATGCGCTGCCAGGCCGCGGCGATATCGGCCTGACCGGCGTGCGGCCAGCCCAGCGCGGCGCAGATTCCGTGCTTCCACTCGACATTGCGGGGAATCTTGGGCCACGCCTGCATTCCGAGCCGCCCCGGCTTCACCGCCTGCCAGATGTCGACGTAGGGGTGCCCGACGATCAGGGTGTGCGCACCGCCTGGTCCGCGACGCACCGCCTCGGCGATGCGGGTCTCCTTGGAGCCGTCGACCAGGTGGTCGACCAGCACCCCGAGCCGGCGGCCGGGCCCGGGCTGGAATTCGGCGACGATGCCGGCCAGGTCGTCGATGCCGCCGAGATATTCCACCACCACACCTTCGATGCGCAGGTCCTCGCCCCAGACCTGCTCGACGAGCTCGGCGTCGTGGCGGCCCTCCACGTAGATGCGGCTGGCCAGCGCGACCTTGGCGCGCGCGCCGCGCACCGCCACCGAACCCGAGGCGGTACGGGCCGGCGCGGTGGGTGCCGTCGGGCGGGGCTCGGTCAAAATCACCGGCTTGCCGTCGATCAGGTAGCCGGGGCCCACGGGGAACCCGCGGGTGCGGCCGTGCCGGTCCTCCAGATCCATCCGACCGTAGGCGATCCGCACGACGGCCCCGACGTAGCCGCTTTCGGCGTCTTCGACCACCATGCCGCGTTCCACCGGCACCTCCACCGAGCGGACTTTGCGGGCGGCGTGCGGGTTGTCGGCGAGGATGTCGGTTCCATAGCGGTCGGCCACCCGAGGCAGCCTAGCGTCGATCGCAAGCCCGGCGGAGCCGGCGCGGCGGGTCGCCGCCATCGATCTAGGGGCGTCCGGCCATGCCGCTGGGGAACCGAGCGCGCGATTCCGGCGGTTTGTTCTCGGCCGGGCGACGCCGGGAGGCCCGTTGCTCCGCGATGAGCCCAGCTACCACTCTGGCACCAATAGTCACTTCAGCAACATTAGTAACTCAAAACTCTCTTAATTTCTAAGAGATCTCTCGCAACATACGTAACAATAACAACTTCGTTAACTCAAACAACTTTTGTTTACTTTTACCTCAATTTACAACAACAAACTCATTCACATCTTTAGGTGACCAAAATGTGCAATTTCATCATTTATCGCGTTATGCTCGGAAACCTCACTGATAGACACCTATCACGGAGGTTGTGATATGTACCGGAACACGGCACGGCGTGTCGTGCAGTTTGGACGGCGGCAGCTCACTTGGGCCACGTCCGGGCTGATCACCGGGGGGATCGTGGGCACGCTGCTGTCTTCAGCAGGGGTCGCTCATGCCGACAACATGGCAATGGGTTGGGATGCGGTCGCCCAATGCGAATCGGGCGGCAACTGGGCCGCCGATACCGGTAATGGTTTCTACGGCGGTCTGCAGTTCAAGCCATCGACGTGGCGCGCATTCGGTGGTGTGGGATCTCCGGCGAAAGCGTCGCGCGAGGAACAGATCGCGGTCGCCAATCGGGTTCTCGACGAGCAGGGTCCGTATGCCTGGCCGAAATGCGGGCCGGGACGCGTATTCCCGTCGTCGGTGAAGGGCTGGGTGCCGCCGGCGATGCGCCAGCTGCTCAAACCGTTCTGGTGAGCCCGGCTACTGCGGCTTCGGCGACAGCACCGCCTGGGTCTGGGTGACCCGGGCGACCAGCTTGCCGTTGTCGTCGGTCAGGTCGGTCTGCACGACGATCGTCGTGCGGCCGACGTGCAGCGGAATGCTGGCAGCCGTCACCACGCCGTCACGCACCGCGCGGAAGAAGTTGGTCTTCGACTCGATCGTCGAGGTGCTCGCGCCCTGCGGCAGGTTGACCACCGCGCACACCGCGCCCGCGGTGTCGGCGAACGCCATCAGCGCTCCCCCGTGCAACATGCCACCGGTGGTGCAGCGCTCCGGAGCCCACGGCATGGTTGCGCGCACCTCTTGGGGCGACAGTTCAGCGATCTCGATCTGCAACGCCGCTGCGAACGGCATGTTGGCGACGACCAATCGGGCGAACTCAGCCGAATCCATGCTCGCCAGCCTTGCCGACCGCCGCGCCGCTGTCTAGCGCCCCGCGCCTCAGCGCTGTTGGGGCACCGCGTCGATACCGGCTTCTTTGCGCTGTGCCGCGGTGATCGGCGCCGGAGCGTCGGTCAGCGGATCGATGCCGCCGCCGGACTTCGGGAACGCGATGACCTCGCGGATCGAGTCGACACCGGCCAGCAACGCCACCACCCGGTCCCAGCCGAACGCCAGACCGCCGTGCGGCGGTGCACCGAAACTGAATGCGTCCAACAGGAATCCGAACTTCTCGTTCGCCGACGCCTCGTCGATCCCCATGACCTTGAAGACCTGCTGCTGAATGTCGCGACGGTGAATACGGATCGAGCCGCCGCCGATCTCGTTGCCATTGCACACCACGTCATAGGCGTCCGCGAGCACCGAGCCGGGGTCGGTCTCCACGCTGCCGGCGTGCTCCGGCTTGGGCGAGGTGAAGGCGTGGTGCACCGCGGTCCAGGCCCCGGAGCCGACGGCCACGTCACCGGCGGCAGTGGCGTCGTCGGCGGGCTCGAACAGCGGCGGGTCGACCACCCAGGTGAACGCCCAGGCGTCCGGGTCGATCAGGTCCAAGCGCCGGGCGATCTCACCACGAGCCGCCCCCAACAGGGCGCGAGACTGCTTGGCCGGTCCCGCCGCGAAGAAGATGCAGTCCCCCGGCGCGGCACCCACGTGCCCGGCCAGCCCGGAACGCTCAGCGTCGGTCAAGTTCTTGGCCACCGGTCCGGACAGCTCTCCGTCCTCACCCACCAGCACGTACGCCAGGCCCTTGGCTCCGCGCTGCTTGGCCCATTCCTGCCAGCCGTCCAATGTCCGGCGCGGCTGCGACGCCCCGCCGGGCATAACGACCGCACCCACGTAGGGAGCTTGGAAGACCCGGAAGGTGGTGTCGGAGAAGAACTCTGTGCACTCCACCAGTTCCAGGCCGAAACGCAGGTCGGGCTTGTCCGAACCGAACCGGCGCATGGCGTCGGCGTATGTCATCCGGGGCAGCGGCAACGGCAGGTCGTAGCCGATCAGCGCCCACAGCGCCTTGAGCACCTGTTCGGCGATGCCGATCACGTCCTCGGAGTCGACGAAGCTCATCTCCAGGTCCAGCTGGGTGAACTCCGGCTGGCGGTCGGCGCGGAAGTCCTCGTCGCGATAGCAACGAGCGATCTGGTAATAGCGCTCCATGCCGGCCACCATCAGCAGCTGTTTGAACAGCTGCGGACTCTGCGGCAGCGCGTAGAACGAACCGGGCTGCAACCGCGCCGGAACCAGGAAGTCGCGGGCGCCCTCCGGGGTGGAGCGGGTCAGCGTAGGCGTTTCGATCTCGACGAATTTGTGCTCAGCCAGCACCGAGCGGGCGGCCGCGTTGGCCTGCGAACGAAGTCGCAGTGCGGCGCCGGGCCCGTCTTCACGACGCAAATCCAGGTAGCGGTGCTTGAGCCGGGCTTCCTCCCCGGCGGACTCGTCGAGCTGAAACGGCAGGGCCGCAGACTCGTTGAGTACCGTCAGCTCCGTCGCGTTGATCTCGATGGCGCCGGTGGGCAGATCGGGATTCTCATTGCCCTCGGGGCGAACCTCGACGAGACCGGTGACCGCCACACAGAACTCGGCGCGCAAACGGTGCGCCTGCTCCAGGACAGCGGCGTCACGGAACACCACCTGCGCCACCCCGGAAGCGTCGCGCAGGTCGATGAAGATGACACCGCCGTGGTCCCGTCGGCGCGCCACCCAACCGGCAAGCGTGACGCTGAGCCCGGCGTCGGTAGCCCGCAGTGAGCCGGCGTCGTGGCTGCGCAGCACGAATACCCCCTTGGGGACGGTTAGTTCGGTAACGGTTTGACGGTCGCCAAGTCTAGAGCCCTCTCGTGACACTGCCCCGCGCCGGTCGGTGCTTTAAGCTGGCTCACTGTGACTAACGGCACCGATGACCTCGACTTTGACTATGACGACGAGGACGAAGACGAGGACTACGACGACGCCGCTGCCCCTAAACAGAACAAGAGCCTCAAATGGGGGTTGGCCGCAGTAGTCGTGCTGGCCGTGGTGGCACTGGTGTTGGTCGCGGTGGTGTTGCTGGGCGGCGACCCCGGCAAGAGTTCGCTGGACGGCTCGGCCTCCAGCCGCAGCTCGGCGGCGTCGGGTATCGCCAGCGCAGACGACACCGCTCCGGTCTCGATCATCATCAATGACCCCAGCTGCACCGCGTGGATATCGATCAGCAGCAACCTGTCGAGCACCCTGTCGATGCTGGGACAGGGCAAGTGGAATGAGCGCGACCAGTCGATTCCGGCGTCGGCGTGGAATGACGAGCAGAAGAAGCAGTATCTGGCCGCCGGCCAGGTGGTGCGCAACGCCGCCGCCCAGACCGTCGGGCTGGTGAAGCTGACCCCGCACCGGGTGATGCGCGAACTCTACGAGCAGTTCATCGCTTACGCCCGGACCTTCGTCGAGCACATTCCCACCTACACCGAGCGGGACGCTCCGCTGGCCGGCACCGCGCACAGTGCAGCCTCGGCGCTGGCCGCGATCTGCGCAGCCGCCAACAATGGCTCAGCGGCCGCGCGCGGCCCGCTGGTCGAGTCGCAGTCCGCCCCCACCAAGACGGCCTCGCCGGGCAACCCGGCCAACCCGCAGCGTTATCTGACCGGGTCCAATCCGGTGTGCGCGGACTGGAAGGCCACGCTGGACAAGTTCGGTGTCGACGCCGCCGAATGGCACGGCATCGACCCCAGCATCCCGGGGACGTATTGGAACCCGCAGCAGAAGGCGGTCAACCTGGCGGTGGGTCCCATCATGATCAGCCTGGCCAACAAGATGCAGCAGCTGGGCCGCCGCAGCAACAACCCCACCCTGCAGGACTTCGCGGAGCTGTCCGCCCAGTACCGGCGGGCGTTCGTGTTGGCGCTGCCGACCTACGACCCGACCGACAACTACCTGGCCAATGCCGCGACGTTCCTGTCCACCACGGTGCTGGGTGCATGCTCGTCGGCAGCGATCACGGGCTGACCACAGCACGCTAGACACGCTGACAGCGGCCGGGGCTGATTAGCCCCGGCCGCTGTCGGCTTTGCCCAGGCCGTGCATCTCTCCACAGAATGCGAGAAACCGGCGCAGCCCACGGGCTGCGCCGGTTTCTTGATCGCGATTGGCTTGGGTCAGGCCCAGCTGGAGCCGACCGACGCGTCGGTGTTGGCCATGTTGTTACCGGCCGACTGCACCTTCTGACCGTGGCTGTTGGCCTGCTCGTAGATCACCGCGAAGTTGCGACCCAACTGCGCCACAAACTCCTGGCACGCCACCGAACCCGCGCCACCCCAGAAATCACCGGCAGCCAGCACATCGTGCACGATCGCCTGATGCTCCGCCTCCAACGACGCCGCCTGGGCACGAATCAACGCACCGTGCGCATCCACATCACCGAACTGGTAATTGATCGACATGTTCGTGGTTCTCCTTCTAGCTCGACAGGATCTGCTGAGAAGCAGCTTCCTGCTGCTCGTAGTGGTTAGCGTCGCGAATCAGACCATCACGCACACCGTGCAGCATGTTCACGATGTTGCGAAACGCCGTCTGCATCTGACCCATGGTGTCCATCGACGTCCGCTCCGCCAGACCACCCCAACCAGCACCGGAGATGTTGGTCGACGACGCCCACATCCGACGAGCCTCGTCCTCCACCGTCTGCGCGTGCACATCAAAACGGCCCGCCATCGAACGCATCGCGTCCGGATCAGTCATAAAACGTGTTGCCATGGTTTTCTCCTCGATTCGCGAAAGTTGTTGAAACTAACAGGTATTGGAACTATCCGGCCGATGCGGCGTTAGCCGCCTCGGTCGCTGCGTAGGTGTTGGCGCTGGTGTTCAAGGTCGCCACGAACGCCTGGTGGATAGCCTCCGCCTGGGCGCTGATGGCCTGGTACATGCTGGCGTGCGCGGCGAACTGCGCAGCAGTCAGCGCCGAAACCTCATCAGCAGCGGCCGGGACCACACCCGTGGTCGGCGTTGCCGCCGCGGCGTTCTGAGCACTGAGCGCCGACCCGATGGCGGCCAGATTGCCCGCAGCCGCCGTCAGCGCCTCCGGTTGGGTGTTCACAAAGGTCATGGGGCTCTCCTCAAGATTTGCCGGCCGCACAGGACCGACGCGTACCGGCCACACCGAGCAGTGGCCCCGGGACGACGTCGTATCGGAGCGTGCTCAACGCAACGCGGTTCAACTAACAGAAACGGTGCCGGAGCCGGATCGGGACCAAACAGTCGCCGATTCCGGGCGGGCATTATCGCCGGGACACAACTCTCGTCCTCACCTCCTGACACCGACAGAGACCAACTGGGCCAGGCAAAAAGCACCGGCCCCCTTACCTGCGCAATGGTGGCATCGGTACCAGTGAGCGTCAACCCAGACAGGCGGTCCTTACGCTGTGAATCGACTGTCGGGCGGCTGTTAAGTCAGGATGTTTTCTTCTCGGCAACCGCCGCACTGAGCCCTTCGGCGAGGTCCTCGCGGGTCAGTTCCTTGAACTTATGCAGCCACTCCTCGCTGAAATCGGTGACATCGCCGGAGAGCACCGCGTCCAGTTCAGAATCGTCGAGACGGAAACTGCGGTGGTCGCGCGCCTTCTCCACCACGTTGCGGACGAATCCCGCGTTACCCAGCACATCGATGCCGCGGATCAGGTCACCGTCTTCGGAGTAGTTCTCGTCGGCGTAGAACTTCTCATAGGACGGCAGCAGTCCCTCGACCGCCTCGTCACTGACCACGTCCTCGTTCTCCGCCCCCATCATCTTGGTCAGTTCCAGCAGTTCCGGCGGGGTGTAGCTGTAAAACTCGATCACCGTCGAGAATCGGCGCCGCAGGCCCTGGTTCACCTCGAGCATCTTCTCCATGGCGTTGGCATAGCCGGCACCGAACACCACCAGCTCGTCACGGTGGTTCTCCATGTACAGCAGCAGCGTGTTGATGATCGCGTTGCCGTACGCGTCGCCCTGGCTGTAGCCGCGTTCATGCAGCGTGTGCATCTCATCGAAGAACACCGCACCACCGAGTGCGCCTTCGAGCAGCTCTTCGGTGTTTTTCTCGGCATCGGCCATGTAACGGCCCAGCAGCTTGGACCGGTTGGTCTCCACCACCAGCGGCTTGCGCAGCACGGTCAGGCCACACAGCTGCTTGGTGAAGGCCCGCGCCACCGAGGTCTTGCCGGTACCGGGCGGACCGAGCAACAGGGTGTGCCGCGAGGTCACCGGAACCGGCAGGCCCATCTTGGCGCGCGCCAGATTCACCTTGGTGGTGGCCTTGATCAGCTTGATCTCGCGCTTGGCCTGCTCCATACCGAGCATGGCGGCCAGCTCCGCGTCGCCCTCGGCCAGGTAGCGCGCGGCTTCCTCGGCATGTCGATGAGCTTCGGCCTGCTCCCGCGTGGGTGCGCTGTCCGGGTCCCACGGATCGGTGCGGGCCTCAATGGTCTCCGGGTCGGTCAGCACCAGCCGAAAGTCGGGGTTGTCCAGGGCCTCGCGGGCGGGTGTGAATTTCGAGTCCCGCGAATAGACCCGGCGCAGCAGCTCAGCGGCCTCGTCCTCGCGGCCGAGATGCCGCAGACACATGCCTTGGGTGTAGAGCGCGACGTTGGCGGCGCCGGGCACCCGGTCGCCCTCGATGGCCTCCTGCGCCCGCCGCGTCGCTTCTTCGAACACCCCCAGTGAAGCCAGCGCGGTGGTGGCCATCGCCGCGGCCGCGGCCTTGAGTTCGGGTTGACGCCAGGGAGCCGACGCCGGGAACTGCTTGAGCACGTCCGGCCAGCGGCCGGTCCGGAAATACAGCAGACCGCGGACGTAGCTGACCAGCTCGGTCTCGAAGGGGTTCCGCGGCTCGATGCCGTCGAGCAGCTTCGCCGCCTCTTCGTAGCGTTTGGCCTCGGCCAGTGCAGCGGCGTAGGCCGCGGCCAACGACTCCACACTGGTGATCAGCAGCCGCAGGAACATCCCGTCGGAAACCTCGGGACGGAATTCCAGGTCGGACAGGCCGAGACGGCGGGTCTCCCAGCCGAACGTGCGCACCGTCGACCAGGCGTTCGCCAGCACCTCGATATCGGAGTCACCGGCCAGCACGCGGGCCAGCCAGGCATCGCACATGCTCGGGTCGATCGAGCTGGCGGTGGTGAACATCTGCAGCGCGACCTGCGGATTATGGCTGGGCTGCAGCCCGTTGACCGAGATCCCGGAGGCCAGCATGCCCGCGACCATGGCGTTGCGGGCGTCGGTTGTCGACGGACCGGTCACCCGCGCGCCCCAGCCGCCGCCGCAGGTGTGTACTCCTCGATCACGTCGACCGACACCGGCAGCTGCT
The DNA here is from genome assembly GCA_001673575.1 of Mycolicibacter heraklionensis. Taxonomy (GTDB): domain Bacteria; phylum Actinomycetota; class Actinomycetes; order Mycobacteriales; family Mycobacteriaceae; genus Mycobacterium; species Mycobacterium heraklionense_A. The sequence continues at coordinate 2,278 of LZME01000132.1, read as the reverse complement.
CACCGTCGTGCAGGTCGCGTCCCGGCACCGACATCCGCCGGTGGGCGGTGGGCGCCGGCAGGCTGGCGCAGACCGCTTCCAGCTGGCGTCGGCCCACGAACCGGTTCAGCGCGGACCGGACGTTTCGGCTGGGTTTGTCGGCGGTGTGGTACCTCGCCAGCACCGAAACCTCGGTGGTTCGGCCGCCACCGCGGGTCAGCCGCACCGTCACCACCGTTGCTTCGCTCTCCGGGTACCACAGGTGTTCGAGGTTCTCCGGGTTGATGTCGTTGGGCGACACCCAGTAGCTCGTGATCTGGCCGGCCGGTCGTTCACGGAACAGCCGGTGCCGCAGCTGGGTGGCCTCAAGGCCCGCCAGTACCGCCTCGTCGACGGCGTCGAACTCGTCGGCGTGCAGCACCTGGGCGCTGAGCTGGCGCCCGTCGATCTCCTCGGCCAGCCGTTCGGTGGCGGCGGCCAGGGTGGAGGCCAGCGAGTCGCGGGTGGCGACCGCGTTGACGTTGTGTTGCGGGTCCATCCGCAGCACCACCCAGGTGTGGCGGCGGTCGGGCATCGACGGGTTCTCTTCGACGTCGGGGTCGTCGGCGGGGCGGGGATCCTTGCGAGTTCCCACCGAGACGACATCGATACTGTCCAGCCGCACGTCGAACTGGCGCAGCCCGGCGGCCAGTCGCTCCACCGGCAGGGTCGCCTCCGCAGCGCGGCCGTGCCGGCCGGTCACCGACGTGGCCCGCCCGCCCACGGCGATGACCGTCACCAGCCGGCCTTCGTGTTCGCGGACCCCGATCGAGTCCCGCCCGAAGCGCCGGTGGTGATCGATGGTGGTGCCACGGCCGCGGTGCAGGGCCGCTTCGGGGTCGGTGAACTGATCGGCCACCCAGGCCGCCCACATGGTGCTGATCGGCACCCGGCGGTAGGTGAGCAACGCAAGGAGCGCGACCAACACGGCGACGGCGACGCCCGACCACCACGCGTAGTCCGCGGCCTTCGGGTCACCGGGCCAGCGACCGGCGAGGACCAAGATCCCCACATCGATCAGAAAGACGGCGGTGACCCGCATCCAAGACAGGTTCAGACCTAGTGCGTGCTGTGCCTTCATCGGTTCCTTGACGATCGTCGCAGTGCTGCCACTCCCAGTGCCACGCCGGCCGCCGCGAGCGCCGCTAACAGCCCGGCTCCGGCGACCCAGGCCGGCGTCATGTCGCGTTCGGGCGGCATCGGCGGCACCTGCAGCGGTGCCGACAGCCGCTCCGGCGCCTGAGCCGGAACATCGGGAACGTCCCAGGTCAGTGCCGCGACCGGGTCGACGATCCCGTAACCGACCACATTGTCGACCCCACGCGCCGGTGGTCGAGCCGTGCGGATCAGTCGGTTGATCACCTGGTGGGCCGACAGTTCCGGGTATTTGGCCCGCACCAGCGCCACCACACCGGAGACGATCGCCGTGGAGAAGCTGGTGCCGGACGGAACCAGCAGCGAGTTCTCCGGGCCGTCGACGGCGTTCATCAGCCCGTCATCGCGCGGTGAAAGCCCCTCGATGTCGGTACCGGGCGCCGCGATCGACACCCACGGGCCGGCCACACTCGACTTGGCCATCGGCGCACCGGCCGAGTCGACCGCGCCGACGGTCAGCACGTATTCGTCGTACCAGGCCGGTGTCACCACGGTGTTGACGCCGTTCCAGTCGCGCGGGTCATCGGGGCGCATCGCGTTGTAGACGGGGTTCTGCTTGCAGTCCCGCCAACTGGCGTCACCGGCAGCCGCGACGATCACCGCGTTCTTCTCCACCGCGGCGTAGCGCACCGCGGCACCCAGATCGGCCTGGTCGATGAGCGTGCGCACGTTCATGCAGATGGCCGAGGAGATGTTGATGACCTGCGCACCCATGTTGGCGGCGTGCACGATCGCGCGGGCCATGGTGCGAATACCGTCGGTCTTCTCCCGCAGCTGCGGGTCGCGTCCGTCCGCGAACGGCTCCTTGGGCCCGAAGGCCGCGCTGTATTGCCGGATTGCGATCAGCTGAACGTCGGGTGCGACGCCACTGAAGGCGTCCGGCGCTCCGCCCGGCGGCGGTGAGCTCGGGGCGCGGAAGTCGACCGGTGCGGTCTTGGCGTGTCCGGAGAAGCCGGCCGAGCGCACCGCACCTGCGTTGGCGCCATGGGGAGTGTGCGCCGACGACGCTGCCGCGCCGGGTCCCGGTGCCGGCCCGGGCGCGGGTCCCGGTGCCGGTGCGGGGGCAGGAGCGGGTGCCGGCGCCGGGGCGGGTGCCGGACGCCTT
>LZME01000131.1 GCA_001673575.1 Mycolicibacter heraklionensis | reverse complement strand
GGCGGTGGATGTCGGTGGTGACGGTGGTGCCGCTGGTGCGGTGGTGGCCTGGCACAGGGCGGGGAATAGCAGTGTGCTGCCGGGCCGTGTGGTGTAGGTGTGGCCGGTGGGGCTGGTCCATTCGATGGTGCCGTTGGGGTGCTGGCGGTCGCTCCAGCCGCCGCGGCCGGTCCAGAAGGTCTTGAGTAAGTGGTGTCATCGACTACTCGAAACACACTCTGAATGGAGAGATGTCATGACCACAGCCCCCAACCACGACACCTTGACCGATGTCGGCGCGGCGCCCCAGCCGCCGGCCTGGTGCGAGCCAGGCGCGGAGCCGGACTGGTCGCTAATCCCCGCTGAACACGGCGGCGGCCTGGTCGGCATCTGGGAGCGCAAGCTAGACGGCGGCGACGTGTGGATCAGCTGCGAGGACAAGCTGGTCGACGGCCGCGTGCTGCGCTCAGCGCCGCGGATATTCGGCACTGAGGAACCCCGCGACGGCTGGACCGCGGAGGAGGCCCGCGGACTGGCCCGGCAACTGGTCGCCGCCGCCGACATCCTCGACGCCACGCAAAGGGTGTCGCTCTGACAGACACCCTGGCGCGCCACAAACCCAGGCAGCACGACAACGGCCCCCAGCAGCACGCTGGGGGCCGTTCTGCGTCGTGCGGACAGTTGCCGCCTAGGCGTCGGGGCTCGGAGGCCGCCACGCCCCATTCGGCAGTTCAACAAAACCCGCCGCACGCATCAGTTCACTCGCCTGATGGAGGCGGAATTTTTCCGCATCGGAGAGTTCACGGACACGCACATACTTCGGATCAGAGTTCATCAGAACGCTCCTTCAAAAAGGTTGATTGAGGAGCCGTGCCGTGCCTTGCCATGCGCTGGTCGGTCCTATGGCGTCACGGTTGCCGTAACCGACGCCACCACGCTACCAAATGCCTCAGTCCACCGCTGACGCCAGCCCGGTCAGATACCCTCGAATAATCGCCGTCAATCGCGGCCCGCCATATATGCGGAGGAGATCGGCAATGGGAAAACGGCCCACAGGCACCAACTGCGACTACGGTCATCCAATGAGTTACGACGACGGTCCAACATTCCAATTCTGGGGCGGCACCTCACACCAAGAATCGCGGGGGCCTTCGTGTTGGCGAGTTGATTGCGAGGCTCACAAACGTTGGAAAGCCGAGCAGCGGCCAAACCGGCGCGGTCAGCGATGACGACCAGTCCGAGGTGGGCAGCTAATACTTGATCCCACCCGCAACGCAATGCCTGGCAAGCCCCATACGACGAGACGCGGGTCTAACGGTGTTCCCAACCCCGGCGCAACCGAAATTGCTATGAACACTTGAAAGGCCCCCTAGGCTGCCCAGCATGAGTATTTGGAAGGAACTTAACGAGAAGGCTGCAGCTAGCCCAGCGTTTCGTAAGTTCGCCAAGATCGTTTTGTTCCTAGCGGCTCTGCTGCTCGTGATTCTGCTAATTACTATTATTGCCGAAGCATTTTCGAAACCCACGAACCCAGGACCGGCGAGGACACTCTTTGACACGCCCAGCAGTTCGTCACGGCCAGCGCGCACATCCAGCAGCACTCCGCGCCGGCCAGCGTCTGTCTATCGGAACTGCGCTGAGGCACATGCGGACGGGCGCTGGGACATTCCGCGTGGCGATCCGGCATATTCGCCGAAGCTTGACCGTGATGGGAACGGAGTGGCCTGCGAGTCGCCGCGCCGACGGTGAAAAAGCCCGCTGGCCTGCGGACGGGTTAGTCCTCCGAAACCGCGGCCAACTGGGTGCGCCGCCGACGACCAACCGGCCGCGGACCCTCGGCAGCCTCACGCGCCTCACGCACAAGATCGAGCAGGCGGAACGCGACGGTGTTCAGGTCGCGTGCGCTGAGCGACGGGTCGAACATCACCTCGGCGAGCCGGCAGATCAACGCTTGATTGAGCGCCATCGCATCACCAGACGCCGCAGCAGCCGGAACGTCCACAAACACCTCCTACAAGGCAGGTCAGGGCCGGTCTCACACCAGGCCACGGGTTTGCACAGGTCGAAACACTCGGGTTTCGCGCAATAAATAGATCGCCTCAAAGGGGGCATGGGTCGACGGTGGGGCGCCTGCCGCGATCGCCCCCCTCCCCCCCCTTTGCTGGGTGGGGTCGGGGTGTTTGCTGGGGGTGCGGTCGGTCCCCGGCGCAGGTATCACTCGGGGCGAATCTGCTTCCGGTCATGGTGGTCCTTCGCTGGTGCGGTTGACGCCGGGGCCGCCGCGAGTCGGTGCTACGAGGTCAGGTCTGCGGTGCTCAGCACCCTGAACGCGTTTGGGACGAGCACGTCGGCGCCTGTGCGGAGCCAGAGCCAAAGACCCCGCTGACCGGTGGGGCGTGCGTTGGCCCCAAACAAGTGCGGGATGAGCTCGACGGCGCTGGGTGCGCGCTGGGTGATGGCGAACTGGTTGAAGTCGCCGACGGCGAGCGGGTAGTCGCCGTCCACGCCGTCCATCAGTGAGTTCTCGTGCACTGGTCGGCCGAGGAGCGACGGCGTGGCGTCGCGAAGCTCCGGGAACACATACGAGCCGTTCTCGGTGGTCAACTGCCGCAACGCATTCAGCACGCTCAACGACGCCATGAAGCGGCTGTTCGGCTGGAAGCGTGCCGGAAGCGCATTCTGTAACTTGTACACGTCTTCGGCTGCGAGTGTTGCGGGCGTGTGGCTCTCCACCACGACGTCGGGCACGGCGGTGAGTGCGGTGATGATGCCGGTGGGTTGGCCGTCGCCGGTGCCGGTGGTGTACGCCTTCGCGAGTAGCTGGTCTGCGCCGTCGCGCATCAGCGTTCCGAGCTCGGTCAACAGGCCGGGGGCGTCGCCGCCGAGCTCGACCGAATAGGGCACGAACACACTGGCTTTCCATGCGCGGATTGCCGGGTCGTCGAGCGTCGGTGAGGCGTCGGCGGCCTGGCTGCCCTCGCCCAACCACTCAGCAGTTACGCCGGCGGAGCTGACGCCGTGCCATACATCCGAGACAGTCGGGATTACCCGCGAAATCTCGAGCAGAGGATGGGTACTGCCGTCGCTGGTGAGCAGGATCGACGGATCGAGTTGGTACGGGACCATGGCGTGGCCGATTTCCGTCGAGGCGATGCCCATGGCGCGTTGCTCGTTCTGGAGTTCGCCGACGCGGCGCCAGGCTGCGGATTCCTCGGCGGTCCATTGGAGGTGGCCGCGTTCGGGGTCGGCGATGTGCCGAGCGAAGGCGCTCCTGTAGGCGTCGGAGCCGCTTTCGGTTACCCATCGCTGGGCCCATGATCGTGCCGGGGCCGGGCCGGTGGTAACCAAGTGCTCGACGGTTTCTCCTGCTGCGGCGGTGATCTGGCCGGCCTGGACGCTGCGTTCGATTGTCCGCAGGGCTGTGCTGCGTTGGGTGTCGCGGCTGCCGGTGTCGGGCGCGGTGCTGGTGCGAACGCTGTCGACCACGACGGCACCGCCGGAGCCATCGACGGCCGACCGGACCTCGGCGCGGGTGCGCTCGTCCTCGGCGTCGAGGCGTCGGAGTTCGGCTGCGCGGGCCTGCAATGCTCGGAACTGCTCGGCGTCAGGGCCGGTCAAATCGCCGGTGGTGCGTGCCAGCAATTGCTCGGCGGCTTGGCGAACTTCGGCGGTGGTCATTTCAGCGATCTGGTTCATGTTCTTGATGTCCTTTACTGGTGTGCCAGGAGCCACAGTTCGGCGAACTGGCGGGAGATAGTGGTGGAGTTGTGTCGGACGCCGCTGATTGCGGCGCCGCTGTAGGCCGGGAACTCGGTCACGCTGACTTCACGCAGGGCGACTTCGGTGCGAACCAAAACGTCGCCGTCCCAGTGTTCGCGGATTCCTGCAAAGCCGACAGAAAATCCGCCGGCGAGACCGTCACGGACGGCGATCAAGGCGTCGTCGCCGGCCGACGTTCGCGAAACGTAGAACTCGCAATAGAGGCCGTCTGCGCGTTCTTCGAGCGCGGTTGCTTTGCCGATTGGCAAACGACGATGGTCGTGCCCGATCAGCAACCGCACTTTGTTGCCGCGTTCGGCGATCGTTCTCCTGAACGATCCGCGTTCGAACATCTCGCGATACGGCCGGCCACCGGCATCGGAGACCGTGGCCACCTGGCCGAACGGGACCGCTAGTCCGTAGACGGTGCGACCGTCGCCGGGCGTTAATTCCGCTGTGCGGTAGAGAATTTGCGTCATTAGTCACCTCACAGACGCACAGAACGAATTACGTTGCGTCGCATGGTGACCCGCTGTCCGGATTGTCGCCCCCCTGGGCGGTTCCGGCGCTGCGGCGATACCGAGCTGCTATCACAGTACCGCACCGGAGCCCCAATCTTCCAGCGCGGCGCGGAATTGCAGCCAGTCGCGCCGGGCTTCGACGAGGGTGCGGCCGCCGACCGTGATCCGCGCCGTCAGCGGATCGGCGTGGAGACTCACTCGGCCGGCGTCGGTGAGTTTCGCTATCGCGGCAGCGGTGGTTTCGATGTCGCAGCCGATGCCGTTGGCGGCGATTTCGAGCGCCAGGCGGCGCAACAGGGCCGATTCATGCGGCGTGAGCGCGCGGTTTACGCGGGTGGGCGCGTCGTTCATCGCGTGCCTCCATCGGTGAACACGATTTCGGCGCCCCGGTCGCGGCGGGCCCAGTAGGCGAGCACGTCCAGCAGGTCGCGGCTGCCAGTGGCGGCGGCGGCTTCGCTGGTCCGGCGCCGGCCGGCCCGAATCCAGGCGGTTGGCATCGGTGTGCGGTTGTTGACGGTCGACCGCTTCGAGTGCGCGTTGACGAGTTCTTCGTCGACGCCGAACAGCAGCGACAGGGCGGCGGCGGACAGCATCGGATCGCCGTCGATGTCGCGGGTCAACTCGATGGGTTTGGTTGTCATGGGGTGGTCTCTTTCTTTCGTTGTGGAATTTGGCCGGCGATGATGCCGTCGGGTCGGTCGCGGCCGCGGAGCCCGGCGGCCCATTCGGCGCAGCGATCCAGTGCCGGGCAGCGGCGGCATGTCGCCAGGGCTGTCCGGTGGCGGTAGTCGACGTCGGCGGGTTCTTCGCCGGGCTCGGCCGCGTCGAACGCCGACCAAATTCCCGCGCAGGCCGCGCCGGGGAGGTGAGGTACGCCGGCCAGGATGGCGGCCAGGAGCCGCACGGCGCCGTCGTGGTCGAGGTGCACGGCTGCGGTCACTGTTCGACCGCCGCGCGGTCGCCGGAGTAGTAGCACTCAAGGCATTGCCCAGACTTCAGCGATTCCTCGTTGACAAGCGGGGAGCCGCACGCGCAGGTGGCCGGCGCGTCGGGGGTGGGACGCGATTCATCTGCTACATCCGCTACATCTGCGCCACTTTCACCCGGCCCTGTAGCGGGTGGAGCGGATGTAGCAGATGAATCGGGGAGGTACCGCGACCACGCGTCGACGAACTGTGCCTTGGCGTAACCGCGAAGTCCGCGTTCACCGGCGTGCAGCTTGGAGCCGATGCCGTACTTGCCGAGCCGTTGAGACAGTCCCCGTCCGTCGAGGGGTTCACCGCGGCGAATCGTCGGCCAGGGCGATTCATCCATCTTGTTCAGCTCCGACAGCAGATGTTCCGTGGTGAGCTGGTCCGCGTCGGCCTTGGTGAATACCTCTCGTATGTCGCGCAGGAGAAGAACACCGATACTGGGTGCCCGATCCTTGGATGCCGCTACAAGTGCTACAGCCGCGCCACGGGCCAGCTCGGGCCAGTGCCCGCCAGCCAGATCCGCCACCGCAAGCAGCGCCTCCCACACATCAGCATCACGGTCGGTGACCTGCTCGGGGATGTCAGGCCAGTAGTCACCGGCTAGCCGTGCGACAACGGTCGTCGATCCGGCCCAGGCGGCCAGGCGATCACGCAGCCTGTGCGCCTCGGGGTGGTTGACGCGTGGGCGCCAGGGCTCGACATGTTCACCAGGTGCTCGGCGGCGCATCCGCACCACCACCGAACGGGTCTGGATGGTGTCGGGCAGGTCGTCCAGGCCGGCGAGCGCCACGGCACAGTACGCTGGAAGTTCCTCGGTCTCAACGATCTTGCCGCGCATGACACAGCGACCAGCCGTAGCGCCTTTCCGGTGTCCCGCGTTGAGCATCCCTCGGATGTCTTCGTTGTCTTTGGCCTTTGGTCCGAATACGGTGTCGATCTCGTCGTAGAGAATCGTGGGCCGGCCGTCGTCGTCGGACACCTTGCGGAACAGGTACGCCGGGGTGGTGTTCACCGCGTGCACGGGCCTGGGGACCAACGGCTCGGTGACCTCTAGAGCACGCGACTTGCCCGACCCCGGCTCCGGTGAGAGAAACGCCAGCCGGGGTGTCGACTCCCAGTAGTCCATCAGCCAGACGTGAGCGATCCACAGCACATGAGCAATGAGAGCGTGCGGACTCGGGTAGGCCACAAACCGCGACAGGAACGTCTGAACGTCGTCGAGCAGCATTCCGCCCACCGGAGCGGACATATCCGCTACATCTGCTCCATCTGCTTCAAGTCGAGAAGTAGATGTCACCGACTTCTCCACCGGAGCGACGTACTTCCCGCTGGCCGCGAGTTCCCGGCCGCGGGCGATGATTGCGTCGTCAGTGGTCATCGCCACCGCCCGCACGCTGACGGCACACCGGGCCACGCTGAGCAGCAACCGATATGGGATGGGTGAGGGGCCGGCGGCAGCTCTCGCAGCGGCATTTCTGCGCCTGGGTCGGCTCGGTCACTTGCGTCGTCATCGCAGCACCGCCCTGACCTCGGCGGGAACGATGGCGCAGAAACCGGCCAGCCGTAGGTGCGCGACGGTGCGCCGCCAGCATTCGCGCTGATGCTCGGTCAACCCCACCTCGCCGTAGCGCCAAGGGTCGGCGCGCCCGCAATCGAGGATCGCGAGACGCTGTGCCGCAGCGCGGCGACGCTTCCACTCGGGTACGCAGCGGCTAGACTCGGCGGTATCGGTGTCGTTACGTGAGGGCCGGCTCTCTTGGCGGGGGGCCGGCCTTTCGCATTCGGGCGGGCCTCCGGTCGTCGGCGCGGTCATGCCGCACCACCGGGTACCGACTGGCGCGCGGGGCGCAGCAGTTCGGCGAGGCGGGTGCGTTGCTGGTCGGTGAGCGGAGGCCGCTGGGCGAGAACATTTTTGATGTACTCGGCCGTGCGCTCCGCGCGCATGTTTCGGCGGGCTTCGATGAGGTCGGGGTCGTCGGCGGGGCGTGAGCGCGACAGGGACGCAATGCGTGCGCGTTCAGATTTCCAGGTGGTGGACACTTCCAGCTCCCATGAGGAACCGGGCGTGATCGTGGTCGATGACGCCGTGAAAGTGCCCGCAGCCGGGTGGCCACTGCCCCGCAGGGAGTTGAATCCCTTTGGTGGTAGGAGCTTATCGTGCTCTAGCTGCTAACCGTGACATGTTTTACGGCGTGTTGCGGTGGTAGCGCAGCCCTTTCCGCAGCGTTTCCACCGGCACCGACGGCCCGCCGTAGTCCGCTATCCCGTCCAGCACCGGCACCAGGGTGTCGTGCCATATCGGCGGCCCATTGTCAGGGAAGTCCTCGTACAGGATGCGCACCAGGCTGCCGTCGTGCCGTTGTTCCCCGTGCCGCGGCATCGAAAACGTGACGCGCCCGTCTTCCCAGGACAGCTGGCCCGGGCCATCTTGAAGCTTCCGCAGCTGACCGTCCGGCCCGGCCACATACGGCACGCCGTAGTACCGCGGCGCGTGGGCCTGCTTGTCGAGTAGGCCACGCGGCCCGCGGGACGAACGCTCCTCCGACACCCGTAGCCGGTCGTTGCCGGCCTTCCACGCCCCCGACAGCACCGGCTGTTCATGCCAGGGAACACAGAGGTCGGCATGCTCGCAGATTTCCCTGCGAAACGTTGTGATCGCCTTGCCGTTATGCGTGATTTCAATAGTGTCGATTCTCAACGCCAGGCCACCTTTAGCCGTTCCGGCCGAAACGCTTTGCCGCTCTTACCTACGGGGTCCACCGTAATGGTCATCAGCACATCTATGACCGCTCGCAAGCGGTCAGGTGAGAGCGTTTCGACCTTCGCGGCGACCTCGGCCGTACCGAGGGGTAGGTCATCGAAGATGCGGACGCGTTCGGCGTCGTGCTGGCGGCGTTCAATGGCGTCAAGTTTCGCGTTGACCCTCTCGGTCATGACGGCGTAGCCGCGGCCGTCGATCAGCCCATCAGCCCGCTCGGCGGCAATCTCATCGAGCCGGGCCAGCAGCGTAGCGCGTTCCGTGCGTAAGGCTTCGGCTTCCGCGGTGTCGTGCTGGCGGCTCTTGAGCAGGTCGACGGCGTCCGGCGCGGCCAGCGCGCCCACGATCAACTCGAAGATCATCGGCTCAACATGGTCACGCCGGACTGATACCCCACGACAGTCTGGATTCTTGCAGACGTAAGCAAGCTGGCGGCCCGCCGTATGCACCCCACCCATGCGACCGCCGCATTTACCGCACAACAGCATCCCCGTGAGCAGATGTTTTCGCACAGTCTTACGACCGGGCTGGCGGGACGGCGCGGTCATTACCGCCTGTGCGGCCCGCCAAGTCTCGGGATCGACTAGCGGCGTCCAAGTGCCCTCGCCGACGATCTCACCTTGGTAGTCGCGCAGGCCGGCGTTGCGAGGGGAGCGCAGGAATAGGGAGACGGTCGATGCCGTCCACGGCCGGCCGGTCAACCCGTGGTGACCGGCGTCGTTGAACCGCCGCGCTATGTCGTTCAGGGACGCACCGGCCAAGATCCCCCGGTACGCCTCGGCGACCAACGGCGCGGTCACGGGGTCCGGTTCGCGGCGACCGTCGTCGTCCCTCTTCTCGCCCATGTAGGGCAGATATCCGAACGCGCGCCGCCACTTCGGCCGCCCCTGCTCGGCGCGCTGCCGGGCTGCCCGTAACTGCCGGACCCGCATCATCGCGATTTCGTGTTCGGAAACGGCGGTTTTTACCTGTGCCAGCATGACGCCGGTCGGACTGCTGAGGTCGATGTCGCCCTGACCGGTGGTGGCCAGCAGGATCGGCCGGCCTATTGCGGCGAAGAACGCCCGTAGTTCTTCCAGCTCCCGCATCATCCGCCAGCCACGGTCCTGATCCCATGCGGCGATGGCGTCGATCTTGCCGGCCTTGATGTCGGCGAGCAGGCGGTCCCACTCCGGCCGTTGCTTGCCGTTGCTCGCGCTGCGGTCGTTGTCGACGTAGTGACCGGCGACCTGCCAGCCCTTGATTTCGCAGAGTGCGGCGGTGTCTTCCCGCTGCCGGGTCACACCGGCGCGTTTGTCCTGCGGATCGCTGGAAATCCGCAGATAGCAGCCGGCCCGGACCTCTTGCGTTGCACTCGTCACCCTTATAGGGTACTTCGTGTAGCCGATAATGTTTTCGGCAGAGGCAGCGCAGGTTGGCTGGGTGGGTGGCGCCATGCGGGTGGGCCACGGCGTGGTCGATGTCGCAGTGGGTGGCGGGCTGGTCGCAGCCGGGGAATCGGCAGGTGAGGTCGCGGGCCCGGACGAAGGCGGCCAACGCTGTCGAGGGCCGGTAGTGCGGTTCGGCCGGCAGGTCGGCCGGGTGCCGCAGCGGTTTGACGGTGGCGCCGTTGTTGACGAGCTGGGCCAGCAGCGGTGCGGGTATGGTGCCGCCGCCGATGATGTGCCCGGACGGTGCCGGACGCGTCTGGGGTGCCGGCGTGGGTGCCGCACCGGCCGGCTCGCAGGTTTGGTCGGGGGCGCCGGCGCCGAACCTGGGGTCGGCCGGGTTGTCCAGGGCGGCTTGCTCGGCGAGGACGTAGACGGTGACGTTGGCCGCGCGGGCGTCGGTGCCGGCAGCCGGGCAGTCGGTGTTGCCGCAGGCGCAGGCCAGGGACTCGGCTCCGGTGGCCAGGGCGCCGAGGGCGTCGGCGCGGCGTTGGGCCAGGGTGCGGGGATCGTCGTCGCAGACGGTGTGGGCCAATTGGGTCAGGCGCCGGTCGAGTGCGGTGGCATCGGTGGCAAACAGTCGGCCCCACAGGCCGGTGGTGCCGTTTTCGCTGTTGCGGGTGTCGACGACAATTTCGCGGCCGCGGGCGTCGCGCTCCTGGCGCCGCACGGCGTCGGGGTCGTACCGGTCGATCAGGGCGTCGATGGCCGCCGCGGTCTTGGCCGCCGACAGCGGCCCCAGACCGGTGGCGATCGCGGCGAGCGCGGTGTCGACGGCGTTCAGTAGGTAGGGGTTGGTGATCAAGGTGGTGCGCCAGACGATCGTGGCCACCAGCCGGCTGTTGATCGCCCCGTCGAGAAACAGTGCGGCGACCTTCGGTAGCCGTTCTCGCAGCGCCGTGGCCAGATACATCTGCGAGGACGCCATTCCGTGGCTGATCTGCTCGGCGGCGGCGACTTCGGAGGCCGCGGCATCCCAGTAGTCACAGGACCAGCGCGACCGGTTCACCGCATCGACCCCGCGGGT
>LZME01000130.1 GCA_001673575.1 Mycolicibacter heraklionensis | reverse complement strand
CCCTGCTCCAGCCGCAGCGGCGCCGCAGCTGGCTGGTTGCCGGCGCCGGAACGTTCGCCGCGCACGCCGCCGCGGTGATCATCAAACGCATCGTGCGGCGCAAACGCCCGCACCACCCGGCGATCGCGATCAATGTCGGCACCCCGAGTGCCTTGAGCTTCCCCTCGGCGCACGCCACCTCCACCGCGGCGGCGGCCATCCTGCTGGGCCGCGCGGCCGGCCTGCGGCGCGGAGCCCTGCCGGCGGCACTGGTACCGCCGATGGCGCTGTCGCGCATGGTGCTCGGGGTGCACTATCCCAGTGATGTTGCCGCCGGCGCGCTGATCGGCGCCGCCGTCGCCGCAACCGCGATCCGCTTGGACAACTCTGGAGACTCGGCATGAGCGCAGAAACGCAAGATCGCACGTCGGAGCTCGGCCCGCCGGCCAACCTGCTCTCCGGGGTGATCAAGGCCATGCGGCCTCGCCAGTGGGTGAAGAACGTCCTGGTGGTCGCGGCACCGCTGGCCGCGCTCGGTGGCGGAGTCCACTACGACTACGCCGATCTGGCCCGCAAGTCGCTGATCGCGTTCGTCGCATTCAGCCTGGCCGCCTCGGCGATCTACCTGGTCAACGACGCCCGTGATGTGGAAGCCGACCGGGCGCACCCGACCAAGCGATTCCGGCCGATCGCGGCCGGCGTGCTGCCGGTGAGCCTGGCCTACGTCCTGGCGGTGGTACTGGGCCTTGCCTCCCTGGGCAGCTCCTGGTGGCTGACCCCGAATCTGTCGCTGGTGATGGCCATCTATCTGGCCATGCAGCTGGCCTACTGTTTCGGTCTCAAACACCAAGCGGTGCTGGATATCTGCATCGTGTCGTCGGCGTACCTGCTGCGGGCTATTGCCGGCGGAGTGGCCGCCAGCATCCCGCTGTCGCAGTGGTTCCTGTTGGTGATGGCGTTCGGGTCGCTGTTCATGGTGGCCGGCAAGCGCTACGCCGAGAAGCAATTGGCCGAACAGACCGGGGCCAAGATCCGTAAGTCGCTGGAGAACTACACCGCCACCTATCTGCGGTTCGTCTGGACGGCATCGGCGACCGCGATGTTGGTCTGTTACAGCCTGTATGCGTTCGAACGCGACAGTGGTTCGGGTTCGTGGTTCGCGGTGTCGATCATTCCGATCGTCATCGGAGTGCTGCGTTACGCGGTCGATGTCGACGGCGGCATGGCCGGCGAAGCCGAGGACATCCTGCGCCGTGATCGGGTGCTACAAGTGGCGGCGTTGGCCTGGATCGGAACCATCGGTGCTGCCGTCGCCTTCGGCTAGCTCGGCCCGGGGGGCCACGAGCGGCAGAGCACCGGACCCCCGGGTCCGGCCGCTGGGCTGGCCCGCGGTCTCCTACAGCCCGTCGGTGCGGCTGAGCTCCTGGGCCGGCGTAGCGGTGGTGCTGCTGATGTTTGGCATCGGCGCGTGGCGGCGGCGCTGGATCTCCGACGACGGCCTGATCGTGTTGCGCACCGTGCGCAACCTGTTGGCCGGCAACGGCCCGGTGTTCAACGTCGGGGAGCGCGTAGAGGCCAATACCTCTACGGCCTGGACGTATCTGATGTATCTCGGCAGCTGGCTCGGTGGGCCGGTGCGTATGGAATACGTGGCGTTGGTCTTCGCGCTGGTGCTGAGCCTGGCCGGAGTGGCGATGCTGATGCTGGGCGCCGCCCGGCTCTACGCGCCGGGCCTGCAGGGTCGCCGCGCGCTGCTGCTCCCGGCCGGGGCGCTGGTCTACATCGCCATTCCCCCGGCCCGAGACTTCGCCACCTCCGGCCTGGAGGCCGGCCTGGTGCTGGCCTACCTGGGGCTGCTGTGGTGGATGCTGGTCTGCTGGTCC
>LZME01000129.1 GCA_001673575.1 Mycolicibacter heraklionensis | reverse complement strand
CTGCAGCTGGCCGCCGAGGCCCGTCGTGCACCGGTGTCACGGCCCGCGGCCGCGGCCGCCGGCGGCCCGGGTCCGCTGTCGGGAGCGGAACTGCGTGCGGCACAGAAGGATCTGGCCGCCGTCGATCGCCGGTTGGCGCGGCTGGCCCAGCAGATCGAGGCCAAGCATCACGAGCTGGCCGATTTCGACCAGTCCGATCACGTCGGGCTGGCGGAGCTCACCCGGGAACTGCGCGCGCTGGAGGCCGAGGTGGCCGAGCAGGAGGGCCGTTGGCTGGAGCTCTCGGAGCTGGTGGAATAGGCGTCAGCGTCGCTCAAAATGCTGGTAGTCCACCGGCGATTTCCAGTTGCCGCCCCAGCGCCATCCGGCGTCGGTGAAGGCACGAACTGCGGCGTCCCCGGCATGCAGCAGGCCCGGTTCGATCCGACGGCGATCCAGGTAGACCCCGGCGTTGCGCGGCTCGAATCTGCCGTGATCGACCAACGGGTTCAGCAACGGGTTGATGTCGATGGCACGGCCATAGGCGTGTAGCGCCCAATTGCCCGAGCCCGGGATGCGACGGCAGTTGAACGCCGAGGTGTTGTTGTCCTCCATCGACAACTCGTCGTCGCCGCCCCGATAGTGCGCCACCGATTGCATCCGTTCGATCGGGAACTCCAGCCGGTAGAGCCGGTCGAATACGGCGATGACTTGCGCAACCAGCTCCTGGTTCACGATCAACTCGCCGCGGTGCGGCCGATCGTCGAAGCCGAGGTAGGTCAACGAGATCCGCCGCAGCTGCGCGGGGGCGACCGGGCAGTCGCGGTGCCAGGTCGGGCCGAGTTCGGCGGCCGTGACGGGTGCGACGGTGGCGGGCTCGGGCGCGTTGCGGGGCGATGATGCTGCCGGCGACGAGGTGGGTGGCGGCGGTGCGCCTCCGGTGCATTGCGGCAGCAGCCCGCAGAGCGTGATCGCCGCCATCAGGCGCCACGCGGTCGAGATCTTTCGGCTGCCGTTGATCCATTCACGCTAACGCAGCGGCACATCTGCTACTGTCGCCGCTTAGGTAAGGCATACCTAATTTCACTCGACTCCTGGGAGGCCCCGGTGGCACCGCTCCTCGATTCGCTCCCCCTCGTCAGCACCCTGCGCGACGCGCTGTTTCTGTCCGCGGCCGTCGGGGAGGTCGACCAGCTGACGCCGACGATGCGCCGCATCCGCTTCACCGGTCCACGCCTGCGGGGCCTGACCTGGACACCTGGCCAGCATGTCCGTCTGCAGGTCGCCGGTCTGCTCGATTCGGTGCTGCGGCTGCATCCCCACGACGCCTTGCGGACCTACTCCATCTACGACGCCGATCCCGACGCCGGAACGCTCGACATCGTTATGTGCCAGCACGGCTTCGATCC
This sequence comes from Mycolicibacter heraklionensis, assembly GCA_001673575.1. Taxonomy (GTDB): domain Bacteria; phylum Actinomycetota; class Actinomycetes; order Mycobacteriales; family Mycobacteriaceae; genus Mycobacterium; species Mycobacterium heraklionense_A. The sequence continues at coordinate 5,648 of LZME01000129.1, read as the reverse complement.
AGACGCCGTAACGCCTGCCCGGCGGTGGGCGGCGGCCGTGTCGCTCGGAGACCAGGTCGATTTCACCCGGCCGCAGGGCAACTTCGTCCTCCGCCAAGACGCTGCCTATCACGTGTTCGCCGGGGACGAGACGGCCTCGGTCGCGTTCGCCGCCATGCTGCGGTCGGTGCGGCCCGACGCGGGGGTGTACGGCGTCGTCGAGGCGGCGACCGAAGCAGATCACCTTCCGCTCGCGCGGCCCCTGACCCATGTCCAGCGCGGCGACGCCTCGGCCGCGAACTCCCCCGTCCTCGCCGACGCCCTGCGCAACCTCGACCTTCCCGACCACCCCGGCATCGCCTACCTCGCCGGTGAGGCCCGCACCATCCAAACCCTGCGAAAGATCCTGATCACCGAACGCGGCTGGGATCGACGGCGCATCCGCACCAAACCGTTCTGGACTCCCGGCCGCACCGGCATGGAGTGAGCCCACGACCATGACCGCACCCATCTGGATGGCGCTACCCCCTGAAGTGCACTCCACCCTGCTCAGCAGCGGGGCGGGGGCCGGAACGCTACTGGCCGCAGCCGATGCCTGGTCGACGCTGAGCGGCGAATACGCCACAGCCGCAGCCGAACTCACCGCAATCTTGGGTGCCGTACAGGCCGGGGCGTGGGAGGGCCAAACCGCCGCGCGCTACCTTGCCGCGCACGCACCCTACCTCGCCTGGCTGATGCAGGCCGGTGCGAACAGCGCCAGCGCGGCCGCCCAGCTCCAGACAGCGGCCGGCTCCTACACCGCGGCTCTGGCGGCCATGCCGACCGTCGCCGAACTGGCCGCCAACCGCGCGACGCTGGGCATGTTGGTGGCGACAAACTTCTTCGGTATCAACGCGATCCCGATCGCGGTCACCGAGGCGGACTACATCCGGATGTGGCTGCAGGCCGCCACCACCATGAGCGTCTACCAGGCCGTCTCCGCGGCGACAGTGGCATCAACACCCCAGACGGCGCCGGCGCCGTCTGTTCTCGAGCCGGGTGTCGGTGAGGCGGGGTCCGCCGCCTTCACCGACCCCATCGAGGAATGGCTTTCCGGTTCCGAACATTTCAGCAGCATGTATCGCATGCTCAAGCGGGTGCTGTCGGATCCCCTCGGCACCCTGTACCAGGTCGTCGTCGACTTTGCGACCGACCCAGCGGCGGCGGCGACCACCTGGCTGCCGCTGTTCTACCTCTTCGCCTACGCAGCAACCTTCGGCGTGATGGGAACGCCGATCTACGCGGCGATCATGGGGCCGGCGGCATCGGCGGCCATCCCGATCGCGTTGGGGTTGTCCGGGCTGGCCGCGATGGCCGCGGTGCCCGCCACCCCGGCGCCGGCCGTCGTCAGCGCGCCTGCCCAGGATCTCCCGGCTGCGGTCGTGGTGCCGACTCCCCCGTCGGCCGCAGTGCCAGCGCCCGCGGCACCGTCGCCGGGCGTCACCACCGCTCCGGCTCCACCGGCACCGGCTCCGGCTGCCGCCAACACCGCGATGGCCCTGTACTACGCGGTTTCCGGCGGCGGGCCCGGCGTCGGCTTCGGCCCCACCATGGGGCAGCCGGCCTCAGCGACCTCCCGGGCCTCCCGTAGTGCGCGCACCGAAGCCGACGCCGCCGCAGTGGCGGCGACCGGCAAGAAGGCCGCGGTACGCAAGCGCCGCACCGCTACAGCCAAAGCCCGTGGCTATCGCTACGAATTCCTCACCATGGAGAGTGCCTCAGGCAGCACTGGGCTCGGATCGACCGGCACTGTGGCGAAGTCTGGACTGGCGGACCCGGCCGGACTCACTACGCTGGCGGAAGATGCATTCGGCAACGGGGCCACCAACCCGATGATGCCGGGAAGCTGGACCACCGAGAGCACCCGCGAAGAAGGGAACGGATCACAGCATGCCGCTGAAGGCCCCGGTTGACCCCGATGCCGTCCGATCGTTGTCCACCGCCATGCGGGAAGGCTCGCAAGCCGCGCACGACGCCGCCGAGGCCTCGCCGTTCGTGTCAGAACTGATGGGCGGCAAGGTCAACGAACAGGGCTACGTCGATTATCTGCTGCGGTTGCGAATGGTCTACGCCGCACTGGAGGCCGCGGTACGGGCGAAACGCGACGACGCTCTCGTCGCATCGGTGTACGACCCCGCACTGGAACGGCTCGCAGCGATCGAGGCCGACCTGGAGTTCTGGTCCGGCGGAGCCGTGGCGGAGGTCGATTCGCCCGCCGCTCAGGCCTACTGCGACCGGATCGCCGCGGCCTCGACCAGCGAGTTGCTGGCCCACCACTACACGCGCTACCTCGGCGACCTCTCCGGCGGCCAGGCGATCGGGCGCGTACTGGACCGCACGTTCGAACTCGGCGGCGCCGGCCTGTCGTTCTACGAGTTCCCGGTGCGGGCGAAGCCGTACAAGGACGCCTACCGTGCCCGCCTCGACGAGCTCGGTCTGGAGCCCGACGAAATCGCTCGCGTGGTCGAGGAGGTCAGGCACGCATTCGGACTCAACCAGGACTTGTTCGACGAACTGGCCGAGAACCTGACGTCGTACTACCGCGACTCGCCGGATCAGTTCGGTTAACCGGCTGTTCGACGACGCGCCTGGCTGACGGCTTCGCGGACCGCTGCCAGCTGCTCGGCCACCCGCACCGGCGCGGTACCGCCGCGGGCGTCACGAGAGCCCACCGAGCCCTCGACCGTCAGCACCTCGCGCACCCGCGGGGTGAGGTCGGGGCTGATGGCGGCCAGTTCGTCGTCGGTCAGCTCGTCGAGGCCGACGCCGCGCTGCTCGGCCACCTTCACCGCCGCACCCGCTGCCTCGTGCGCGATGCGGAACGGGACACCTTGGCGCACCAGCCATTCGGCGATGTCGGTGGCCAGGGTGTAGCCGGCCGGTGCCAGCGCGGCCATCCGCTCGGTGTCGAAACGCAAGGTGCCCACCAGCCCGGCCATCGCCGGCAACAGCAGCTCGAGCTGCGCCGCCGAATCGAACACCGGCTCCTTGTCCTCCTGCAGGTCCCGGTTGTAGGCCAGCGGCTGGGCCTTCAGCGTCGCCAGCAGGCCGGTCAGGTTGCCGATCAACCGGCCGGACTTCCCGCGGGCCAGCTCGGCGATGTCGGGGTTCTTCTTCTGCGGCATGATCGAGCTGCCGGTCGACCAGGAGTCGTGCAGCACGGCGTAGCCGAATTCCGTTGAGCTCCACAAGATGATGTCTTCGGACAGCCGGGACAGGTCGACGGCGATCATCGCGAACACGAACGCGGCCTCGGCGGCGAAGTCACGGGCGGCGGTGGCGTCGATCGAGTTGTCGGCGGCCGCGGTGAAGCCGAGCTCGGCGGCGATGGCGTCCGGGTTCAGGCCCAGTGACGAGCCGGCCAGCGCGCCCGACCCGTACGGCGAGATCGCGGCGCGGGCGTCGAAGTCGAGGATCCGGTCCACGTCGCGCAGCAGCGGGTGGGCATGCGCCAGCAGGTGGTGGGCCAGCAGCACCGGCTGCGCCGACTGCAGGTGCGTCTTGCCCGGCATGATCGCGCTCGGGTGGGCGCCGGCCTGGTGGGCCAGCGCCTCGACCACGTCGAGCACCCCGGCGGCCACGCGGCGCACCGCGTCGCGCAGCCACATCCGAAACAGCGTGGCCACCTGGTCGTTTCGTGAGCGTCCGGCACGCAGCCGGCCGCCCAGATCAGGACCGACCCGGTCGATCAGGCCGCGCTCCAGCGCGCCGTGCACGTCCTCGTCGGTGACCAGTGGCCCGAAGCTGCCGTCGGCGACGTCTTCGCCGAGGCTGTCCAGGCCGGCCAGCAGACCGTCACGCTGCTCGGTGGTGAGCAGCCCGGCGTGAAAGAGCACCTTCGCGTGCGCCTTGGACGCGGCCACGTCGTAGGGCGCCAGCACCCAGTCGAAGTGGGTGGATTTGCTCAGCGCCGCCAGCGCGTCGGACGGTCCTTCGGCGAACCGCCCGCCCCACAGTGATCCCTCGTTGGTGCTCACCCCAGGTCCCGGCGGGCGGAGATCTTGGAGCTCAACCCGTGGATCTGGACGAAGCCACGCGCCGCGGTCTGGTCGAAGGTGTCGCCCTCGTCGTAGGTGGCCAGGTTGAAGTCGTAGAGCGACTCCGCGCTGCGCCGGCCGTTGACGATGATGCTGCCGCCGTGCAGGACCAGGCGGATGTCACCGGAGACGTGCTGCTGGGTGTCCTCGACGAACACCTCCAGCGACCGCTTGAGCGGGCTGAACCACAGGCCGTCGTAGGTGAGCTCGCCCCACTTGCGGTCCACACCACGCTTGTAGCGGCCCAGTTCACGCTCCAGGGTGACGTGCTCGAGCTCGGTGTGCGCGGTGATCAGCACCATCGCGCCGGGCGCCTCGTAGATCTCGCGGCTCTTGATGCCCACCAGCCGGTCCTCGACCACGTCGAGCCGTCCCACGCCCTGCGCGCCGGCCCGGGTGTTGAGCTCCTGGATGATCTCCAGCACGCTGAGCGGGCGACCGTCGATGGCCACCGGGCGGCCCTTGTCGAAGCTGATGATCAGCTCGTCGGGGGCGTTGAAGTTGACCGTCGGGTCCTCGGTGTAGTCGTAGACGTCCTTGGTGGGGGCGTTCCACAGGTCTTCGAGGAATCCGGTCTCCACCGCCCGGCCCCACACGTTCTGGTCGATGGAGAACGGCGAGCGCTTGGTGACATTGATCGGGATGTCGTTCTGCTCGGCGAACGCGATCGCCTTCTCCCGGGTCCAGGCGTAGTCGCGGACCGGGGCGATCACGTCGAGTTCGGGTGCCAGCGAAGCGAAGCCGACCTCGAAGCGGACCTGGTCGTTGCCCTTGCCGGTGCAGCCGTGGGCGACGATGGTGCCGCCATGGCTGCGTGCGGCGTCCACCAGGTGCTTGACGATCAGCGGCCGGCTGATGGCCGAGACCAGCGGGTAGCGGTCCATGTAGAGCGCGTTGGCCTTGATGGTCGGCAGGCAGTACTCGTCGGCGAACTCGTTGCGGGCGTCGACCACGACGGCCTCCACCGCACCGCAGTCCAGGGCCCGCTGGCGCACCACTTCCATGTCCTCGCCGCCCTGGCCGAGGTCGATGGCGACGGCGACCACTTCGCGGCCGGTCTCCTTGCCGATCCAGCTGATCGCCACCGAAGTGTCCAGGCCGCCGGAATACGCCAGGATGACGCGTTCGGACATCGAGTTCTCCTTGCTATGTGTTGCTGTGTGCTTCTGGGTATTACTGCAGGTCGTTGAGGGTGGCGGCGAGTTCGGCGCCGGTCATCGGCTCACGGGCCGCCACGAAGATGGTGTCATCCCCGGCGATGGTGCCGACGACGTACGGTAGCGCGGCCCGATCGATGGCGCTGGCCAGGTAGTCGGCTGCCCCGGGCGGGGTGCGCAGCACGGCGAGGTTTCCGGTGGCGTCGGTCGACACCAGCAGCTCGCCCAGCAGCCGGCACAACCGGTCGGTGCCGCCGGACACGGCGCGCACCGGGCTGCCGTCTTCGGGCACCACATACACCCCGGCTCCCCCGTCGACACCCCGCAGCTTCACCGCGCCCAGCTCTTCGAGGTCGCGCGACAGGGTGGCCTGGGTGACCTCGATGCCGTCGGCGGCCAGGATGCTGGCCAGCTCGGTCTGGCTGCGCACCGCGGC
>LZME01000128.1 GCA_001673575.1 Mycolicibacter heraklionensis | reverse complement strand
GCGCCGATGCCCATGATCGAGCCGCCGGCACCACCGTTACCGCCGGCCTGACCTCCGTGCCGGCGCCACCGGCGCCGCCTCGACCGCCGGTTCCCCCGGCGCCGCCGTCGCCGCCGTCGCCGCCCACACCACCGTTGGCGTCGTGGCCGCTTCGGACACCGGCGTCACCGCCGGCGCCGCCGGGACCACCGGCGCCACCGCGGTCAGCGGCGCCCCCGACCCCGCCGTCGCCGCCGCGACCCCCAACACCGCCGTCGCCGAGCAGCAGCCCGCCGTGCCCGCCGGCACCGCCGTCACCGCCTGCGCCACCCGCGCCGCCGTCCACCCCAGCGCCGCCGGCACCGCCGTGACCGCCGTAGCCGCCCAGGGCAACAGCATCGATGACCGGTACGAACGGGACGCCGGCGCCTCCGCCGGCTCCGCCCGCACCACCGGGCGCGCCGGGCGCACCGGCGCCCCCTGCTCCGCCGAAGCCCCCGACGGCGTAGGCGTCGGAAAGGCTCTGCGCACTCCCACCGGCGCCGCCGGCACCACCGGCCTGCGCACCGGACGGGGTGACGACCCCGTTCTCGCCGGGCCCGCCGCTGCCGCCCAGTGGATCCGTGTTGGACCCGATCAGGCCGGCATTCGCCGCGCCGTCCAGTACCGGGTTGACTCCGGCAGCGCCGGTGGTGCCCGCCCCGCCGGCACCGCCGGCCCCGCCGTTGCCGAACAGCACCGCGGCACCGCCATCGCCGCCCGCGCCGCCGTCGGTTCCGCCGGACCCACCGGCGCCGCCGTTGCCCAGCCACAGCCCGCCGGTCCCGCCGTCGCCACCGGCTCCACTACCGGCGCCGGCGCCGCCTGCGCCGCCCCAGCCCAGCAGGCCGGCATCGCCGCCGGCTCCGCCGCCGCCATCGTTGACTCCGATTACACCTGCGGTACCGGCGCCGCCGTCGCCGAACCAGAAGCCGCCGTCATGCAGATCGCCGAACATTCCCGAGCTGCCGAAGACCGACGTGTTGGGGACGGCCTCCGCCACCCCGTTGCCGATGAGTTCCCGGCCGAACAGCTCGACGAAGGGCTGGTTGATCATGTCGAGGAACGCCGCATTGGCCGGATCGGTGATGAAGTCCTGTTGCATGGCGTGCAGCGGTATCGCGACATACTGGGTGAACAGCTGCACCAGGTCGGCGCCGAAGTCGGCGTTCAGGTTGAGATCCCCAAATGACACCGCATCGGCAGCCGCGTCCCCGGCCGAACCCGACAGCGGGTCGAGAATCCAGTCGAACAGGTCGGCGTTGGCGCGCGGCAGACCGGCCACCGGGAACACCACACCGGCAATGAACGCGCTCCCCGCTGCGCCCCATGCCAACCTACGTCGCTTGTGGTCTCGTATAGCGCCATCTGACCGGCCAGCCGGCAAGATGCGGTGTGTCATGCGAAACCTCCCTACGGATTTCGCACCATTAACTCGCCTTCAACCGCGAATGTCCTCATCCAAATAGATGAGATTTGTTATTCGTCTTGCTGGCGGATTTGCCGGAATGCCTATCGGGGGGCCGGCGAATCTGCTGCTTCCGGCCCCGCCAGCGCCTGCAGTTCTCGCCGTAGGACCTTGCCGGTGTTGTTGCGCGGCAGCGCATCCATGATGGTGATGTCGCGCGGAACCTTGTAGCCGGCCAGATTCTCCCGGACGTGTTGTTTCAGCTCGTCGGGCGAGGCTGAGGCCCCGGGCGTCAACACCACGAAGGCCACCAGCCGTTGCCCGTAGTCGGCGTCGTCGACACCGATCACGGCGGCCTCGGCGACGGCGCCATGGGTGATCAGCGCCTTCTCCGTTTCGATCGGGTAGACGTTCTCGCCGCCGGAGACGATCATCTCGTCATCCCGGCCGACCACGAAAAGCCTTCCGGTGTCGTCGAAGTAGCCCAAGTCGCCGGACGCCATGAACCCGTCGTGGAACATCTTGGAGTCGCCGCCGGTGTAGCCGTCGAACTGCGAGGAGTTGCGGACGAAGATCTGCCCGGTCACCCCGGCTGGAACCTCGACAAAATCCGCATCCAGGATCCGGATCTCGCTCCCCGGTGCCGGGCGGCCGGCGGTGTCGGGCGAGTAGCGCAGGTCCTGCGGTGTCGCCAGCGCGATCATGCCGGCTTCGGTCGCGTTGTAGTTGTTGTAGACCACGTCGCCGAAGGTGTCCATGAACGCCGTCACCACATCGGGATGCATTCGTGATCCCGAGGCTGTCGCGAATCGCAGTGACTTGCAGGGGTATTGGGCTCGAATATTTTCCGGCAGCGCCATGATCCGGTCGAACATCACCGGTACGACGCACAGGCCGGTTGCGTGGTTGGACTCGATGAGTTCCAGGGTGGCTTCGGGGTCGAACTTTCGTCGGGTGGCGATCGTGCAGGCCATGGTGAGTGCCAGCGCCAGTTGGGAGAATCCCCAGGCGTGGAACATGGGCGCGGCGATCACCACGGTTTCCTCGGTGTGCCAGGGGATCCGGTCGAAAATCGCTTGCAGGTCGGCGATCCCGCCTCCGCCGCGTCCGGAGCGCCGTGCCCCCTTGGGGGTGCCGGTGGTTCCGGAGGTGAGCATGACCAGCTTGCCGCTCCGCGACGCTTTGGCCGGTCGACGTCCGGCGTTGGCGTCGATCAGCTCGTCTGCCGTCAGGCCGGGAACCTTGGTGTCGGTCCAGCTGACCACCCGCGTGCACCCCGAGTCGACCGGCACGGCCAGATCCACTGCGGCGGTGAACTCTTCGTCGTAGAAGATCAGGTCAACGCCTTCACGGGCGACGACTTCGGCCAACGCCGGCCCGGCGAAGCTGGTGTTGAGCAGCAGCACGTCCGCGCCGATCCGGTTGGCGGCCGCAAGTGCCTCGATGAAGCCGCGGTGGTTGCGGCACATCAGGGCGATCGCCCGGGGCGTCCGCCCGGGCAGCCGTTGCAGGCCGGCGGCCAGCGCGTTACACCGCCGGTCGAGCTCGGCGTAGGTACATGTGCCGCGCTCGTCGATGATCGCCGGGCGGTCGCCGCACCGCTGGGCCGCCATAGCGATCCCGGTAGTGGTGGTGCCGCCCTCGGCGGCGGCCGCGGCGGCGATCCGGAGGTATTTGTCCGGGCGCATGGGCGCCAGCAGCCCGGCCCGGCTGAAGGTCACCAGCATCGAGCCGACCCGGTTGAGCGAGTCGAAGAGGCCCATCCCGCTCAGCCCAGAATCGGCAGACGGCGTTCGCTGGCGAGCTTGTCCAGCGCCTTTTGCATGACGGCACGCACGTGCGCGTCGACGAGGTCGATGTCGGGGTCCTCGCCGAACTCCGCGACGATGTCGATCGGCTCGCAGACCTGCATGACGATCTTGGTGGGCAGCGGCAGGTTGACCGGCAACACCGCGGACAGGCCGAACGGGAAGCCGAACGAGATCGGCAGAATCTTGACCCGCATCAGCTTGTCCAGGCGCAGCGCCTTGGCCAGCCCGGTTCCGCGGGACAGGTAGAACTGGCTTTCCTGGCCACCGATCCCTACCGTCGGCACGATCGGTACCCCGGCGTTGATCGCGGCGCGGATGTAGCCCTTGCGGCCGCCGAAGTCGATCTTGTTCTCTTCCAACGTCGGCCGGTAGACGTCGTAGTCACCGCCGGGGAAGACCACCACCACGCCGCCGGAGCGCAGCGCCTCGTCGGCGTTGGCATGGTTGGCCGGGATGAACCCGGTCTTGCGGAAGAAGTCAGCGGTGAAGCCGGTGAAGATCAGGTCGTGGCTCAGCGTGTAGACCGGACGCTCGTAGCCGAACGTGTCGTAGAAGCCGGTGGCGAAGACCGGGACGTCCATCGCGAACAGCCCGCCGGAGTGGTTCGAGACCACCAAGGCGCCTCCGTTGGGGAACGACTCAAAGCCCCGTACCTCGGCCCGGTGGTAGCCCTTGATGAACGGCCGCAACAGGCCCATGACCCGTTCGGTCAGACCCGGGTCCCACTTCGTGATGGGCCGGGGAACGTCGTCCGACCAGTCGTTGTCCGGCGTGTCCACCGCGGCCCCCTCAATTGGAACGTGTTCTAGTTTTGCCCATATTACCGGCTCAGACCCGCTGGTGGATACCATCAGCAAACTGTTCCGAGTGGCTCGAGGGGAGCTCCGCATCGACCTGCAGGCGTACTTCGACCGCATCGGCTATCGCGGTGGCACCGAGCCGACGCATGAGACGCTCACCGCCCTGGTGTCCGCGCACATCCGCCGCATCCCCTTCGAGAATCTCGATCCGCTGATGGGTCTGCCGGTGATCGACCTCAGTTCGGCGGCACTGAGCGCCAAGCTGGTGGCGAGACGCCGCGGCGGCTACTGCTACGAGCACAACAATCTGATGCGCGACGTGCTGTGCGCGCTCGGCTTCGGGGCCGAGCGGCTGGCCGGGCGGGTGGTGTGGATGAGCCCGGAGGGGCTGGACGGGCCGCCGCAGCCGCAGACCCATCAGGCCTTGGCGGTGACGATCCCGGGGGCAGACCAGCGCTATCTCGTCGACGTCGGATTCGGCGGACAGACCCCCACGGCACCGTTGCCGATGGTCCCCGACGAAGTCCAGCAGACGTCGCATGAGCCGTTCCGGCTCTGTCGGCGCGGGAGTGGCGCCGACGAGTTGGTGTTGGAGACGCTGATCGGCGAGCGCTGGCGGCCGTTGTACATCCTGGGACTGCAGCCCCGCCCGCTGATCGACATGCAGGTGGGCAGTTGGTACGTCTCCACCTACCCCGAGTCGAACTTCGTCGTCGGCCTCAGTGCGGCGCTGGTGACCGACGATGCCCGCTGGAACCTGCGCGGCCGCAACCTCGCCATCCACGCCGGCGGCGGCACCGAGCGGATTCGGTTCGACGACGCCGCGCAGGTATGCACGGCCCTGACCGATCGATTCGGCATCGACCTGGCCGGCTTGGGCGACGTCGAAGCCAAAGTGGCCTCGGTACTGGACACCTGATGGTCAAGATCGCGTTGGCGGGCGCCGTGGCGGCCGCGGGACTGGCCTTCGCCGGCATCGCGTCGGCCGGGCCGATGCCGGGCATCGAGTTGCTGGACGACAACAGCAGCTGCACGGCGGGCTTTCTCACCCAGGACGATGCCGGCGGCTATTACCTGCTGACCAGCGGTCACTGCGATTCGCACGACGGATCGCAGTGGACCGACATCTTCGAGACGCCGCTCGGCATAATCACCGCCAGCGAGGACAACGGCGAGGACCGTGACGCCGCGATCATCCGGCTCGAACCCGGCGCCGGCCGACCCAACCCCAAAATCGCCGGCCGTTATCCGGTGGCCGGGGTGCTGTCGGCCGATCAGATTCACGTCGGCATGACGATCTGCAAGGTGGGTGCTCAGACAGGTGAGACCTGCGGTCCGGTGACCGCCGTGGCCGGCAACCTCGTGGAAACCGGCGTGTACAGCACCATCGGTGACAGCGGCAGTCCCGGCTTCGTGGTCAACCCGGACGGCAGCGTCAGCGCGGTCGGGATTCTGCAGGGCGGACCGGTGGACGACGACTCCAGCACCGACTTCGTCTTGGTGGAGCCGATCCTGCGTCAGTGGGGATTGCGCTTGGTGCCTTAGGGTGCGCTGAAACGTTGCGATTCCGGCGACCAGCGCATCGTCAAGGTGCATGCTGGAATGATGGGTCACTTCAAGAGCAATGTGCGCGACCTGGAATTCAATCTGTTCGAACTGCTGGGGCTGGAGCAGTGCCTGGCCGACGGCGCGTTCGGAGATCTCGACGGCGACACGGTGCGCCAGATGCTGGCCGAAGCCGCCCGGCTGGCCGAGGGGCCGGTGGCCGAGTCCTTTGCCGCCAGCGACCGCCATCCACCGGTGTTCGACCCGGCCACCCACAGTGTGACGCTGCCCGAACCCTTCAAGGAATCGCTGCGGGCCTGGAAGGAGGGCGAGTGGTTCCGGATCGGCCTGTGTGAAGAGGTCGGTGGGGTGCCGGCGCCGTCGATGGTGTCCTGGGCGATCAACGAACTGGCGCTAGGCGCCAACCCCGCGGTGTTCATCTTCATGGCCGGTCCGATCTTCGCCAACATCCTCTACGGGTTGGGCAACGAGCAGCAGCGGCACTGGGCTTCCATGGCGATCGAGCGGAACTGGGCCGCCACTATGGTGCTCACCGAACCCGACGCCGGCTCTGACGTCGGGGCGGGCCGCACCAAGGCCATCGAGCAACCCGACGGCACGTGGCACATCGACGGCGTCAAGCGATTCATCACCAACGGCGACACCGATGACCTGTTCGAGAACATCATGCACATGACCCTGGCCCGTCCCGAGGGCGCCGGGCCGGGAACCAAGGGGCTCAGCCTTTTTCTGGTGCCTAAGTTCCTGCCGGACCCCGAGACCGGCGAGCCAGGGGAGCGCAACGGAGTGTTCGTCACCGGTCTGGAACACAAGATGGGGCTGAAGGTTTCGACCACCTGCGAACTGACCTTCGGCCAGCACGGCATTCCGGCGAAAGGGTGGCTGGTCGGTGACAGCCGCAACGGCATCGCCCAAATGTTCCGCGTCATCGAGTATGCGCGAATGATGGTGGGAACCAAGGCGATCGCTACGCTATCCACCGGCTACCTCAACGCGCTGGAGTACGCCAAGACCCGTATTCAGGGAGCCGACCTGACTCAGATGACCGACAAGACCGCGCCGCGGGTGTCGATCATCCATCACCCGGATGTGCGGCGCGCCCTGATGATGCAGAAGGTCTATGCCGAGGGCATGCGGGCGCTGTACCTCTACACCGCGGCCCACCAGAACCCGCAAGTCGCTATGCAGGTCTCGGGCGCCGACGCCGAGATGGCCGAACGGGTCAACGACCTGCTGCTGCCGATCGTCAAGGGCGTCGGTTCGGAACGGGCCTACCAGTACCTGACCGATTCACTGCAGACATTCGGCGGCTCGGGTTTCCTGCAGGACTACCCGATCGAGCAGTACATCCGTGACGCCAAGATCGACTCGCTGTATGAGGGCACCACGGCAATTCAGGCGCAGGACTTCTTCTTCCGCAAGATCGCCCGCGACCGCGGTGTGGCGCTGACGCATCTGGTAGCCCAGATAGACGCGTTGCTCGACGACGCCGACGGCCATAAGGAACTGGCCGATTCACGCAAGCTACTGGCCGCCGCGCTCGACGACGTGCGGGCGATGGTGGCCGCTATGACCGGATACATGTTCGGCTCCCAGCAGGAGGCCCGGGAGCTCTATCGGGTGGGCTTGGGCTCGGTGCGATTCCTGCTGGCCGTCGGTGATCTGGTGATCGGCTGGCTGCTGATGCGTCAGGCCGAGATCGCGCTGACTGCACTCGATCACGGGGCCTCCGGCGACGATCAGCACTTCTACCGCGGCAAGGTGGCGGCGGCAAAGTTCTTCGCGGCCAACGTGTTACCCCGGCTAGGTGCGGATCGTCGCATTGTCGAGAGTGAGGACCTCGCGTTGATGGACCTCTCCGAGGACGCGTTCTAACGACAGCGCCATGCGGTGGACACCCACACCCGGAAATACCGGCTGCCCGATCGCGGCTATGCCCTCGTTCGGTGGGCCCATGAGTTGGCCAAGGGCCGCGGCACCGTCGTGGTGGAACCCGACATCGAGGGCATCCGCCGTCCCGGCGGTGCGCTGACCTTCGTCGATGCGGCTCCGTTCAGGACCGTGTCCGACGGGCCGCTGTCGGTGTTGCGCGAACTGCTCGACCTGGAAGCCCTGGAGCTGCGCGCCTGGAGCCGGCGCGGGTTCGCCAGGTTTCACAAGCGCGCCGCGGCCAAACAGGCCGAGCGGATCTGCCGGGAACAGGGCAGTGAAGCCGCTGTCGACTGGGTGCTGGCCAACGTAACGACCGATCAGGTGGATCTCGATGAGCTGCGGGATCGGCTCGGTGCGCGGCTGTACACCGCAGGCGGGCGCGACGAAGACTTCTACCGCGCCCAGGTGGGGCGCTGCATCGAGTACCGCCGACGGCGCCAGCTCAACGGCTGAGCCGCGACTCAGCTGCGCCGCTGCCGAACCTTGTAGGTCGACGGCCACGACACCCGGGTGTCGTCGCCCAGCAGCGGTGTTCCCTTGGTGCCGACGGTGACGTTGTAGGCCTGTTCGCCGGGGCCGACTTCACGGTTGGCGTGTTCGGTGGCCAGGTAATACAGCTGGTCGATCTCCAGGTCGACGAAGGCGACAAAGCTCGTCTTGCGGACCGCGTCGCCGAAGCCGGCGGTCATGCGGTCCGACAGGGTGCGCGAAGCGATCACCGCCGCGGCCAGGACCCCGAACGGAATCACCCAGGAGCACAGGTAGCTCAGCGGTGTGCCGGCGTCGGGCAGCAGGATCGCGGGGATTACCGCCGAGACGAACGTTGCCGTCAAAGCACCCAGCCAGATCCACGTCACCCGCTGCACGACGGGGCCGAACAGGTCGGATTGCGCCACCGCCGCAGGCAGATCCGCCTTCACCACGGCTGCCACCACGGGTCTGCCCAGCGCCGCGCAGGCGAGCAGCGTCGCGAGCAGCCCGGCGAAACTCAACGCCAGCACCCAGCCTTGGGCGCCGGGGAACGCCAGCGCTAGCACCGCCAGCGCCGCGAACGTCGCAACGGCCCCGATGCTCACGGACCGTCCCGACGAGTCGCGGCTGCTGGCCACGACGGTGAAAGCGACAGCCAGCGCCACCGCCGCCGCGATCACCGGCGGCGAGTTTCCCACCAGCACCCAATACGCCGCCCAGGGTGCAAACCACACCAGCACGCCCACGGACGGCAGTATAGGGGCTTACCGTTGCGGCAACGGCAAGGTGAACTGATCTGAGGCGCTACCCGATCAGGCGTCCAGGGTGTAGCCCATCGGCATCAGCACGCTCTTCTGCTGGGTGAAGTGCTCCACGCCCTCTTTGCCGTTCTCCCGGCCGATGCCGGAGTTCTTGTAGCCGCCGAACGGACAGCACGGGTCGAAGGCGTACCAGTTGATCCCGTAAGTCCCGGTGCGGATCTTGCTCGCGATCTCGATCCCACGCGGGACATCGGAGGTCCATACGCTGCCGGCCAACCCGTACACCGAGTCATTGGCGATCGCGATCGCGTCGTCCACGGTGTCGTAGGCGATGATCGACAGCACCGGTCCGAAGATCTCCTCCTGGGCGATGGTCATGGAGTTGTCCACGTCGGCGAACACCGTCGGCTCGACGAAGAAGCCGCCGTCCAGTCCCTCCGGGCGGCCGCCGCCGCACACCAGCCGAGCACCCTCCTCGATGCCCTTGGCGATGTAACCCTCGACCCGCTCGCGCTGCTTCTCACTGATCAGCGAACCGATCTGGGCGCCCGGGTCATCCGGCAGGCCGACCGGCAGCGCGGTGACGAAGTTCTTGACGGCCTCCACGACTTCCTCGTAGCGCGAGCGAGGCGCCAGGATGCGGGTCTGGGCCACACAGGCCTGGCCGGTGTTCATGATCCCGGAGAACACCAGCATGGGGATCGCCGATGCCAGGTCGACGTCCTCGAGCACGATGGACGCCGACTTGCCGCCGAGCTCCAGCGTGCACGGCTTGAGCAGGTCCGCGGCGCGCTTGCCGATCTCCTTGCCGACGGCCGAGCTGCCGGTGAAGGAGAAGATGTCCACGCCCGGGTTGGACGTCAGCGCCTGACCGGTCTCGGCGCCGCCCGGCACCACCGACAGCACGCCTTCCGGCAGGCCCGCGTCTGCGAACGCCTGCGCCAGCAGGTTCGCGCTGAACGGCGTCTCGGCGGCAGGCTTGAGCACCACCGTGCAGCCTGCCAACAGAGCCGGCCCCAGCTTGTTGACCGCCAGGAACAGCGGCACGTTCCACGCCACGATCGCGCCGACCACGCCGATCGGTTCGCGGCGCACGATGGTCTGACCGTAGGCGCCGGTGCGGACCTCTTCCCAGCTGACCTCGTCGACGGCGGGGCCGGCGAAGAAGTTCAAGGAGCCCAGCGAGCTCATCCAGTGCATCGTCTCGACGCTCAGCGGGGGTTGGCCGGTCTCGGCGCCCAGCAGCGCGGTGAACTGGTCCTTGCGCTCTTCCATCAGCTTGATCGCGGCGGCGATGACCGCGGCCCGCTCGGCCGGCGGGGTCGACGGCCACGGGCCGGAGTCGAACGCGGTGCGGGCGGCGGCGACCGCGGCGTCCACATCGCCCTTGGCTGCCAGCGGCACCTTGCCGACATACTTGCCGGTGGCCGGGCTGTGAACTTCGATCACCCGATCGGTGGACGGGGCGGTCCACTTGCCGCCGATGAAGAGGGTGTCGTATTCGGTGATGCTGGAGTCGGTCATGCGCGTCACCCTACCTAGCCGACCGGCGGATTAGAACACGTTGCAGTCAATCCGTTATTCCGGTTGCAGCACCAGCACCAGATTGCTCACACCGAACTCGCGAAGACCCGGCACATTCGTCATCGACCACGCCCATCGCGGGTGATAACGGGGGAATGCCGCGACCAGGGCGCCGGTGTGGCGAGCCCAGTCCAGCCCCTCGGCGGCCGACACCGCGAACAATGACGAGCCGTAGTTGTTCTTCGGTGGGTGGCCGTGTCGTCGGGTGTAGCGCCGGGCGGCTCGCTGCCCGCCCAGATAGTGCGTCAGGCCCATCTCGTGGCCGCCGAACGGACCCAGCCACACCGTGTAGGACAGCACCGCCAGCCCGCCGGGCCGGGTGACCCGCAGCATCTCGTTGCCCAGCTGCCAGGGCCGCGGCACGTGCTCGGCGACGTTGGAGGAAAGGCAGATATCCACGCTGGCGTCGGCGAACGGCAGGGCCATCCCCGAGGCCCGTACGAAGCTGCCCATCGGGGGCCCGGCGTCCGCGGGATCGGCCGCATGCATCTCGGCCGGATCGGGTTCCACGCCCACATAGCGCAGTCCAGCGTCGGCGAACGCGGTGGCGAAATAGCCCGGACCGCCACCGACGTCGAGCACGGTCTTGCCGGCCGGATCGTCGCCGCACACCCCCCGCCACAGCTCAGTGACCATGGCGGCGGTGTCGTCGGCCAGCGCACCGTAGAACCGGGCCGGCGCGCTCTGCTCGTAGCGGAACTGGGACAGCAGGCGCACCGAACGGGCCAGCGTCGCGCGTCGCTCGAACAGGTCGGTGGCAGCCACCGAGCCAGCCTAGAACTCCGCCCAACGTGGAGGTGACCGCACGCCGGGGCCCGAACGTGCAGCTGGCTTCACACTCGGCGGGGCTGGGAGCCCGCCGACTACCCTGGTCGGCGTGCCTGCCGTTCGCTCCGTCCTGCTGCTGTGCTGGCGTGACACCGGGCATCCGCAGGGTGGCGGCAGCGAGACCTACCTGCAGCGCATCGGCGCCGAGCTGGCCGCCGCCGGCGTCGCGGTCACCCTGCGCACCGCCCGCTACCCGGGCGCGCCCAAAAACGAGGTCGTCGACGGCGTGCGCATCAGCCGGCGCGGCGGGCCCTACACCGTGTATCTCTGGGCGCTGGGGGTGATGGCGGCGGCGCGCATCGGCCTTGGACCGCTGCGCGGGGTGCGACCCGACGCGGTGATCGACACCCAGAACGGGCTGCCGTTCCTGGCCCGGCTGATCTACGGGCGGCGCGTCGCGATGCTGGTGCACCACTGCCACCGCGAGCAGTGGCCGGTGGCCGGGCCGGTGCTGAGCCGGATCGGCTGGATGGTGGAGTCGAGGCTGTCGCCCTGGCTGAACCGGCGCAATCAATACCTGACGGTGTCACTGCCCTCGGTGCGCGACCTGATCGAGCTGGGAGTGGGCCCCGAGCGCATCGCGGTGGTGCGCAACGGCCTGGACGAGGCGCCGCCGGCGACGCTGACGCACCCTCGCTCGCCGACGCCGCGGGTGGTGGTGCTGTCCCGCCTGGTGCCACATAAGCAGATCGAGGACGCGCTGGACGCGGTTGCGGCGTTGCGTGCCGAGGTACCTGGCCTGCACCTGGATGTCATCGGCGGAGGCTGGTGGCGTGACCGGCTGGTGGAGCACGCCGCGGAGCTGGGGATCGCCGACGCGGTCACCTTCCACGGCCACGTTGACGAGGTCGCCAAACACGAACTGGTGCAACAGGCTTGGGTGCACGTGTTGCCGTCTCGCAAGGAAGGCTGGGGCCTGGCCGTCATCGAGGCGGGTCAGCACGGTGTACCCACCATCGGCTACCGGTCCTCCGGTGGGCTGTCCGATTCGATCGTCGACGGGGTCACCGGGTTGTTGGTCGACGACCGCGACGAGCTGGTCGAGCAACTGCGGCGACTGCTGGCGGACGCGGTGCTGCGCGAGCAGCTCGG
Organism: Mycolicibacter heraklionensis; assembly: GCA_001673575.1. GTDB lineage: Bacteria > Actinomycetota > Actinomycetes > Mycobacteriales > Mycobacteriaceae > Mycobacterium > Mycobacterium heraklionense_A. Next base: position 99,847 of record LZME01000128.1, on the reverse strand, counting down.
CGCCAAGGCGCAGGACCGCAGCGCCGAATTCTCCTGGAGGCAAAGCGCCGAAGGCTTGCATACGGTGCTGGCGGCCGTCCGGCAACGTCGCTACATCAGCGGCGTGGTCTGAGGCGATAGCCCGCTAAGCAGTGCGCGGCCAGGGGCGGAGCTGCTCGATTTGAGCGGCGAGGCCGAGCAGGGTCCGCTCCGACCCGGGTTTGCCGACCAACTGCACGCCCACAGGCAGGCCTTGGCGGTCGAGTCCGGCGGGCACGTTCATCGCGGGCCAACCGATGATGTTCCACGGTGCGGCGAAGGGGGCGTAGCGCGCGTTGGCGACCAGCGAGGCGAGCCAGCCCCTTTCGGCCCAACGTCGTGATCTGATCGGCGGTTGAGCCAGCGTCGGCGTGACCAGGACGTCGGTGTCGGCGAAGAAGTCCAACGCGCGCTGCCGCCACACTTCGCGTCCCCGGGGGTTCGCACGACCCCGCTTCACGACGGCGTCTCCGATCCGCACATGGATGCGGTTGCGGCGCTCCAATAAGGAGGCGTTCGTCGAGGCGTGTGCATCGGCAGCAGCTCCCGCCGTCCACAACGCCAGTGCGGTCGTGTTCATCAGCGTGGCCGGGTAACGCGGGGTCGCCGACCGAATGAGGTGGCCGCCGCGAAGAAGATCGGCAGTCCGATAGACCGCCTCAGCCCAACCGCGCGCTACCGGCGTAGCGAGGCTGGGGGCCGACGTCGACACCGCGATCCGCAAGGTGGGCGGATCGAGCAGTGCCGCGGCATCCGGATCGTCGGCCAGGACCGAGAACATCAGCGCGGCATCTGCGACGGTGGTCGTAAGCGGTCCGTTCTCGGACATCCCTCCCCAGGATGTGTGCGCCTCGCCGACCGGCACCACCCCGTGACCAGGCTTGAGGCCAACCAAACCGCAGCACGCAGCCGGGATCCGAATCGAGCCCATACCGTCGTTCCCGTGGGCTATGGGTACCGCTCCCGATGCGACCGCAGCCGCGGAGCCCCCGGACGAGCCTCCCGGCGTCCGCTCCGGATTCCAGGGATTGCGGGTGACGCCGAAGGCCGAATCGGTTGCGCCCCAGATGCAGAGCTCGGGAACGCGCGTCAGCCCGACGATCACCGCGCCGGCAGCGCGAAGGCGACGAACGACCTCGTGATCGGTCGTTCGAGGTGCCGCGCTGGTGGCCAGCGAGCCGTCCCGCATCGGTTCCCCGGCTACGGCGATGTTGTCTTTGATGGCAATCGGAACGCCCGCCAACGGAAGCGAACCGCGGTCGTCGCGGGCGTCGATCGCGTCCGCCTCGGCCAGCGCGGCGTCGGTGCGGATCAGCTGCCACGCGTTGAAGACCGGCTGGGTCTGCTCGATCCGGTGCAGCGCTTGCTGTGTGGCGGCTCGGGCCGTCAGTGATCCGCTCTGAACTGCGGCCGCAATCTCGGTCGCGGTGAAGTCCACGCCGAGACCCTATCGCCTCGCAATCCTCAGTCGGCGTCGATTCCTAACGGTTGGTGGACTGCTTCATACTGGCCTAAGAGGTGTGCAGACACGTGGAGGTGTACCGGTGACTGACCAGGCCATGGCTCCTGTGCTGCTCTACGACGGTGTCTGCGGAATCTGCAATCGATCGGTGCAGAGCATCCTGCGGTTCGACCGGCGCGGTACCCTGCGATTTGCGGCGCTGGAAAGTGACTTCGCGCGCGCGATCATCGCGCGTCATCCGGAGCTGCGCGACGTTGACTCGATGGTCTTCGTCGACAACCCCGGCCGGCCCGATGAGCACATCGATGTTCGATCGGCGGCGGCCCTGCGGGTGCTGAGCTATCTCGGCGGACCCTTCCGGCTGCTACTCGCGGCCCGCATCATCCCGGCGGGACTGCGTGACTGGCTCTACGACCGCTTCGCCGCCGTCCGTTACCGGTTGGGTGGCAGGCACGACACCTGCCCCCTCCCCGGGCCGGGCGTGCGGGCGCGCTTTCTGGACGCCTAGGTGTCCGTCCCGGCATATCTAGTCGACACGTTCACGACGGTCAGATTCCGCGGGAACCCCACCGGTGTCGTGGTGCTGGATGGTCCCGCCGACACTGCGTGGATGCAGGCGGTGTCCGCCGAGTTCAACTGCCCGGCAACAGCTTTCATCGGACCGGCCAATGCCGAGGCCGGTCCGCGAGCGCTGCGGTGGTTCAGCCCGGTGGCCGAGTTGGCGTTGTGCGGCTCGGGAACCCTGGCCAGTGCCCATGTCCTGGGTGGGGATCAGTCCTTCTGCGTGGGCGAGCGGTTGCTGTCCTGCACGACGGGTTCTGACGGGGCGATCAGCATGGAATTTCCGGCGGACCCGGTGCGCGCCGAGTCGCCGACGGCCGATCTGGTGGCCGGCCTCCCCGCGGTGAGCATCCGCTCGGTGTGGCGGGGAAGTATGGACGTGGTCGTGGAAGCCGGATCGGCGGCCGAAGTCCGTGCGCTGGCACCGGACACGGTGTCGCTGGCGAAGGTCGACGCTCGCGCTGTCGTGGTCACGGCAGCCGGTGACGGCGGCGCCGACATCGTGAGTCGGGTGTTCGCGCCCCGTTTCGGGCTGTCCGAGGATCCGGTGACCGGCTCTGCGCACTGCACTCTCGCCGCGCTGTGGGGCAAGCGCCTCGGGGTCGAAGAGTTCTCGGCCGAACAGGCCTCCGCGCGGGGCGGGCAATTGCGGGTCCGCCGTGACGACGACCGCGTCATCCTGACCGGTCACGCCGTGACCGTCTTGCGCGGTGAACTTCGCCGTTAACCGGGCGAGCGCCGTCGAATCAGCGGCGCCGCCAGACCTCCCGCGCCCGCTACCAGCATCGCCAGCCACACCAGGTGGGCTGCTATCGCGGCCCGGCGCGGCCCGGCCGTTGCCTTCGGCGCGCGCCCCCCGACCCGGTAGACGGTCAGGTCGGAATCGCGGTAGGCCACGGGCAGGCGGGTCAGAGTTTTTGCAGCCGAGCCCATTTCGCCGTCGACGTCGGATTCGGTGACCACCCAGCCCACCCCTTTGACACCGAGCGTGGCCGGCTCAGCGCCGGACAACAGTGCCTCCTGTACCTCGCGGGCATGGCTACCCTCCCCGGGAACCGTGTGTCCGCCGACGGTCAGGTCGCCGGTCGTGAGCACCTCGGCGCGCACCCATCGGGGCAGCGGATCGAGTACCGGAGCCGGCCCCGCCCAGGGGAAGTGGCGCATGGTGTCGGCCGGCAGCACGGCGACCGGGCGCGGATCGGCGTTGATCTTGGCCGCCACCGCCGTCCAACCGGGCGGGTAGTGCACCGGCGTGACCCGCCCAGCCACTCCGGCGGCCAGGTCGGGCAGGACGGCGATCAGCGCGACGCAGCACACCAGCGCCGCCCGCGCCGGCGGCAGCCGGTCCCGCAGTCCCACGACCGCCCCGGCACCAGCCAGGAGGTAGCCCGGCACCGCCAGCGCCACCCACTTCTGCCCGTCGCGCAGCACCCCGAGCCCAGGGGCGAGCTCCGTCGCCCAACCCAGCAGCGCGAGCCCCGGCCCGGTGGCCAGCAGGGTGAACGTCAGCACCGTCGCGCCCGCCAGGATCAGCAGCGGCCGCACCGCGGGCAGGTCGCGCACCGAGGCCCATCCCAGTCCCAGCACCCCGATGAACACCGCCGTCGCCAGTAGCGCAAACGCGGTTCGTCGCGAACCGGGTACCGCCTCGGCGTTCCAGATCCCGCCGAGGCCGGCGAGGCTGCCCAGGGTGCCCAGGCCGGGCTCGGCGCGGGCCGCGAAAGCCGCCACCCCGGCCGACTCGCCCTGTGCGGACCCCGGGCTCAGCACCACCGCCATCAGCCACGGCAGCGCGGCGGTCGCCGCGATCGCCACGGCGCTGGTCGCGCACCACCAGCGCGGTGGCCCGGACCCGGGTGCGGCGACACACACCAGCGCCACCACCGCCGCCAGCAGGAGCCCGGTGGGTGTCAGGCCGGCCAGCGCCAGAAAGAACACCAGGCCGAACAGCCGCATGGGCCCGGCGGTTCGGCGAGGCTCGTCGGAGTCGGCCCCCGGGCCGGCGGAGGTGAGGTGAAGACGGGACCGCCGCATGGGCCCGGTTGCGCCGGCGCGCAACCCCAGCATCGCCGCCGCCACCCACGGCAGGCAGCCGTACCCGACCAGCAGGCTCCAATGGCCCTGCAGCAGCCGCTCGGCCACATACGGGTTCCAGATCGCCACCGTGATCGCCACCAGCTGACCGGGCAGCCCGGCCTCGGGCAGCACGATCGCCACCAGCCGTGCGGCACCACATCCAGCCAGCCACAGGCCCACGAACAGCAGCGCCTTGACCACGGTGCCGCCGTCGAACAGCCGCGACGCCACCGCTATCGCGAAGTCTTGGGGCACCGCTCGCGGGGCCGCCTCACCCAGTCCGAGGGCCGCGCCGGTCAGATATGACCGCGGCGTCGAAACCGCGTCCCGCAACAGCAGATAACCCGGGCGCAGCAATGGCGCCAGGATGAGCAGTGTCAGCCCGAGTGCATAGCACGGCGCGACCCAGCGCCTGGCTCGCACCACCGCGGAACTACGGCTGGTCGGGAGCCGGATCCGGGGTGCCCCGGTCCGGGGGGCTCGACTCTGGTGGTGCCGCCGGGCGGTCCAGTTGGGGACGTTGCGCCGGGATCTTCTCGGTCTCGGCCTCGGCCCCGGACGGGCGGTCGGCCGTGGGTGCCTTGGGCGCGAAACCGCCGAAGAATCCGCCGTCGGAGCCGTGCCGGTCGCCACGGCCCAGTGCGGCCTCGGCCGGCAGGCTGAACCAACCGACCAGGACCCCGCCGATCAAGCAGATCAGCCCCGCCGCGGTGAAGGTGATCGGCAGGACTCGGGACCACAGCGCCACCCGGTCGCGTTCGTTGCGGGCCGCGTTGACCTGCGCTTCGATGGTGTCCTCGGAGCTGGTGACGGTGTAGTCGGCCAGTGCGATCTCCGGCTTGAGGGCGTCTCGGGCGTAGTAGTGGTTGGCGTGCAACTTCGACTTGACGATGGTGCCCGAGACGGGGTCGACCCACATGGTGCGCTGCGCGGCGTAGTACCGCGTCATCGTGACGTCTTCGTCGGGGTCGGCGCCTTCGATGTTCCAGAGCCGGGCGGGTGCGGTGATCTCACCGTCTTCGTCGTGGCCGTACAGCGACGGGTAGCGCACCGGCTCGGCCAGGGTGCCGTCGCCGTCGTAGCCGACGTTCTGAACGAACCGGTAGGTGGTCAGCCCGTTGACGTCGTCTTCGCCTTCGTAGTTGGCCTCGTACGCCTTTTGCGCGATCGGATCGAAGTATTGGTAGGACTGCTTCTTGGTGTCGAAGGGGAACCGGTAGGACAGTCCTTCGTGTGGCAGGGCGATGTTGGTCGGCGGGCTCTCGTCATCAAAGTTGCGCGGCCGCTGCACCGAGCCACCCGGGTGGGTGTCATCCGAAATCGCCTCGGCGGTCGTGCGGTTCAGCGTCACGGTGTCGACGATGGCCAACAGCAGTCCGGTGTCCTTCTGCCGGTCCGCGCGCCGTAGCGACGAGCCGACCTGCAGGGTCACCACGTCGGCGTTGGCGGGCGACTCGACACCGATCTGCTGCTGGGACACCAGCGGCACGTCCTGATCGACGACGGCGTGTTCACTGCCGAGGGACTCCGGGTCCAGCGCGGCGCCGCTGCCGTTGCCGATCAACGTGATGTCGATGTCGAGCGGGATCTTGGCGATTCTGCCTGCGGTGTAGGTGGACAGCAGCAGTGCCGCGACCATCAGGGCGGCGCCGAGGCCCATGACTGCGCATGCCGCGATACGCATCATGATTGCTCGGTTCACGTCGCCGCATCCTCCTTTTGTCCCCGTACCCAAATTTGTTTGACCCTAACAGCAGCAGCTGCAACAGCTACTGTGTGTCCATCGATGCCTCGGTCCCAAATCAGATGACTCAGCAGGTGGGTGGCGTACGCAGCTTCCTGCCTGCAGTCGAGGGTATGCGTGCCTGCGCGGCTATTGGGGTGGTTATCACGCACGTCGCGTTTCAGACGGGACACTCGTCGGGGATCAGCGGCCGGCTGTGGGGTCGTTTCGACATGGCCGTCGCGGTGTTCTTCGCGCTGAGCGGATTTTTGCTGTGGCGTGGCCATGCGGCGGCCGCGCGCGGATTGCGTCCGGCGCCCCCGACCGGGCATTACCTGCGGTCACGCCTGGTACGGATCATGCCGGCCTACCTGGTGTCGGTGGTGGTGATCCTGGCGCTGCTGCCCGACGCCGGCGACGCCAGCCTGGTGGTGTGGCTGGCCAATCTCACGATGACGCAGATCTACGTGCCGCTGACGCTGACCCCGGGCCTGACCCAGATGTGGAGCCTGGCCGTGGAGGTCAGCTTCTACATCGCCTTGCCGTTGCTGGCGCTGGCGGCGCGGTGGTTGCCGGTGCGCGCCCGAATACCGGCGATTGCGGGCGTGGCGCTGCTCAGCCTGGGGTGGGGGTTCCTGCCAATCCACACGCCCTACGGGGTGAATCCGTTGAACTGGGCGCCGGCCTACGGCTGCTGGTTCGGGGCGGGCATGTTGCTGGCGGAGTGGGCATACAGCCCGGTCGGGCGAGTGCACCGGCTGGCCCGCCGGCGACTGCCGATGGCGTTGCTGACCCTGGTGGCGTTCGGAGTGGCGGCCTCACCGCTGGCTGGGCCGGAAGGGTTGACCTCGGCCACCGTCGGTCAGTTCATCGTGCGCACCGCGATGGGCGGAGTACTGGCGTGGGCACTGTTGGCGCCGCTGGTGCTGGACCGGCCCGACACCCCGCACCGGTTCTTGGCCGGTGCGCCGATGGTGACGTTGGGTCGCTGGTCCTACGGGATCTTCATCTGGCACCTGGCGGCCCTCGACATGGTGTTCCCCGTGATCGGCCGATTCGCGTTCACCGGGGACATGGCGGTGGTGTTGGCGCTGACGCTGGTGTTCACCGTCGCCATCGCTGCGGTGAGCTATGCCCTGGTGGAGCAGCCGTGCCGCGAGAAGCTACGGGGTTGGGAGAACCGGCATCGGCCGGAGCGCTCCGATGCTGATCAGGCGGCCTTGCCCGACGGGGTGTACTCGGCGGAGTCGCTGGTGAATTCGGGCGTGCCATAGGCGGCCAGTCGTCGCTTGAGCAGTCGGAGGATGTAGGCGTTGGTCAGCCGGCGCAGGCCGGGGGTGCGTACAGCGCGTTGCACCACCAGCAGGCGGCCCGTCACGAACGGCGCCGTCAGGGCGATCCGCGCATAGTCGCCCGCGCTGAGCGTGACGCTCATCTTCTTGGCCACGTCGCGTTTGCCGCCGCAGAACGTCTTGACGAAAAAGGCCTTGCTGTAGCTCTTCTCGACTGCGTCGGCGATGCGTTCGCTCAAGGTGTTCTCTTGCCGAAGGTAGGCGGCCATGGTCGAGCGGACCAACTCCCCGCAGGTGGAGTCGTCGAAGTCGTCGCGCAGCAGCGCGGCACGGGCGCTGAACACCCGAATGATCTCCGCGGGCGTGGTCGGCAGCAGCTCCTCGGGCAGGCCGAGGAGTACGCAGCGGTAGCGGGTGAACTCGACCTGCGCGCGCTCGCTCGGCGTGAATTCGGTGCGACCTTGGCGGCGGGCGTCCATCGCCAGCACGAAGAGGTTGATCATCCCCGCCGGCATCTGGTCGATCTGCGGAATCGGTAACCCATAGACGTCGATGTCCCATTTCGGGGATCGCTTGAGCGCGTTGAAGCGGACCATCGAGTGCATCAGTCGCACCATGGCCGCCGCCTCGAACCCCGGGCCGTGCCGGTCCAGGGCGCCGGGCAGCGTGGTGACGGCGAAGAAACTGGTGGTCTCGTTGACCCGACCGGCGGCACGCTTGCCCGACAGTGCGCCGGTCAGCGCCATCGGCAGCGCGGCATAGGTGTTGAGGAAGGTCGCGATGAACGCTCCGCGGACGACGAACGGTGCCAACAGCGCCATCGGGAGCCGGGAGTGCTCCGCGCCCTTGTGAACCAGGTCCATGTCCAGCCAGTCCGGGGTGGCCTCCATGTCGGCGATGAATGCGGCCAACTCCGGCGGCGCGTCGGGCACCGCGTCGACACCGTGGCGGCAGGCCTGCTTGAGCATGCCGATCAGGGTGCTGACGCTGTACTGGCCCATCAATGCGGCGTAGGAGTCCGACACCACATCGCCCAGCCAGGTGGCCGTGGTGATCAGCTCGACGGCGGCGTCGTCGGCCAGCAACTTGGCCCGGGTGGCGGGGTTGCCGGGCAGCGAGGAGACGTCGTCGGGGGAGGCCGCCGTGCGGTAGGGCTGCACGTCGAAGTCCAGGTTGCCGTAGAGCTCTGGCAGCAGCTCGGCCTGACGGCGGACGCGCTGGTACAGCTCGGGGTAGTGCGTGGGCATCCAAGACCTCCATAAACGACAGTACTGCTGCACGATGGCACAAAGTCATGTAATTGTGTCACGATAACAGGTGGGCAGACCCGCCGACAGACCCGACGGCGCACCTCGCGTCGGCCCAGCTCAGCGCGCAGCATGACAGGATGAACGACATGGGAAGTCCGGCGTCAGTCAAGGTCGGCGAGCCCATGACCGGTACCGCGGGTGCCATCCTGGCGGCCGCACGGGTGGAGTTCGCCCGGCATGCCTTTCGTCGGGCCAATATCGATGCGGTTGCCCAGCGCGCCGGGGTGAGCCGCCGCACGCTGTACCGGCACTTCCCCACCAAGGAAGCACTGTTCGAGCAACTGGTGGAGACCGACACGCAAGCCCTGTTCGTCGAACTCGGCAACGCCGCCCGTGCGCAGGACGCCCGCGGCGCCATCGTGGAATGCTTCACCCTCGCCATGCGCCGCATCACCGAGAGTCCGCTGGCTACCGCGGTCATCGAGAGCGAACCGGAACTGCTCATCGGAGTCAACACCCCCAGTGGTGAGAAGGCTCTGGTGCGTGCCAGCCATCTGGTCGCCGCGACGCTGCGCCTGTGTGGAGTCACCATGCCCGACGACGAGGTCCTCACCACCGCCGAGATCCTGGTGCGCCTGGTCGCCTCGCTGCTTACCAACAGGGCAGGAGTCCTCGATATCAACGACACCGCCGCCGTCCGCAAATACGCCCAGACCCACCTCTCCCGGCTGGTCTGGTAGCGCGTTACGCCAGCTGCCCGGCCGGTGTGTAATCGTTTGCATCGCTGGTGAATTCGGGCTTGCCGTAGGTCTTGAGCCGACGTTTGACCAGTCGCACCAGATAGTCGTCGGTGAGCTGACGTAGTGCGGGGATTCGGCTGGCGCGCCGCACCACCAGCAGGCGCCCGATGATGAACGGCGCCGTCACGCCGATCCTCAGGTAGTCGGCTAGGCCGATGGACACCCCCTTGTCTTTGGCGGTCGCGCGGTCGCCGTTGCAGAAGGCCTTCGTGAAAGCTGCTTTGCTGTAGCTCTTTTCGACGGCGTCGGCAATGCGTTCCCATCGGGTGTCGACGGGCCGCAGATAGGCGCCCATGGTTGAGCGCACCATCTCGCCACATGTGGCGTCGTCGAAGTCCTCACGCAGCAGGGCCCCGCGGGTATGGATGAGGTGGATGATCTCGGCGGGCGTGGTCGGCAGGAGCTCCTCGGGCAGACCGAGCAGAAACGCTCGGTAGCGGGTGAATTCGACGACGGCACGCTCGCTGGCGCTGAATTCGGTGCGCCCTTTCCGCTGGGCGGCCGTGGCCAGTAGGTAGAGGTTGATCATTCCGGCCGGCATCTGGTCGACCTGGGGGACGGGGATCCCGTAGACGTCGACGTCCCACTTCTCCGAGCGTTTGAGCGCGTTGTAGCGGACCATCGAGTGCATCAGCCGCACCATGGCGGCCGCTTCGAAGCCCGGGCCGTAGCGGTCCAGGGCCCCGGGCAGCGTGGTGACGGCGAAGAAACTGGTGGTCTCGTTGACCCGGCGCGCGGCGCGACGGCCGGACAACGCGCCGGTCAGCGCCATCGGCAATGCGGCGTAGGTATTGACGAAGGTCGCGATGAAGGCGCCCCGGGTGACGAACGGCGCCACCAATGCCGCCGGGAGGCGGGCGTGCCGCGCTCCCTCGCGCACCAGATCCATGTCCAGCCACGGGGGCGTGGCTTCCATGTCGGCGATGAACGCGACCAGCTCCGGCGGCGCGTCGGGCACCGCGTCGATGCCCTCGCGACAGGCCAGCTGGAGCATGTCGATCAAAGTGGCCACGCTGTACTCCGACATCAGCGCCGCATAGGGGTCGGCCACCACGTCCCCGAGCAGGGTTGCCGTGCAGATCAGTTCGACGGCTTGCTCGTCGGCCAGGTAGGGGGCGCGGTCGGCGACCCACTCCGGCAGCGCCGAGAGGTCGCCGGGATCGGTGGTGGTGCGGTAGGGCTGGGCGTCGAAGTCGACGGCGCCGTAGAGGTCCGGCTGAAGCTCGCGCTGGCTGTGGACGCGGTGCGCAAGCTCGGGATAGTGCGTGGGCATCCGACCTCCAATAACTAACATATTGTTAGTTACACAAGTAACAGACTGTTAGTTATGCTGTCAACTATGACTTTGGCGCAGTCGCGGAGGCGAATGACGGCCGAGGCTCGGCGTAGCCAGATCCTCGACGTCACCCATGCGATCGTGGACACGGAGGGGTTTCACGCCGCCACGCCGAACCGAATAGCCCGCGAGGCCGGGATCAACCGGTCGCTGCTCTATCAACAGTTCGGTGACCCCGCCGGCCTGTTCGTCGCGCTGATCGATCGCGAGGCCGCCCGCGCGGGTGACCAATTCGCCGAGGTGATCGCCGAAACGGCGGAACCGGGTGGGGAGGGCGATCTGGTCAGCAGATTCGACAGCGTGGTCAAGGCCGCCGACGCCCACCCCGCGACGTGGCGACTGTTCCTGTTTCCCCCGCAGGGCGCGCCGCCGGAACTGCACGAACGCCTTGCGCAGGCGCAAGAAGTCGTGCGTGCCTATCTGGCGGGTGAGTTGCTGCGCAGCTACCCGGACCTGCCGGACCCCGACTACACCGCTCGCGTGCTGCACGCAGTCGCCCGTGAACTCCTGCAGCTGCGCCTCAGCGATCCCGACGCCGCCACCCACGAGCGGTTGCACGCGCTGGTCCGGTCGTTGGCGCTCCGTGCTGCTGCACCGGCGCGATGAAAGTCGCGGTGCGACCTCAGTAGCCGCCGGAGTGTTCAAAGATCTTGCGCGGGTTGTCGACCAGCATGGTGTGCAGCTGCTCCTCGGTGACGCCGCGCTGCCGTAGCGCCGGAATGACGTCATTGTGGATGTGCAGGTAGTGCCAGTTCGGTGCGGCTACCGAGCTCAGGTCGCCGGGCAGCGCGTCGAAATAGCAGTTGGCGTCGTGGGAGAGCACCATCTTGTCGGCGTGGCCGCGCTCGCACATGGCCGCCACCGTGTTCACGCGCTCCTCGAACGGCAGGATCAGGTCGATCCCGAAGCGGTCCATGCCCAGATACGACCCCGCCGCGATCAGTTCCTCCAGGTAGCCCAGATCGGTACTGTCCCCGGAGTGCCCGATCACCACCCGGGACAGGTCGACGCCTTCTTCTTCGAAGATGCGCTGCTGTTCCAGGCCGCGGCGGGTGCCGGCGTGGGTGTGCGTGGAGATCGGTGCGCCGGTGCGCCGGTGAGCGTTGGCTACCGCGCGCAGCACCCGCTCGACGCCGGGAGTCACACCCGGTTCGTCGGTGGCGCACTTGAGGATTCCCGCCTTGATCCCGGTGTCGGCGATGCCGGATTCGATGTCGCGAACAAACATGTCGGCCATGATCTCGGGACCGTCCAGCATGGTCCCGGGCCCGCGATAGTGGTAGAAGAACGGCACGTCGTTGTAGGTGTAGATGCCGGTGGCCACCACGATGTTCAGGTCCGTGCCGGCGGCCACGCGGGCGATCCGCGGGATGTAACGGCCCAGTCCGATCACGGTCAGGTCGACGATGGTGTCGACGCCGGCGGCCTTCAAGGCGTCCAGTCGGGTGATGGCGTCGGCCACTCGGGCGTCCTCGTCGCCCCAGGCTTCCGGATAGTTCTGGGCGATCTCGGTGGTCATGATGAACACGTGCTCGTGCATCAGGGTGACGCCCAGGTCACCGGTGTCGATGGGCCCGCGCGCGGTGTGGCATTGCGACATGGCTCGATCGTATGGAGATCGGCGCGCCGGTCGGTTGCCTTCGCCGAGAATGCCTAGTGGTGCTCGAGCAGGTTGTCGCGGATTCGCGCGTAGGAGTGGGTGAACAGTTCCACCTCGCGCGGACTGAGCGAGTCGAACAGGCCGGCCCGCACCGCTTGCACGTGACCGGGCGCCGCCGCACGCAACTTGTCCATGCCCGACTCGGTGAGCTCGGCGTACTGGCCGCGTTTGTCTTCCTCGCACTTCACCTGGTGGACCCAGCCGGCGTCGGCCAGCCGCTTGACCGCCCGGGTGACACCGCTGCGGGTCGTCACGGTGATGTCGGCCAACTCATTCATCCGCAGCCGGCGGTCGGGCGCCTCGGACAGCAGCGCCAGGATCTCGAAGTCGGAGAGGCTCAGGCCTGAGTCGCTGACCAACTGCCGGTCCAGGCTGCGTAGCAGCAGGCGCGTGCTGTCGAGGTAGCCCCGCCACATCCGCTGTTCCTCCTCATTGAGCCACCGTGTCTCCATGAGGCCTAAATATAGTTGACTAAACCACAACTGTCCAGGTAATCGGGCGTGCTAAGCGGCTAGAAGATGTGGGAATGGATCAATAACTAGTTGCGTTAGCAACTATCAGCTACAGTAAGACCAACGCACAAGGAGGGCCTGCCGTGACGAGCACCGGTATGCAGTTCGGCATTTTCACCGTCGGCGATGTGACCGTCGACCCGACCACCGGCCGCGCGCCGACCGAAGCCGAGCGGATCCGGGCGACCGTGGCGATCGCCAAGAAGGCCGAGGAGGTCGGCCTGGACGTCTTCGCGACGGGTGAGCACCACAACCCGCCGTTCGTGCCGTCGTCGCCGACCACCCTGCTGGGTTACATCGCGGCGCAGACCGAGCGCATTCAGTTGACCACCGCCACCACCCTGATCACCACGAACGACCCGGTCAAGATTGCCGAGGACTACAGCGTGCTGCAGCACCTCGCCGATGGCCGGGTGGACCTGATGCTGGGGCGTGGCAATACCGGACCGGTATACCCCTGGTTCGGCAAGGACATCCGGGCCGCCCTGCCGCTGACGGTGGAGAACTATCAGTTGCTGCGCCGGCTGTGGCGCGAGGAGGTCGTCGACTTCAGCGGTGAATACCGCACTCCGCTGCACGGTTTCACCCTGGCGCCGCGTCCGTTGGACGGGGTTCCCCCGTTCGTCTGGCACGGGTCTATTCGCACTCCCGAAATCGCCGAGCTGGCCGCGCACTTCGGTGACGGCTTCTTCGCCAACCACATCTTCTGGCCGGCGTCGCACACCAAGCGGATGGTGCAGCTCTACCGGCAGCGCTTCGAGCACTACGGCCACGGTGGTGCCGACCAGGCGATCGTGGGCTTGGGCGGTCAGGTGTTCCTGCGGCCCAACAGCCAAGATGCGGTGAACGAGTTCCGGCCGTATTTCGACAACGCCCCCGTCTACGGGCACGGCCCGAGCCTGGAGGAGTTCAGTGAGCAGACCCCGCTGACGGTCGGCTCGCCGCAGCAGGTGATCGACAAGACCCTGGGCTTCCGGGATTACGTCGGCGACTACCAACGCCAACTGTTCCTGGTCGACCACGCGGGTCTGCCGTTGAAGACCGTGCTCGAACAGCTCGATCTGCTGGGTGAGCACGTAATCCCGGTGCTGCGCAAGGAGTTCGCCATCGGCCGTCCCGCGCATGTACCCGGCGCGCCGACGCACGAGTCCCTGGTCGAGGCTGCGCGGCAATCCGAGATTCAGGAGGCGTCATGAAATTGATCGTGATCAGCGGCGGCCTGCGTGAGCCGTCGTCCACCCGGCTGTTGGCCGACCGGCTCGGTGCGGCGGTTCGCGCCGAGCTCGGGCAGGTCGACATCGAGGTCATCGAGCTGCGTCACCTGGCTCGGGCGATCACCGACGCGATGTTGACCGGTTTCGCCGCACCGGAGCTGGAGGCGGTGTTCGACGCGATCGCGGGCAGTGACGGAGTGATCGCGGTGACGCCGACGTTCAACGCGACATTCAGCGGGTTGTTCAAGTCGTTCTTCGACGTGCTGCCCGAGCAGGCTCTGGAGGATACGCCGGTGCTGATCGCGGCGACCGGCGGTACCGAGCGCCACTCGCTGGTGCTCGACCACGCCCTGCGGCCAATGTTCAGCTACCTGCACGCGCTGGTGTCGCCCACCGGGGTGTACGCCGCGACTTCCGACTTCGGGGCGCCGGGACTGTCTGAGCGGATTGGCAAGGCAGCCAGGGACTTCGCTGGGCTGCTGGAACTGCACGGACCCCGCCGCAGCGATACGGCCAGCGCAGAACTCAATGAGATGCAACGCTTGCTCGCAGGCGCATAGAAAAAGGAGAGATGGCAATGACGAAGTTGGCGGTTATCTACTACTCGGCCACCGGGCACGGCACCAAGATGGCCGAACGGGTGGCCAAGGCGGGCGAGGCGGCGGGCGCCGAGGTCCGCGTGCGCCACATCGAGGAGACGCGCGACCCGGAGACCTTCGCCCACAACCCGGCATGGAGCGCCAACTACGAGGCAACCAAGGACCTGCCCGCGGCCACCGGTGACGACATCGTCTGGGCGGACGCCGTTATCTTCGGGTCGCCCACTCGATTTGGTTCCCCCTCAGCGCAATTCCGGAACTTCTTGGACGGGCTGGGCGGCCTGTGGGCCAAGGGTGCGCTTGCCGACAAGGTCTATGCCGGCTTCACCTCGAGTCAGACCGCCCACGGCGGGCAGGAGGCCACGCTGTTGAACCTCTACGTGTCGCTGATGCATTTCGGCGGCATCCTGGTCCCGCCGGGCTACACCGACCCGATCAAGTTCGCCGACGGCAACCCCTACGGCGTCGGGCACATCACCGGGCCGAACAACCAGAACGAGCTGGACGAACCCACACTGGCCGCACTCGACCACCTGGCCACTCGGGTGGTGGGCGTCGCCGCCAAGATCGCGGCGGGGTGATCCCCGGCGTCAGGCCACCCACACCGTCTTGAGGTTGCAGAACTCCCGGATGCCGTGACCCGAGAGTTCCCGGCCGTACCCGGATCGCTTGATCCCGCCGAACGGCAGCTCCGGGTAGGACACCGTCATGCCATTGATAAAGACCTGACCGGCCTCGATCTCGTCGGCAAACCGGCTGATCTCCGCCTCGTCGCGGGTCCAGGCGTTGGAACCCAGCCCGAACGGGCTGGCGTTGGCGATCTCGATGGCCTCGTCGATGTCGGCGGCGCGGTACACCGATGCCACCGGGCCGAACACCTCTTCGGTGAAGATCGCCATGTCACGGCTGATGTCGGTGATCACGGTGGGCGGATAGAACCAGCCCGGGCGGTCCAGGCGCTTGCCACCGCAACGGATCACGGCGCCGGCCGCGGCGGCGGCATCGACCTGCTGCGCGACCTCGTCGCGGCCCGATTCGGTGGCCAGCGGTCCAACATCGGTGTCCGGGTCGGTCGGGTCGCCGACCCGCAGCGCCGACATCTGGCTGACGAATTGGGTGACGAAGTCGTCGTAGATGTCGGTGTGGACGATGAATCGCTTTGCTGCGATGCATGATTGGCCATTGTTCTGCACCCGCGCGGTCACCGCGGTACGCACCGCGGCCGGCAGGTCGGCCGAGGGCATGACGATGAACGGGTCGCTGCCGCCCAGTTCCAGCACGGTGTGTTTGACCTCGTCGCCGGCGATAGCGGCGACCGAACGCCCGGCGGGTTCGCTGCCGGTGAGGGTGGCCGCCGCCACCCGCGGGTCGCGCAGCACCCGCTCGACGGCACCGGAGGAGATCAGCAGAGTCTGGAAGCAGCCGTCAGGGAAGCCGGCGCGGCCCAGCAGGTCGGCGAGGTACAGCGCGGTCTGCGGCACATTCGAGGCATGCTTGAGCAGGCCCACATTGCCGGCCATCAGGGCTGGGGCGGCAAAGCGGACCGCCTGCCACAGCGGGAAGTTCCACGGCATCACCGCCAGTACCACCCCCAGCGGCTGATAGCGGGCGAACGCCTTGGATGCATTGACCTTCGACGCGTCGGCGACCTCGTCGGCCAGCAACTCCGCACTGTGGTCGGCGTAGTAGCGGAAGCCCTTGACGCACTTGAGTGCTTCGGCTTTGGCCGAGGTCAAGGTCTTGCCCATCTCAAGGGTCATCATCGCGGCGACTTCGTCGGCTTCAGCCTCCAGCAGATCAGCGGCGGCCTGCATCCATCTGGCACGCTGCGCGAAATCGGTGCGGCGGTAGTCGACGAAGCGATTCGCCGCGCGCGTGATCGCGGCATCGACTTCCGCGTCGCTGGCGGCGGTGAACGTCTTGACCGTTTCGCCGGTGGCCGGGTTGGTCGTGGCTATCGGTGTTGCGGGCACGCGGGCCTCCTTCGAAAGCGCTGCGGTGTGAGAGTGCATGTCCAGCCTGCCACCATCGAACCGCGTAGGCTCGCCACGAGCCAGCGTCAGTACATCGATACGGGAGTCGCCCGATGCGTTTCAACCCACCGCCCAATTGGCCGCCCCCGCCACCTGGCTGGGCGCCGGATGCCAACTGGGCGCCGGATCCGACGTGGCCGCCCCCGCCCCCGGGCTGGGCGCTGTGGGTGGAGGACGACGCTGTCGGCGTGGCTCCCGGGGGCTATCCGGCCTATGGTGCGCCGTGGCCGGTTCCGGCGCCTGAGCCCAGGTCACGCAAGGTGTTGTGGCTGTCGCTGGGCGCGGCTGCAGTGGTGGTCGCGGGTGTCGCCGGGCTGGTTCTGAGCCTGGGTGGCCGACTCACGGCAGAGGAAAATCCGTCTCGCAAACCCGACATCAAGGATCTGACTTCGGAGATGTTGGTAGAGCGGTCCTCGTTCCCGGACCCGTCCGGCGGAAAGTGGATCAGTGGGGTGAACAGCGCCGGCGACACGCCCTCGGACATGCCGAATCTGACGGTCGACCCGCCCGAATGCGCCGACTTCTACTCCAGTCCCTCCTCCGCCACGCAGACCGCGACGGCGACGCTGGCCAAGCTGCAGCCCGGCGGCCTGCACACCATGCGCGTGCGACTGGCCCTGACGCCGGACCGCCCGAACCTCAAGCGGTTCGTGGAGAAGTGCCAGACGTTCAAGCAGACCTTCGAACAGGGTGGGCGCTCGGTGACCACCGATATCCAGATGAACCCGCTGGATGCGGACGGGGTGCCGCCGTGGGCGGTCGCGACCGTGATCACCAGCGCCAGCAAGGCCGCCATCCGGTTGCCGATCTCGATCACCGCCTCCACCATCTCCGGCTATTACCGCGGCGTGCTCGTCGTGGCGACCAGCAACGACATCGGGTTGCGTGTGGAGAGCGACGGCTCCGATGACGCTACGCACGCCGAGGATTTAGTGAAGCTGTTCAACACGCAGATCGAGAAGCTCGAAGCCGCGCAGTAGCTGCGTCCTTCGCCCCGGATGCCACGTGGGCCCCACCGGCCCCATGGCGGCGCCCACGGGTACGCACGGGCAGTCGTGACGGAGCGCGTCTAGCGGCGCTGGCCCGCTTCGCCCGACTCCGTCGGCTGTGCTTATTGCGGTGCCCCGCTGCCCTCGACTCCGTCGAGCTTGCGACCACCGCGCGCGACCACCGCCGTCGCCGCGAGGACTGCTACCGAGACCAGGGCCGCCAGCTGCACCCCCGCGGAATGGCCGGCATAGCCGTCCACCGACCGCCAGGGATGCCGGCACAGTATCGCGCCCGCCGTGATCAGGCCGCCGGCGCTCAACCCGAGCCGGGCCACATCGAACGCGCGCTGCCGATGCTGCAATGCGAACAGCAACACCATCGCGGCGCCGAACACCGCCGCCCCGGCGGTCCCGGCGATCAAGAAGCCGACTGTCAGCGCACCGGTCGCCGCCACGCGCCGGCTCGGCCTCCACGGTGCTGCCGGCGGGCCGGGATCGCGGACCCGCCGCACTGGCCACCAGGCCAGCAACGCCAGCAGCGGTAGCAGAGCCAGTCCGCCGGCCATCCCGAGCCGGTACATCCGATTGGGCCCAAACGTCAGCGTGATCGGGCCGTCGGTTCCCGCGGGCAGCACGAAGCCTTGCTGCCACCCATTGACCGCCACCGGAGCCAAGCGCGTGCCGTTCGACGTGCGCGCCAACCACCCGCTATTGATGCTCTCCGGAACGACCAGCACCCGAGCGGATGGCGCGGGGGGCACCGTCACCTCACGCCGGTCCGCGCTCCATGTGCCGAGCACCGCCGGTGTGGCCGTGGCTGAGCCCGTGGCCGCGGACGGCCCCGACAGCGTCGCGCCGTCGACGACGAACGCCGGTCCCGGGCTGATCAGCAATTCCTGCGCGCCGGGCGGCAACGCGATCGGACGCAGATCGCACGCCTGCGCCGCCACCGGCTTGTCGTCGAGCAGCGCGCCGACCGTGGTGGTGATCGAGGTGTGCACGAACCGGCCGGCGATCGCGATGATCGGCCCGTGGTCGCAGTCGACGTGGACCGCACGTGACCGGTTGCGGGCGTGATCGGCGGGGGCAACGGGACGTCCGTCGGCGCCGAGCACACTGACCTCGGCCAGCCCCGGCGGCTTGAGCTGATCGAAGCCGATCGCGGTGCGGTCGATCACGTCCTCCCACCCCAGCAGGCTGATCGTGACCGTGTCGGTGACCCGCGGCAGCAAGCGCACCTGCTGATCGTCGGATTCCCCCAGCTCCCGGACCTGGGGACCGGAGCCCAGGTCCACGGCCACCAGCGTGGGATGCGCCGGCAGCGGGGATTGACTGGGCGTGAACCGCACGCCGGTCACCTTGACCGGCCGCGGCAGCGTGATGGTCAGGGTCGGTGGGGATCGGTGCGCGACCACTCGCTGCGACGCCGTCCACGCCGTGCCCGGGTCACCGTCGGCCGCGGCATACGCCGACCCCTGCACGTCGAGCACGTCGGCGTCACCGCGGGCCCGCAAGGCGCCCGGCTCAGCGATCAGGTCGACCAGGTTCGGGCCCTGACGCGGTCGCACCCACACGGTCGGGGTCACCGACATAGGTCGCGGAACATTCAGGGTGCGGCTGAAGCTGGCGGGCTCCTCGGGTTCCAGCATCATCGACGCTGCGCAGCGCACTGCGCCGTCAGCTGTCGCGCAGCCGGTCCGGCCCGGCAATCCCGCACCCAAGTCCCACTGCGCCACCTGAGCGCCCGCGGGTGGCGCGGGAACCAGCGCCGTGTGGCGCAGGTCGACCGGATGCGCGAAGCCCGACGCGTCGTACTGGGTGATCGCCAAATCGGTGATGCCGAACTGCACCCCGGGGGAGCCGTCGTCGGTGCCCGACGCGGTGATCCGCACCCAGGGGGTTTCGCCGTACGGCAATGCAGCGATCAGGGGTTCACCGGCGCGGTCGAACCGCAACGTGGTGGTGCCGTTGACCGTGGAGATCTGTATCCGCCGCACCTGCGCGCCGACCGCCGTCGCACTGGGCGTCAAGGTGATGGTGCCGTTGGTCAGCGGGTGGTCGAAGTCCACCTGCAGCCATTGGCCGACCGCCGACTGCAGGGCGTTGGACACCCAGGCGGTTCCCGAGTCGCCGTCGATGGCGGCTGCCGGCGAGGTCGACGGTGCGACGTCGGGCAGCGTGGTGGCGTCCGAGGACGAGCTGGACGCGGTCAGCCGGCCGCCGAGCCAGCCGCCGAACACCGTGCTGGCGCCGGGGGTCGGATAGTCCGGCACCCGGCTGTGGGTGTGCCGGGCGTCGCCCGCTGCGCGGATCGTCGAGGAATGGTCATCGACCCGGCCGTAGTCGGTCTCACGAGCCAGCGGGGTGTCGGTGACGGTGACCACCGGTGTGCCCAACTCCGCGCGCCGGGCGTCGGCGGTCATCAGCACCGGGCCCAGCGCCGGCTCTCCGCGCAATCGGCGGTGTTCGTCGAGTCGCAGCAGCACCTCCGGGCCTCCGTCGACCCGCGGCATCGCGTCAAGGTCGGTCAGGTAGGGCGCTCCCGGGTTTGCATCGGCCGCGGGATCGCCGACCCGGTAGATCTCGATCGCCGGGTAGGCCGGCCGCAGGCCGCTGTCGGCGACGAATCCTCGGACGGTGCCCGACCCGACGGGATCGCCGAACTGGGCCACCCGCTGCAATCCCGGTGAGCCGTCGACCGCGCGATGCACCAGCAGTGGCCGGGCCGAGCGGGAGTTGTCGGGGTCCAGGTCGTTGCGCACCACCAGGTAGGAGATGCCTTGTCGGGCCAGGGTGTCGGCCAGCCCTGCCGACGGGCGCCCGGCGGCGAACAGGCGCTGTACCGAGTCGAGCGCTCGAATGGTTTGCGGCGGGGTCAGCGGGATCGAGTCGCGCACTCCCCACGGGCCGGCGTCGAGGACCTGCAACGGTTCGTCGTGGCTGGTACCCCAGGTCTGGGTGGCAAACGGCGCCCCCGGCGCCACCAGCACCCGGCCGGGGGTGGGGCCGCCGTTGTTGTGCTCGGCGAGCCAAGCCGCGGCGTCGCGCCAATACTGCGGCAGCGCGCTGAATGTTCCGGGCGGGGTGAGCCGGCCGGTCCAGGCCAGTGACGTCGAGACCATCAGCGCCGTCAGGACCACCAGACCGACCGCGGCCGACTTGTGGTGTTCGGGATGGACGAACGCGCGTCGCCACACCAGTGCCGGCACGCTGCCCGGCAGCGGGATGCGGCCCAGCAGATGGGTGAGCCCCAACACCAGCGGGATCCGAATCACCGATTCGAGTTTGTGCAGGTTGCGCAGCGGCGCCCCGGCTCCGTCCAGGAAGGCCTGCACCGAGTGGGCCAGCGGCGAGCCCAGCCCACCGGCATAGCCGATGGCCAGCAGGGTCACCCCGATCAGCAGCATGGTGACCAGCCGTCCGGCGCCGGGCGAGCGCCGAGACAGCATGCCGGTCAGTCCGGCCAGACCCGCGGCCGCCACCAGGCAGGTACCCAGGACCATCACCGGGCGAGTGACCAGCGGTGCCCCGGCCGTGGCATTGGGCGCGACGAACGGCGTCCAGCCGTGGGTGCCGCGCAGCATCTCGGTCAGCGACGTCCACCGGGTGGTGACGCCGGCCGATTCGATGAAGTCCAGGAACGGCGGGCTGACGCTGCCTAGCAGCAGCAGGGCCACCACCCACCAGGTCACCGCCAACGCCAGCGCCAGCAGCCACCAGCCGGTGAACCGCCACCAGCGCCGGTTCGGGCGATGACACAGCCACCAGATGATCGCCGGCAAGCACCCCGCGAGCGTCGCGACCGCGTTCACGGCGCCCATCAACGCAACCGCCACCCCGGCCTGTCCGGCCAGCACCCGTGCGGGCCGCTCCGGGGCGTCCTGGCCCGGATCGCGTGGCGCCCCCAACGCACGGATGACCGGCAGCAACACCCAGGGGGCCAGCATCATCGGCAGCGTCTCGGAAGAGATGGAACCCAAAGTGGTGAGCACTCGTGGCGACAGGGCGAACGCGGAGGCGCCGATCAACCGTGCCGTCGGGGTTCCGATTCGCAACGTCTCGGCGACCCGCAGCAGGCCCCAGAATCCCACCGTGAGCAGCACCGCCCACCACAGCCGCTGAACGATCCAGCCGGGCAGCCCCAGCAGATCACCGGCCAGGAAGAAGGTGCCGTGGGGGAACAGGTAGCCGTACGCCTGGTTCTGCACCTGCCCGAACGGCAGTTCGCTGCTCCACAGGTTGGCGGCGCGAGCCAGGAAGCGCAGCGGAGCGATGGTCAGGTCGAGCTTGGTGTCCGGAGAGATCCGTCCGGGCGCCTGCAGCAGGCTGAGGGTCAGAGAGACGGCGCCGACCAGCCACAACCAGCGCCGGGACAACGGTGTTACAGCCTGCGGCTTCGCCGGCGGACGGTCAGGCGTTGCCGGCGTCCGCAGGTCAGCCGCGGTTGCCGTATTCCACCCTGTTCAGCACCGAGGACTGCGGGTCGCCGCCGGCGATCTGCGGCTTGGTGTCTTGTTGCACCATCAGCGTGACCCCGAAGACGGCAGCCGCACCCAGCAACACCCCCACGACGATGCTTATGGCGGCCGGCACCACGAACCGAGGCATGGTCAGGCTCCTTCTGCACTCTCGTGACGTAGATCAGGGGCGCCATCAACATCAGCCCCCGCTTGGGCCCCGACCGCCAACGTAGCACGTGGGCCTTCATGAGCCCGGCGGTTCCGGCCGTGACAGCATGGTGCGATGCCTGGATCGCTGACTCGACAACTGCCCGGTCTGCTGCTGGCCGCTGCGGTGCTGCCGGCCCTCGTCACGTCGTGCTCGCACCGTGATGAGACGCCCGCACCGTCGTCTGATGCCGCGGCGTCGCCTACCGCGACGGCCTCCGCGCCGGTGGATCCGGTGTGTGCACAGGTGTCGGCCCTGTCGGTGCGCGACAAGCTGGCGCAGCTGGTGATGGTGGGGGTCCGCGACGCGGCCGATGCCCGCGCGGTGGTCACCGATCACCACGTCGGCGGCATCTTCATCGGTAGCTGGACCGAACTGTCCATGCTCACCGATGGCTCGCTGAAGGAGATCAAGGAAAGCCAAGCTCCCACCGGCCCGCTGCCGCTGGCGGTCAGCGTCGACGAGGAGGGCGGCCGGGTGTCGCGGTTGTCGTCGCTGATCGGGAAGTCGCCGTCGGCGAAGGAGTTGGCGCAGACCAGCAGCGCCGCGCAGGTGCGTGAGTTGGCCGCCGAGCGGGGCCGCAAGATGGCTGACCTTGGCATCACCGTCGACTTCGCACCGGTTGTCGACGTGGTGGACGCCGACACCGACGAAGACACCGTGATCGGTGACCGTTCGTTCGGTTCGGATCCGGCCAAGGTCACCGAGTACGCCGGCGCGTACGCGCAGGGTCTGCGGGACGCCGGGCTGCTGCCGGTGCTCAAGCACTTCCCCGGCCACGGCCACGGTTCCGGTGACTCGCACACGGCCGGCGCGGTGGTCACCCCGCCTCTGGCGCAGCTGCAGGACAACGACTTGGTGCCCTACCGCACCCTGGTCACCGAGGCGCCGGTGGCGGTGATGATGGGCCACCTGGAGGTGCCCGGGCTGACCGAGGACCCAGCCAGCCTGAGCCCGGCGGCGGTCAAGCTGCTGCGCACCGGCACCGACTATCACGGCCCGGCGTTCGACGGCCCGGTGTTCAGCGACGACCTGTCGTCGATGGCGGCGATCACCGAGCACTACGGGGTCGCCGAAGCGGTGCTGCGCAGCCTGCAGGCCGGTGTCGACATCGCGCTGTGGGTCACCACCGACGAGGTGCCCGCGGTATTGGACCGGTTGGAGCAGGCGGTGTCGGCCGGCGAGCTGAAGCAGGAAGCCGTCGACGCGTCGCTGGCGCGCGTCGCCGCGGTCAAGAAGCCCGGTGCGCACTGCCACGGGTGATTCCGGCGGGACGAGCAGCACACAAGTTACTCTTCGGTAAGATCGGGCCGAGGGGGAGCGCGGAAGGACCTCGAGGCGATGGCAGCTGGTAGCAAGCGGTTACCGCGGGCCGTGCGCGAACAGCAGATGCTCGACGCCGCGGTGCAGATGTTCTCGGTCAACGGCTACCACGAGACCTCGATGGATTCGATCGCCGCGGCCGCGCAGATCTCCAAGCCGATGCTCTACCTGTACTACGGCTCCAAAGAAGAACTGTTCGGGGCATGCCTGGACCGCGAGCTGCGCCGCTTCGTCGAATCGGTCCGCACCGAGATCGACTTTCAGCAGCCCCCGAAAGACATGCTGCGCAATACGATTCGTGCCTTCTTGCGTTACATCGACGCCAATCGGGCGTCGTGGATCGTGATGTACACCCAGGCCACCAGTTCGCAGGCGTTCGCCCACACCGTGCGCGAGGGCCGTGAGCGAATCATCGAGCTGGTCGGCCGGCTCTTGCGGGCCGGCACGCGTAAGCCCGAACCGGGCGTCGACTTCGAGCTGATGGCGGTCGCGCTGGTGGGTGCCGGTGAGGCGATCGCGAGCCGGGTCAGCACCGGCGACACCGGCGTCGACGAAGCCGGCGAGCTGATGATCGACCTGTTCTGGCGCGGCCTCAAAGAAGCCCCCGGCGGCCGCGACGGCGCCGACGCCGCCGCGGCCGGATAATCGGGAGCGGCCTCAGGCTGTGAAGAGATCCTGGATGGTCGCGGTGATTTCGCGGACCGCACCGTTGAGTGCGAGGAACTCGAAACCTGCTGCCAGCGTGCCCAATCCGACGACGCCGGCGATCGGCAGGCCGATGGCGTCGATGATGTCGCCTTGGGCGAGTTCCTGGGCGAACACTTCGAATGCATACGCCGGTGCCGTGGTGAACAGGGCGTTGAGGATGTCGGCAGTCGGCAGCAGCGTCGCGTAAGCCGACGCAGCGATGCTGCTGAATGCGTTGGCGAGTTCGCTGAGGCTGGGCAGCGCGAACGACGTGACATCGCCCGCCGAGGCACCCAGGAAATCGGCTGCGCTGGGGAAGGACAGGTTCGACAGATCGTCGACGAAGTTGTTCCAGCCCTCTTGCGCCCCGCTGCCCAGCGCGGTCAGGACCTCACCCCAGTTGAGGTCTGTCGGGAACAACTCGAACGGCGCGGCCACATTGGCCGGGCCCGAAGACCAGCCCTCGGTGATGCTGCCATAGCCGAGGTTCACCAGGATCCGCATGCTCGGTTCCAGCAAGTCGTAGAGCGGCTCGCCGATGACCGGGATCGAACGCAGCGGCATCAACAGCGGCAGTATCTCGCTGGGAATCATGAAGTAGTGGGTGTTGCCGTCGTAACCCTCGCTCATCGGCAACTCGATGGCCGTCGCCAGCTGTTCGGCGGTCAGGCTCGGATAGATGGTGTGCTCGTAGATGATGCCCAGGACAGCGTTGAGGTCGGCGAGGAAATTGATCGGGTACTTCGGGAAATCGGCGTAGCCGTCGTATTCCAGCGTGTAGACCGAGGTGTCCCACGGGGTGCCGTCCGGGATGGCGCCGTTGAACGTGATGCCCAGGCTCGGGATGGTCGGGTAGCTGCCATCGGTCAAGACATCGAAGCGCTCGAACAGGCCGCCGTTGGGATTGTTGGGGGCGCCCAGCAGCACGAAGGACAGCTGGTCGGCGGTCGGTTGTTGGTCGGGAGGCAGCGCCAACAGGTCGCGCATCACGATGGTCGAAATGGTGCTGCTCTGGGAGTAGCCCAGTACGACGAGATTGTTCCCCTCGGCGATCTGCTTGTTGATCGTGTCGTGCAGGATCGTGACACCCTGGGCGATGGACGGGTCCAGTTCCAGGCTTTTCACGCCGCTGTTGGGGTAGAGGCCTTCCGGTGTGAACAGGGGGTTCGTCTTATCCACCGGATAGCGGGGCTGGCCGTCGAAGAACGGGGTGGCGGGATCGATGTAGCGGTCAAAGAGCGCGTCGATGTAGCTCTGCGGCGGGATCGGCAGGCCGCTGCCACCCATGATCCATGCCTCGGTGTCCAGCAGTTTCACCTGGGCCGCAACGGTTTTCCACGCAGTGGTCGATACCGGGTGCAGAGCCGGGGACGCGCCCAGGGTGACGGCGGAGGTGATGGCCAGCGGTACGGCGAGCGCCTGCAGCGGCCGACGGGTGTTCTCGAGACGAAACGTGAAGGTCATCGGTGTGTCCTTACAATGCCTCATGGCAAGGTCTTCAGGCCTGAACAGCGGAAATGACGACCGAGCCTCAGTTGACTGTTCATCTGATCAGTCAGATTAGCTGTGGCGGACCTGTTAATGCAATAGGGGAATCCCAATGAAAAATGGCACGCGGGCCGAGCAGCGCGCCGCCACGCGTCAAGCATTGGTGAGCGCGGCGGTCGAACTGCTGCGGACCGAGGGGGTCGTCGCGGTGACCACGCGCCGCGTCGCCGGTGCCGCGACGGTGTCGCAAAGCACGGTGATGTACCACTTCCCGACCCGCGATGACCTGGTGACGGCCGCGGTCGCTCAGCTCGCCTTCGAACTGGCCAATCAGGCCCGCATCCACTTCGAAGAGACGGCCGCGACCGCCACGCTCGACCTGGGCGGATATCTCGACCTGATCTGGCGCGAATTCACTACGCCCCAAGCACTTTCGGTCGCCCAGTTGTGGGTGGCGTGTTGGACCGACCCGCAATTGGCCAAGACGGTGAAGTCGCTGGAGCAACACATCTACGGTCTGGCGGTCGCCTCCGCGGAGGCGCTACGTGCGCCTAGCCCAGGGTTTTCCGCGCGGGCCTACATGGACACCGTGATGGTGGTCGTCCGTGGGCTGGTGATGTCGATTCCGGTCTGGGGTATCGAGGTCGTCAGCGCCCGCTGGGAGGTCAGCAAGGCGACGCTGCTGAAGGCGGCCGGCCTCGCGGTCGACAACACGTAAGGGGAAATGGCGGTGCCCGACTACAGCGCCCGCACCGCCCCGGTCAGGTAGGGGTAGCCCTTGGCGACGTTGCGCAGCGCCACATCCCAGCCGCCGTCGACCTTGTCGATGTAGAGGCCGGGGCTTGCCGGCAGCAGCATTGGCTTGCCGAACCGCACCGTGTAGTCCACCGCGTCCGGAAGCACACCTTCGATGTTGGCCAGAACCGTTGCCGCCGAGAACATCCCGTGCGCGATCGCGGTGGGGAAGCCGAACAGCTTGGCGCCGATCGAGCTGGTGTGGATCGGATTGTGATCGCCGCCGGCCGACGCGTAGCGGCGAATCTGGCCCGGGGTCACTCGCAGCACCGCGCTGGGCGGGCCCAGCTTGGGCTGCTTGGCAGGCGGCGGTTTCGGCTCGTCGGACAGGCTGGTGCGCTGCTGGTGCAGGAACGTGGTCACCTGATGCCAGGCCGGGTCGTTGCCGACGGTGATGTCAGTGACGATGTCGACCAGCAGGCCCTTGCGGTGTTCCCGCAGGTTCTCTGCCCGCACCGTCACTCCGACGGTGTCGGTGACCGCGATCGGGCGGTGGCGGGTGATCCGGTTCTCGGTGTGCACCGAACCCATCGCGGCGAACGGGAAGTCAAACCCGGTCGCCAGCTCCATCACGGTCGGGAACGTCAGCGCGAAGGGGTAGGTCAGCGGGACCTGATCCGCGAAGCGCAGCCCGGTGACGGCGGCGTAGGCGGCGACGTGGTCGGGGTCGATGGTCAGTCCGTCGACTCGCAGCGTCCGGTTCGGCAGGGTTTGAGTGCGCGAAATGAAGGGCAGCGCCCCGGCGACTGCACGCACCATGTTTCTCATACCACTGGGTTGGGACATGCGTCTCACGCCCCCAGCATGGCTTGGCCGCAGACCCGGATGGTGTTGCCGGTGACCGCATTCGACGCCGGGCTGGCGAAGTAGCCGATCAGCTCGGCGACGTCGACGGGCTGACCGCCCTGGAACAGCGAGTTGAGGCGACGCCCGACCTCGCGGGTGGCCAGCGGGATCGCCGCCGTCATCTCGGTTTCGATGAACCCCGGGGCGACGGCATTGATCGTGATGCCCTTCTTGGCCAGCGTCGGGGCCAGCGCTTCCGTCAGGCCGATCATGCCGGCCTTGGTGGCCGCGTAGTTGGTCTGGCCGCGGTTACCCGCGATCCCGGCCATCGATGACAGGCCGATCACCCGGCCGCCCTCACCGATGCTGCCGTTGGCGACCAGTCCTTCGGTAAGACGCTGCGGGGCAAGAAGGTTGACGGCCAGAACCGCGTTCCAACGAGCGTCGTCCATGTTGGCCAGCAACTTGTCGCGAGTGATGCCGGCGTTGTTGACCAGCACGTCGGCCTTGCCGCCATGGTGCTCAGCGAGGTGCGCGGCGATCTGGTCCACCGCGTCGTCGGCGGTGACGTCCAGTGCCAGCGCGGTCCCGCCGACTCGGGAAGCCGTCTTCTCCAGTGCCTCGGCGGCCTGCGGCACGTCGATCGCCACCACCTTGGCGCCGTCGCGGGCAAACACCTCGGCAATGGTGGCGCCGATGCCGCGCGCTGCGCCGGTGATGATCGCGACCTTGCCCTCCAGCGGCCGGTCCCAGTCGGCGGGAGCGGTCGCGTCGTCGGCGCCCACGTAGAACACCTGGCCGTCGACGTAGGCCGAGCGGGCCGAGAGGATGAATCGCAGCGTCGATTCCAGGCCGGTGGCCCCAGGTTTGGCGTCTGGCGAGAGGTACACCAGCTGCACGGTGGCACCGCGCTGCAGTTCCTTGCCCAGGGAGCGGGTGAAGCCCTCCAGTGCGCGCTGGGCGATCTGCTCGTCGGCGCTGCCGGTGGCCGTGGGGGTGGTGCCGACGACGACCAACCGGCCGCAGCGGCCCACGTTGCGCAGCAGCGGGGTGAAGAACTCATGCAGTGCGGTCAGCCCGGCGGGTGAGGTGATGCCGGTGGCGTCGAAGACCAGTCCGCCGAACGAGTCGGCCCACCGGCCGCCCAGGTTGTCGCCGACCAGCTCGTAGTCGTCGGCGAGTGCGGCCCGCAGCGGCTCGACCACCCGGCCCGACCCGCCGATCAGCAGCGGGCCGGCCAGCGCCGGCTCGCCGACCCGGTAACGACGCAGCGTCTCGGCCTGCGGAACGCCGAGCTGCTTGGCCAAGAACGATCCGGGGGCGGAGCCCAGGATCTGGGACAACAGGTCCGAGGAGAGCTTGGGGGCCTTAGGGGGCATGGGTGCTGCCTTCCATGTGGGGACGTGCCTGGTGCGGGCCACGGTGTCGACAACGAACTTACTCCAGAGTAAGAATACTGGGTAGTATCAGCCCGACGGTCCCCGGCAATGCGGGGGGCCCACCATCAGAGACGAGAGATCGTGGCATCTGCATCTGCTGCTAAACCTGCCGAGGCAACCGCCGGCACGCGACGCCGTGTCGCCGTCCTCGGGGGCAATCGCATTCCGTTCGCACGCTCCGACGGTGCTTACGCGAACGCGTCCAACCAGGACATGTTCACCGCGGCGCTGGGCGGTCTCGTCGATCGGTTCAGCCTGGCCGGCGAGAAGCTGGACGCGGTGATCGGCGGGGCGGTGCTCAAGCACAGTCGCGACTTCAACCTGATCCGCGAATCGGTGCTGGGCTCTGCGCTCTCGCCCTACACGCAGGCGTTCGACCTGCAGCAGGCCTGCGGCACGGGGCTACAGGCGGCGATCTGCGCCGCCGATGGGATCGCCGCCGGTCGCTACGAGGTGGCCGCCGCCGGCGGGGTGGACACCACCTCGGACGCGCCCCTGGCGATCGGCAATGAACTGCGCCGCACGCTGCTTGCGCTGCGCCGGTCGAAGTCGAACCTGCAGCGCCTCAAGCTGGCCGGCAAACTGCCCGCCGCGCTGGGCGTGGAAATCCCGGCCAACAAAGAATCGCGGACCGGCCTTTCCATGGGCGAGCACCAGGCCATCACCACAAAGCAGATGGGCATCAAGCGGGTCGACCAGGACGAGTTGGCCGCAGCCAGCCACCGCAACATGGCCGCCGCCTATGACCGCGGCTTCTTCGACGACCTTGTGACGCCGTTCCAGGGGCTCTACCGGGACGACAACCTGCGGCCCCAGTCCAGCCCGGAGAAGCTGGCCACGCTCAAGCCGGTGTTCGGTGCCAAGGCCGGTGACGCCACCATGACCGCGGGTAACTCCACCCCGCTCACCGACGGCGCGTCGGTGGCGCTGCTGGCCAGCGAGGAGTGGGCGGCCGCGCACAAGCTGACTCCGCTGGCGTACTTCGTCGACGCCGAGACGGCCGCGGTGGACTACGTCAACGGCGCCGATGGGCTGCTCATGGCCCCGACTTACGCGGTGCCGCGGCTGCTGGCGCGCAACGGCCTGACCCTGCAGGACTTCGATTTCTACGAGATCCACGAGGCGTTCGCCGCCACGGTGTTGTGCCACCTGGCGGCGTGGGAATCCGAGGAGTACTGCAAGGAGCGGCTGGGACTGGATTCGGCGCTGGGTGCCATCGACCGGACCAAGCTCAACGTCAACGGCTCCTCGTTGGCTTCAGGTCACCCGTTCGCAGCAACCGGTGGGCGGATCGTGGCGCAGGCGGCCAAGCAGATCGCTGAAGCCAAGGCCGCCAAGAAGGGTGCCGCGAAGAACAAGCCGGTGCGCGCGCTGATCTCGATCTGTGCGGCCGGCGGCCAGGGCGTGGCCGCCATCCTCGAGGGGTAGCTAAGCGGGCTGAGCGTCCACGTTTGACACGCGCCGTTGCCGGGTAGTCGAGACATCGGTTCGCTTCGCGCGGCCGCGGGCCCCCGGTGGTAGCGCGAAGCAACTTGCCCGGTCCGCCGCTGAACTGAGGGGATTCAGCGGCGGACCGTTTGGGTCCGCCGGTTGCGAACCGCGCCGATCGCCTGATCCCACAGCAGCAGTGCGCTGGCCTTCAATTGGGCCGGCTTCGCGAGCTCCCTGGCCATCAGGGCGGTGGCCGCCGCCTTGGTCTGCACCGATGCCTTGGAGGTGTGCCCGGAGTCGAACGGCGGCTGCGGGTCGTACTCCATCGACAACTGGATGGCCTTGGCGCGGCCCTCGCCGCCGATCTGGCCGGCCAGCCACAGCCCGAGATCGATGCCGGCCGACACTCCCGCGCAGGTGACGATGTCTCCCTCGTGCACGATGCGCTCGTCGCCGACCGCGGTGGCGCCGAACGTCTTCAGCGCGGGTAGTGCCATCCAGTGCGAGGTGGCGCGCTTGCCGGTGAGCAGGCCGGCGGCACCCAGTACGACCGAACCCGAGCACACCGATGCCGTCCACGTCGCCGTCCGGTGGGCGGCGCGGACCCAGTCCAGCAGCTTCTCGTCACGGGCATGCTCCATGGTCGTCATCCCACCGGGGATCAGAATCACGTCCGGGGAGGGCGTCTCGTCGAACGAGTGGGTGGCCCCGACCACCAGTACACCGGAGTCCGCGGTGATCGGCCCCGGCTCGTGCCACACGAAGCGCACCTGCGCATCCGGAAGCCAGCGCAACACCTCGTAGGGGCCGATGAAGTCCAGCGAGGTGAATCCGGGGTAGAGCACAATTGCGATCTGCATGGGTATTTCCTTTCAGGCGAAGGTCTTGCGGTAGTGATCGGGTGAGATGCCGAGCCGGCGAATGAAGGTGCGCCGCAGGGTTTCCGCGGTGCCGAATCCGCAGCGCCCGGCAATCGCGACGACGGTGTCGTCGGTCTCCTCGAGCTGTCGGCGCGCTGCCTCGGTGCGCACCCGCTCGACGTACGCGCCCGGCGCCATGCCCACCTCGTCGGTGAAGACCCGGGTAAAGTGCCGGGGGCTCATCGAGGCCCGCGAGGCCAGCTCGGTAATCCGGTGTGGGCCACCGGGTTCGGACTCGATCAGCTCCTGGACATCACGGATCGGCGCGCGACGCGAACGCGGCAGCCAAGCGGGCACCGCGAACTGGGACTGGCCGCCGGGCCGCCGCAGATAGAGCACCAGCCAGCGGGCCGCGGTCTGGGCTACCTCGGTTCCGTAGTCTTCTTCCACCAACGCCAAGGCCAGATCGATACCGGCGGTGACCCCGGCCGCGGTCCACACCGTCGCCGAACTGCGCACGAAGATGGGCTCCGGGTCGACGATGACCGCGGGGAACTCGCGGGCCAGCGCGTCGGCGAAGGCCCAATGTGTAGTGGCCCGGCACCCGTCGAGCAGTCCCGCCTGCGCGGCCAGAAACGCGCCGGTACACACGCTGACCACACGCCGGGTCTGGGCCGAGGCACGCTGGACCCATTCGATGGTTTCCGGATCGGCCTGCGCTGCCCCGACGCCGACGCCGCCGGGCAGCACCAGGGTGTCGAGGGGCCCGTTCGGTTCGGGTAGGGGACTCGGTGCAAGAGCCAGCCCGCTGCTGGTGGCGAGAGGTGCGCCGTCGACGCTGGCCACCGTGACCTGGTAGCCGTCCTCGCTGCGGCCCTGGCCGAGCAGGACGAGCGTCGCGGTGGCGAACACCTCCGCGGGCCCGAAAACATCCAGCGCCTGGATGCCGGGATAGCCGAGGATGACGACGGTGCGTGTCATGCCATCAGTGTCAGCCGCTCGGGCGTGTGGCGTCTACGACATACATCCCACAAATCAGGACAAGCTGTGTCGCCCGCGTCCAGCCCCGGAGATGCAGCAGGCCCCCAAGGGATCTCCCCGGGGGCCTGCGCGGTCTGTGCTTGGCGTTTAGAACGCCGCTTCGTCGAGCTCCATGATGTCGTTGTCGATGTTCTCGATGACCGAGCGAGTGCTGGTCAGCAACGGCAGGAAGTTCTTGGTGAAGAACGACGCAACCGCGATCTTGCCCTCGTAGAAGGAGCGGTCGGCGCCCTCGGCGCCTGCATCGAGCTTCGCCACTGCCACCGCGGCCTGGCGGGTCAACAGCCAACCGATCATCAGGTCGCCGACGCTCATCAGGAAGCGCACCGAGCCCAGGCCGACCTTGTAGATGCTGGAGATGTCCTCCTGCGCGGCCATCAGGTAGCCGGTCAGCGTCGCCGCCATGCCCTGCACGTCGGCCAGCGCGGTGGCCAGCAGTTCCCGCTCGGCCTTGAGTCGCCCGTTGCCGGTCTCGTTCTTGATGAACGTCTCGATCTCGCCCGCGACGTGGCCCAGTGCGGCGCCCTTGTCACGGATGATCTTGCGGAAGAAGAAGTCCTGCGCCTGAATTGCCGTGGTGCCCTCGTAGAGCGAGTCGATCTTGGCGTCCCGGATGTACTGCTCGATCGGGTAGTCCTGCAGGAAGCCCGAGCCACCCAGGGTCTGCAGACTCTCGGTGAGCTTGGCGTAGGCCTGCTCGGAGCCGACACCCTTGACGATCGGCAGCATCAGGTCGTTGATCTTGACCGCCAGGTCGGCGTCGACGCCGTGCAGCGCCTTGGCGACCGCTTCGTCCTGGAAGGTGGCGGTGTACATGTACAGCGCGCGCAGACCCTCGGCGTAGGCCTTCTGAGTCATCAGCGACCGGCGGACATCCGGGTGGTGGGTGATGGTCACCCGCGGTGCGGACTTGTCGGTCATCTGGGTGAGGTCGGCGCCCTGCACCCGCTCCTTGGCGTACTCGAGCGCGTTGAGGTAGCCGGTGGACAGCGTCGCGATGGCCTTGGTGCCGACCATCATCCGGGCCTGCTCGATCACGTCGAACATCTGCGCGATGCCGTTGTGCACCTCGCCGACGAGCCAGCCCTTGGCCGGGACGCCGTGCTGGCCGAAGGTCAGCTCACAGGTGGCCGAGACCTTCAGGCCCATCTTGTGCTCGACGTTGGTCACGAAGGCGCCGTTGCGCTCGCCGAGCTCACCGGTCTCGAAGTCGAACAGGAACTTCGGCACGAAGAACAGCGACAGACCCTTGGTGCCGGGCTTGGCGCCCTCCGGGCGGGCCAGGACCAGGTGGAAGATGTTCTCGAACAGGTCGTCGGAGTCAGCCGAGGTGATGAATCGCTTGACGCCGTCGATGTGCCACGAGCCGTCCGCTTGCTGGACGGCCTTGGTGCGGCCGGCGCCCACGTCCGAGCCGGCGTCCGGCTCGGTCAGCACCATGGTCGAACCCCAGCCACGCTCGGCGGCGAGGACGGCCCACTTCTTCTGCTCGTCGGTGGCGATGTTGTAGAAGATGTTGGCGAAGCCGGCGCCGCCGCCGTACATCCACACCGCCGGGTTGGCGCCCAGGATGTGCTCCTGCAGGGCCCACATCAGGACCTTGGGCATCGGAATGCCGCCGAGCTCCTCGATGACCCCGACACGGTCCCAGCCGCCTTCCAGGTGGGCGCGCACCGACTTCTTGAAGGACTCGGGCAGCGTCACCGAGTGGGTGGCCGGGTCGAACACCGGCGGGTTGCGGTCGCCATCGACGAAGGACTCCGCGATCGGGCCCTCGGCCAGGCGGACCATCTCGCCAAGCATCTCTTGAGCGGTGTCGACGTCCAGGTCGGCGTAGTCGCCCTCGCCGAAGACCTGGTCCAAGCCCAGCACCTCGAACAGGTTGAACACCTGGTCACGGACATTGCTCTTGTAGTGGCTCACTACTTCCTCCTCATGGAATGCCACCTGTGGTTGGGTACTCAGGCTTAAGTTACCCACCAGTAACGTAACCTGAAATATACTCGCCAGTAGCCATAGTGCAAGCTGATGTGAGCTACGTCCTTTATCCGGGTAACCAACCGGTTGGTCTCTGGCTCAAGATGTGGTCGCCGGCGGCCGATCTGCCGAGGTGGCGGGGCGGCGAGTAGGGTTCTGGGCGACCAGACCAGACGAGGCGAATGAGTCCCCGGTGAATCCCCACGTGAGTTCCGCGAGCAACTTGACCCCGTTGACCCCGTCGTCGCTGCGGGAGGCCTTCGGGCATTTCCCGTCCGGAGTGGTGGCGGTGGCGGCCGAGATCGATGGCGTTCGGGTCGGCCTGGCGGCCAGCACCTTCGTGCCGGTCTCGCTGGAGCCGCCGTTGGTGTCCTTCTGCGTGCAGAACACCTCGACGACGTGGCCAAAGCTCAAGGACTCGCCCCGGCTGGGCATCAGCGTGCTCGGCGAGGCGCACGACGTCGCGGCGCGCACCCTGGCCGCTAAGACCGGTGACCGGTTCGCCGGGCTGGAGACGGTGACCAACGACGGCGCGGTGTTCATCAAGGGCACTGGCGTATGGCTGGGCAGCTCGATCGAGCAGTTGGTGCCCGCCGGGGACCACACCATCGTGGTGCTGCGGGTCTGCGAATTGACCGTCGATCCGGAGATCACGCCGATCGTGTTCCACCGCAGCGGTTTTCGCCGCCTCGGAGGCTAAGGGCGAAGCCGCTGTGAGCGTGCTGGGGGTGCGATAACCCCCGCCGATGTGTTGCTATGGGCAGATGGCGCCTCTGCGTAGCGACCCCGTGCAATTGAGGACCACCGCCGAGACGCTGGTGGCCGAAGCCGCCGCCTTCGTCCGGCGTCGACGCGCCGACGTGTTCGGCGCCGAAGGGGTCGAGTCGGGCTCCGGACTGGTCCAGACGAAAAGCAGTCCGACCGATCCGGTGACCGTGGTCGACACCGAGACCGAGGGCTTCATCCGAGATCGACTGAGCCGGCTGCGGCCCGGTGATGCGGTACTGGGTGAGGAAGGCGGAGGGTCCGGCGACGTTTCCGGTGCTGAACCGGGTGTCGTCACCTGGATAGTCGACCCGATCGACGGCACGGTGAACTTCATGTACGACGTCCCGGCCTACGCGGTTTCGGTGGCAGCGCAGATCGGCGGGGTGTCAGTGGCCGGCGCGGTCGCCGACGTCGTCGGTGACCGAATCTATTCTGCCGGGGCCGGATTGGGTGCCCGAGTGACCGACCGGCAGGGAACCGTCGGTCTGCGCTGCACCGATGTCAGCGAGCTGTCGTTGGCGCTGCTGGGCACCGGGTTCGGCTATTCGCCCCGGCGCCGGGCCACCCAGGCGGCGTTGCTTGCCCGGCTGCTACCGGAAGTGCGCGATGTCCGCCGGATCGGATCGGCCGCGTTGGACCTGTGCATGGTCGCTGCCGGTCGGCTGGACGCCTACTACGAGCATGGGATCAAGCCGTGGGACTATGCCGCCGGAGCGCTGATCGCGGTCGAGGCCGGGGCGCGGGTGGTGTTGCCCGGCCCGGAGATCGACAGCGGCGAGGTGTGCGTCGCCGCAGCACCCGGCGTCGCCGATGCCTTGATCGCAATGCTGCAGCGTGAAGGTGGCTGGGCCGCTATTCCGCAGTAGCCGGGTCATGCGAGGAGCCTGGTGAGCGAGTTCACTTCGCGGCCGGTTTATTGCCTATCACTTGTTGACCACCATTCAGCCGCGTCGGTAGAACGGGACGTGCAGAAGCGCTGAAGCTTCCGCGGCCGCATCGGCGCGGCAATCGCCAGGTAGATGAAAACTGGCTATTAGCAGCTGGTTTCCCGGCTTATTGACACGTAACTAGTGATGGCAACGTAACGGAGCGTGTAGGTCGAAGATATGACGATTTCATTCGAGTTGGAATCCGCCGCAGCTACTTCCATGTCGATTCCCCAGGTGGCCCTCAATGACGAGGTGGCCATGCCCGTGCTGGGTCTGGGAGTCGCCAAACTGTCCGACGAGCAGACGGAGGCATCGGTGCTGGCAGCCCTGGAAAGCGGTTGCCGGCTAATCGACACCGCCGCGTCTTACGGCAACGAAGCCGTAGTGGGACGGGCGATCGAGGCTTCGGGTGTGCCGCGTTCGGAGTTGTTTGTCAGCACCAAGCTGGGCACATCCAATCAGGGCTACTCGGCTGCCAAGAAGGCCTGCGAACGCAGCCTGGAACAGCTCGGGTTGGACTACATCGACATGTACCTCATCCATTGGCCGGCGCCGCAACTGGGCAAATACGTCGAGAGCTTCCAAGCGATGATCGAGGCCCGTGACGCCGGCTTGGTGCAGTCGGTCGGGGTATGCAACTTCACCGAGGAACACCTGACCGAGGTGATCGACGAGACGGGTGTGACTCCGGCGATCAACCAGATCGAACTACATCCCCGGCTGAACCAGGCCGAACTCCGCGACGTCAATGCCAACCGGGACATCGTTACCCAGTCCTACAGTCCGCTGGGCGTGGGACGGCTGCTCGATGACCCCGCGGTGACTGCGCTGGCGAGCGCCCACGGGCGAACACCGGCGCAGATCTTGATCCGGTGGAATCTGCAGTGTGGCAACGCGGTGGTCTCACGGTCCGGGAACCCGGAGCGGGTTGCGGCGAACCTGGACGTGTTCGAGTTCGAGTTGTCCGAGGCCGACATGGCGACCCTGGACGGCCTGCATGACGGCACCCGGGTGTTGCACGACCCGATGACGTTCTTGGGAACCTAGCGTCAGTCGGCCTTGCGGCGGAAGATCTTTCGACCGAGCCAGACGACCGGGTCGTAGCGGTTCCCGACCACCCGTTCTTTCATCGGGATGATGGCGTTGTCGGTGATCGTGATGTGCTCCGGGCAGACTTCGGTGCAGCACTTGGTGATGTTGCACAGTCCGAGACCGGCGTCGTCCTGGGCGAAGTCACGCCGGTCGGCGGCGTCCAGTGGGTGCATGTCCAACTCCGCGAGCCGGATGAACATCCGCGGCCCGGAGAACCGTGGCTTGTTCTCCTCGTGGTCCCGGATGACGTGGCAGACGTTCTGGCACAGGAAGCATTCGATGCACTTGCGGAACTCCTGGGAGCGCTCCACATCGACCTGCTGCATCCGATACTCGCCGGGCTTGAGATCCGCCGGCGGCTTGAAAGCCGGCATCTCGCGGGCCTTTTCGTAGTTGAACGAGACATCGGTGACCAGGTCGCGAACCACCGGGAAGGTCCGCACCGGGGTCACGGTGATCGTTTCGGCCGGGTCGAACATCGACATCCGCGTCATACACATCAGTCGCGGAAATCCGTTGATCTCCGCCGAACACGATCCGCACTTGCCGGCCTTGCAGTTCCAGCGCACCGCCAGATCCGGGGTCTGGGTGGCCTGCAGGCGATGGATGACGTCGAGCACCACCTCGCCCTCGTTGACCTCGACCTCGAAGTCTTCAAGTCCACCGCCGTCAACGTCACCACGCCAGACTCGCAGGTGGGCGTTGTGTGTCATTACGCTCTCCGTCCCGGATGTTGCGCCAGCTCTTGGTCGGTGTAGTACTTCTCGAGTTCGGAGATCTCGAACAGCTCCAGCAGGTCCTCGCGCATCCCGGTCTGAGGCTCCGGGGTGATCGTGATGTCGGGAACCGCGCTACTGTCCGCGACTCGGCAGACCAGCAGGGTCTTGCGCCAATTGGCATCCATCCCCGGGTGATCGTCGCGAGTGTGCCCGCCGCGGCTCTCGGTGCGTTGCAGCGCGGCTTTGGCCACGCATTCGCTGACCAGCAGCATGTTGCGCAGGTCGACGGCCAGATGCCATCCCGGGTTGTAGTGCCGTCCGCCCTCGACGGTGACCGCCGCGAACCGGGCCTTGAATTCCTCGAGGCGCACCAGGGCCTGCTCCAGCTCGCCGGCATTGCGGATGATGCCGACCAGGTCGTTCATCGACTGTTGCAACTCGGAGTGCAGGGTGTAGGGGTTCTCCGGTGTGCCGCCGCCGGCCGGACCGTTAAACGGCGCCAGTGCCAGCTCGGCTGCGGCCTCCAGCGCTGCCGGCGTCACCGCGGGTCGAGTGTTCAGCCCCTGTACGTACTGCGCCGCGCCCAAACCGGCGCGACGGCCGAACACCAGCAGGTCCGACAGGGAGTTGCCGCCCAGCCGGTTGGAACCGTGCATCCCGCCGGAGCATTCGCCAGCGGCGAACAGCCCGGGTACCGCTGCCGCGCCGGTGTCCGGGTCGACTTCGATGCCACCCATCACGTAGTGGCAGGTGGGGCCGACTTCCATTGCGTCCTTGGTGATGTCGACCTCGGCAAGCTGCATGAACTGGTGGTACATCGACGGCAGCCGGCGCTTGATCTCCTCGGGTGTCAGCCGAGAGGCGATGTCGAGGAACACCCCGCCGTGCGGCGACCCGCGTCCTGCCTTGACCTCGGAGTTGATGGCGCGGGCCACCTCATCACGGGGCAGCAGATCCGGGGTGCGGCGGGCCGAGTCGTTGTCCTTGAGCCATTGATCGGCCTCTTGCTCGGTCTCGGCGTACTGACCCTTGAACACCGGCGGGATGTAGTCGAACATGAACCGGGTTCCGTCGGAGTTCTTGAGCACTCCGCCGTCGCCGCGGACACCCTCGGTGACCAGGATCCCCTTCACGCTGGGCGGCCACACCATCCCGGTCGGGTGGAACTGGACGAACTCCATGTTGATCAGCGTCGCGCCGGCTCGCAGCGCCAGCGCGTGGCCGTCGCCGGTGTACTCCCAGGAGTTCGACGTCACCTTGAACGACTTGCCGATGCCGCCGGTGGCCAGCACCACGGCCGGCGCTTCGAACAACACGAAGTTGCCGCTTTCACGCCAGTAGCCGAACGCGCCCGAAATAGCCCCGGTCGTTTCGTCTTTGAGCAGTTCGGTGATTGTGCACTCGTGGAATATCTTGATCCGGGCCTCGTAGTCGCCGAACTCGGCATAGTCGTCCTGCTGCAGCGAGACCACTTTCTGCTGCATGGTGCGGATCAACTCCAGGCCGGTGCGGTCACCGACGTGGGCCAACCGCGGATAGGTGTGGCCGCCGAAGTTGCGCTGGTTGATTCTTCCGTCGGGGGTGCGGTCGAACAGCGCACCGTAGGTCTCCAGCTCCCAGACTCGCTCGGGGGCTTCCCGGGCGTGCAACTCGGCCATCCGCCAGTTGTTGAGGAACTTCCCGCCGCGCATGGTGTCGCGGAAGTGCACCTGCCAGTTGTCCTTGGAGTTGACGTTGCCCATCGACGCCGCGCAACCCCCCTCGGCCATCACGGTGTGCGCCTTGCCGAACAGCGACTTACACACCACCGCAACGCTCAGGCCCTGCTCGCGTGCTTCGATCACCGCGCGCAGGCCAGCGCCCCCGGCACCGATCACGACCACGTCGTAGGAGTGCCGTTCGACTTCAACCATGAATTCTCGCTAACCCTTCGTGTGATCGCGGCACTTAGCCGACGAACCGGAAATCGGTGATGACGCCGCTGGACACCAGGGCGATGTAGAGGTCGGTGAACGCCAGCGTGCCCAGGGTGATCCAGGCGAACTGCTGGTGGCGGCCGTTGAACCAGCTGATCTTCGTCCAGAACCAGTAGCGGACCGGGTGTTTGGAGAAGTGGTTGAGGCGACCGCCGAAGACGTGCCGGCAGGAGTGACAGCCGCCGGTATAGGCCCAGAGCATCGCCACGTTCGCGAACAGCACGATGTTGCCCACGCCGAACCCGAACCCACCAGGCCCGTCGTCGGAGTGCAGCGCGGCGAACGCGTCATAGGTATTGAGCGCGGCCAGCGCGAACGCGGCATAGAAGAAGTAGCGGTGGCTGTTCTGCAGGATCAGCGGGAAGCGGGTCTCGCCGGTGTAGTGGGCGCGGGGTTCAGGGACCGCGCAGGCCGTCGGCGACTGCCAGAAGGCACGGTAGTAGGCCTTCCGGTAGTAGTAGCAGGTGAGCCGGAAACACAGCAGGAAGGGCAATACCAATGCCCCCAAGGGAATCCACCGAGGGAACTCAGGTAACCAGACGCCCAGGTGGCTCGAGCCGGGCACGCATGACGCGCTGATGCACGGCGAGTAGAACGGCGTCAGGTAGTGGTACTTGTCAACCCAGTAGGCGCTGCCCCAGAACGACCGGATGGTCGCGTAGATGATGAACGCGTCCAGTCCGAGGTTCACCCGTAGCGGCGACAGCCACCAGCGGTCGGTGCGCAGCGTGCGATTCGCGATCCGTGCGCGAGTCGCCGAGAAGACGCCGGGACGGTTCACGGCGGGTGCGCTCATCTGGTGGGGTTCCCTTCGGCTCAGTTCGTCGGAGGGCGCCCCTTGGCCGCAAGCAGCACCCGGTGTGGGTCAGTACCTGCCTTGGCCGCCGACGCCTTCGTCGTCGACGTCGCGCCAGAATTCGCTGTCGTATTCGGTGTCAGGGATGGTGATCTTCTCGTGCGACCGCTCGGCCGCCCAGCGCTCCAAGTCCATTTCTCCGGCGTCGGATTCGAGGAGTTGAACGTCGGTGAGGATGCGCTCGGCGTCCAGTTCGATGCGGCGCATTCCAGGGATGTCGCCGAAGCGCGTCTTCAGCCCCAGCACGCAACGCCGCAGGTCACCAATCAGGGTGTGCAGTTCGGCGAGTTCGGTAGTGCTCGACACCAGACCTCCTCGGGTGGTACGGATCACAGTACGTTCACCCGATGCTAATCACACGAGGAACGGAACGTGAGACAGATCACGTTGTGCGCATGACGTGTTGGACGCCGAAAACCCCCACACACGGGCGTGTGCAGGGGTTTTCGGGTCGGACGGTGTCTGGGCGGCTTACTTGGTGATGGCGATGGACTGCGGCTGAGTGCCCGCGTACACGCCCGCTACCCGGACCGTGAGTACGCCGGCGTCATACGTCGCCGTCACGGCTTCGCCGGTGACGTGTGCCGGAACCGCGAACGAGCGGCGGAACGCGCCGTAGCGCACCTCGCGCAGCGTCCGGTTGGTGTCGGCGTCGGTCTCGGCGTGCTCATCGCGGCGTTCGCCGCGCACCACCAGGTGACCGCTGTCGAGTTCGACCGTCACGTCCTTGTCGATGTCGATGCCCGGCAGTTCCAGCTTCACCACCGCGTCGTCGCCGTCCTTGGTGATCTCAGCGGCCGGCCGGAATCCGGTGGCGGTGGGCGCCCGCCAGTCGCTGGCCGTGGCCGGGCTGAAAAAGTCGCGGACCCAACGGTCGGTGTCGAAGGCGGGGCTGAAGGGGTGGCTTGCATGGGCCTTGAATGGACGCTGCCACAGAGTCAGGGTGCTCATGGATGTCTCCTTGTGGTGATTGCTGCGTGCCGGTCTGGTGCCGGTCCGTCACCCGATAGAACTTGAGTCGACCGCGCTAAAGTTCCGTGTTCGCCGTGGGTGAACG
Organism: Mycolicibacter heraklionensis; assembly: GCA_001673575.1. Taxonomy (GTDB): domain Bacteria; phylum Actinomycetota; class Actinomycetes; order Mycobacteriales; family Mycobacteriaceae; genus Mycobacterium; species Mycobacterium heraklionense_A. Next base: position 58,430 of record LZME01000128.1, on the reverse strand, counting down.
AGCACTTCAGAAGGGGCGGTCGTGAGGGGCCTCACAGCCGCGTGAGCAGACCGTCACACGCTTGTAACGTATGGCGATATTCCGGCAATATCGGCTTCCTAGCCTCTTTTTCATGACCACGATCGAGACCCCCCGCGCCGTGAAAGACCTTGTCGTGGTCGGACACGGCATGGTGGGGCATCGTTTCGTGGAGGCTCTGCGCAGCCGGTCGGGCGGCGGAAACTGGCGGGTCACGGTGCTTGCCGAGGAGTCCGACCCCGCCTACGACCGCGTCGGGTTGACCTCCTACACCGACGGGTGGGACCGGTCCCGGCTGGCGCTGCCGGGCAACGACTACGCCGACGACGAGCAGGTGCGGCTGCTGCTGAGCACCCGGGTCGAGAAGGTCGACCTGGCCGACAAATCTGTGCTCGCCGTGGATGGACAGCGTTACGGCTACGACACCCTGGTGCTGGCGACCGGCTCGCGCGCGTTCGTCCCCCCGGTGCCGGGCCACGATCTGCCCGGCTGCCACGTCTACCGGACCCTGGATGATCTGGACGGAATCCGGGCCGACATCGAGTGCATGCTCGAAGCCGGTAACACCCGAGCCGGAGTGGTGATCGGCGGCGGGCTGCTGGGGTTGGAGGCCGCGAACGCGCTGCGCGCGTCGGGGATCGAACCGCACATCGTCGAGATGGCGCCGCGGCTGATGCCGCAACAGCTCGACGACGCCGGCGGTGTACTGCTGAGCCGGATGATCTCGGACCTGGGCATCGCGGTGCACGTCGGCGTGGGTACCGAGTCCATCGAGCAACTGACCCACCAATACGGTTCACCGACCCTGCGGGTAAAACTCTCCGACGGCAACGCGATTGAGGCCGGACTGGTGATCTTCGCCGCAGGGGTGCGCCCGCGCGACGAACTGGCTCGTGAGGCCGGCCTGGCTATCGCCGAGCGCGGCGGTGTGTTGACCGATTTGTGCTGTCGGACCAGTGATTCCGACGTGTACGCGATCGGCGAGGTGGCCGCCATCGAGGGTGTCTGCTACGGATTGGTCGGGCCCGGCTACACCAGCGCCGAGGTGGTCGCCGACCGCCTGCTCGAGGGTGTGGCCGAATTCGGCGAGGCGGACATGTCCACCAAGCTCAAGCTGCTCGGTGTCGACGTGGCCAGCTTCGGCGACGCGATGGGGGCGACCGAGAACTCGCTGTCGGTCGTCATCAACGATCCGGTGAAGCGGACCTACGCCAAGCTGGTGCTCTCCGACGACGCCAAGACCCTGCTCGGCGGGATCCTGGTCGGCGACGCATCTTCCTACGGTGTGCTGCGTCCGATGGTCGGCGCCGAGCTGCCCGGCGATCCCTTGGACCTGATCGCTCCGGCCGGCTCCGGCGACAACAAGAGCGCACTGGGAATCAGCGCGTTGCCTGGGGCGGCGCAGATCTGTTCCTGCAACAACGTCAGCAAAGACCAGCTGTGCGACGCGATCGCCGGAGGTTGCCGCGACGTGCAGAGCCTGAAGGACTGCACCAAGGCGGGAACCTCGTGCGGATCCTGCATTCCGCTGCTCAAGGAGTTGCTGGTCGCCGAGGGAGTCGAGCAGTCCAAGGCGCTGTGCGAACACTTCGCCCAGTCACGCGCGGAGCTGTTCGAGATCGTCCAGGTCACCGGAATCCGCACCTTCTCCGAACTGCTGGAGCGGTTCGGCACGGGCCACGGCTGTGACATCTGCAAGCCCACCGTCGCCTCCATCTTGGCGTCCACCGGATCCGACCACATCCTTGAGGGCGAACAGGCGGCACTGCAGGACACCAATGACCACTTCCTGGCCAACATTCAGCGCAACGGCAGCTACTCGGTGGTTCCGCGGGTGCCCGGCGGCGAGATCAAGCCCGAGCACCTGATCCTGATCGGCCAGATCGCCCAGGAATTCGGCCTTTACACCAAGATCACCGGCGGGCAGCGCATCGACATGTTCGGTGCACGGGTGGATCAGCTACCCGCGATCTGGCGCAAGCTGGTGGACGCCGGCATGGAATCCGGTCAGGCGTACGGGAAGTCGTTGCGGACGGTGAAGAGCTGTGTGGGCAGCGACTGGTGCCGCTACGGGCAGCAGGACTCGGTGAAGATGGCCATCGATTTGGAGCTGCGCTACCGCGGACTGCGCGCGCCGCACAAGATCAAGATGGGCGTCTCGGGCTGCGCGCGCGAGTGTGCGGAGGCGCGCGCCAAAGACGTCGGTGTGATCGCGACCGAGATCGGTTGGAACCTTTACGTCGGCGGCAACGGCGGTATGTCGCCCAAGCACGCTCAGCTGCTCGCCAGCGACCTCGACACCGAGACCGTGTTCCGCTACATCGACCGGTTCCTGATGTTCTACATTCGCACCGCAGATCGGTTGCAGCGCACCGCGCCGTGGATCGAGGCGATGGAAGGTGGACTCGACCACGTCCGCGAGGTCGTCTGCGACGACTCCCTCGGGCTGGCAGAGGAATTCGAGGCGGAGATGGCCCGCCACGTCGACAACTACACCGACGAGTGGAAGGGCGTCCTGGACGACCCCGAGAAGCTGTCGCGATTCGTCTCGTTCGTCAACGCCCCCGACGCCGAAGACCCCACCGTCGCGTTCACCGTGCGCGACGGCCGCAAGATCCCGCTACCCGTCCCGGTCGTGCGCTCATCTAAGGAGGAATCATGAGCACCAGCAACATCGACACTTGGACCACCGCCTGCCGCTACGACAGTCTGATTCCCGGGCTCGGCGTGGGCGTGTTGCTCGCCAACGGTAAGCAAGCGGCGTTGTTCCGGCTTGATGACGGCTCGGTGCGCGCGGTGTGCAACATCGACCCGTTCTTCCGGGCAGCGGTGATGTCCCGCGGGATCGTGGGCGACCGCGGCGGCCGCCTTTCCGTCATCTCCCCGCTGAAGAAGCAGGCGTTCGCCTTGGACGACGGCAGCTGCCTGGATGACCCGAGCGTGTCGGTGCGGGTGTACCCGACGCGGATCACCGAGGACGGCTATGTGCAGGTCGGACAGGCCGTCGCGGAACGCGCCGTTGCCTAACCGGTCCTAGCCGGCTTCCTGATCTACCTGGTCCACGGCCAGGCGATAGCCCCGCTTGACAACGGTGGCGACAATGTTCTTGTCGCCCAGGGTAGTTCGCAGTCTCAGGACGGCGGTTTCTACCGCGTGGGTGCTGGCGCCGTTGCCGGGCAGCGCTTCAAGCAGGGTCTGCCGCGAGACGACACGCCCGGGCTGGTGAGCCAGTGCCCGCAGGGTAGCCATACTCGAAGGCGACATCGGCTTGGCCACCCCGTCGATTATCACGCAATTGCCGCGGAGTTCGATTCGATGGCCGGCGGCCTGGACGGTGTGGGTGCGCAGGCGCGGCAGCTCGTCGATGATGTGACGAGCTAACGCCCCCAAGCGCATTCGCCGCGGCGACGAAGTCGGGACGTTCAGCAGCGTCAGCGGCCGGGCAGTCAACGGTCCGACGCACATCGCGTGTACATCGGACCGCAGCGCGAGAAGCAGCGCCTCGGAGATACCGAGGTCGGCCGCACGAGCGAGTGTCGCCATCACCGCGGCAGCGGAGGTGAAGCTGACCGCGTCGAATTGGCGCTGGGCGATCTGCGAGGTGAGCTGGTCGAATTCCCCACCTGGGTGCGCCGGCCGCCACCGGTAGACGGGGATGGAAAGCACGTCGGCTCCCGCTCTGCGAAATTGGTCGAGCAGCTCGGGGGCGGGATCCCAGTCGCCGGTGGTGCCGTGCAGCTGTACTGCCATGCGAGCACCGGCAATATCGGACTTCAGATAATCGACCATCGCTTCTGACGACTCGGATTCGGGCGACCACTCCTCCGACAGGCCCACGGTGCGCAACGCGCCGACTGCCTTCGGCCCCCGGGCCACGATGCGGGTGGTGGTCAAGGCTGCGATCAGCCGGTCGGCGATGCCCCACCCTTCGGCCGCAGCGATCCAGCCGCGAAAGCCCATGGCGGTCGTCACCACCAGGACATCTGGTGGTGTCTCGATCAATGCTTCGGTACGGCCGCGCAACACGATGTCGTCGGTTAAGTCGATCATGGTGATAGCCGGCGCTGCGCAGACCGAGGCACCGTGGCGCCGCAGCAGGGTGCAGAGCTCGTCAGCGCGGCGCGCTGACGTCACCGCGACCCGATAACCGCTCAGCGAAGTGGACACCTTACGCCGGTGCCAACGCAGCCTGGGCCGATTGCGGAGCGAAGAACGGCCGACGTACGTACCTCAGCCAGGTCAGTGCTGCAGCTCCGACGTAGCCCACCAGGAAGATCCAGAACGCTGTGGTAGCCGAGCCGCTGGTGACATACGACTGGCGCAAGGCCAGATTGATTCCTACGCCGCCCAACGCGCCGATTGCGCCGGCAAACCCGATCAGCGCCCCCGACATGGCCCGCGCCCAGTGCCGACGGTCGCTCTCGTGCATACCCATTCGGTGACTGCGGGCCTCGAAGACTGACGGAATCATCTTGTACACCGAGCCATTGCCGATACCGGACACGATGAACAGCGCCACGAAGCCGATGACGTAGCCCACCATGGCGGCGCCGGAGGTGGGGCCGGTGCGACTGCTGTCCAGGGTGCTCACGGCGACGAGCAACCCCGAGGCTGCGAACAAGCCTCCGAAGGCAGCCAGCGTGACGCGGCTGCCGCCGAGTCGATCGGCGAGGCGCCCGCCGAAGATTCGCGACAACGACCCCAAAAGTGGGCCCAAGAATGCTATTTGGGCAGCGTGCAACGAGGCCTGAGCGGGACTCTGACCGCCGCCCACAAAGCTGATCTGCAGCACCTGGCCGAAGGCGAACGAGAACCCGATGAACGAACCGAACGTGCCGATGTAGAGCAGTGCGACGATCCACGTATCGAGTTCGGGAAGGATCGCCCGCATGGCCGTCAGGTCTGCCCGTTGGCCGTCGAGATTATCCATGAAAAGTGCTGCGCCGATCGCGGCTACCGCGAGGACCACCAGATAGATCGCGCACACCCAATACGGCTGGCGGTTACCCACGGTGGCCAGCACCGCCAGCCCGACCAGTTGGACCAGCGGAACGCCCAGGTTGCCGCCCCCGGCATTGACCGCCAGCGCCCAGCCCTTGAGTCGATGTGGGTAGAAGGCATTCACGTTGGTCATCGAGGCGGCAAAGTTACCCCCGCCGAGGCCGGTCAGGGCGGCGCACAGCAGGTAAGGCCAGAGCGGCAGCCCCGGGTTGGCCAGCAGGCCCATCATCCCGATCGTCGGGATCAACAGCACCAGCGCGGAGAAGATCGTCCAATTGCGTCCGCCGAAGGCCGCGGTGGCCAGCGAGTAGGGTATGCGCAGCAGGCCGCCGGCAAGGGTGGCGGTGGCTGCCAGCAGGAACTTGTCGCCGGCGCTGAAGCCGTACACCGACTCGGGCATGAACAACACCATTACCGACCAGATCGACCAGATCGAAAAACCGGCGTGCTCAGCAACTGTCGACCAGATCAGGTTGCGCCGCGCAATCTTGTCGTTGCCGGCCTTCCAGGCCACGGTGTCTTCGGGATCCCACTGGGTAATCAGGTGTGAACGAGCCATGTGGTCACGGTAGAAATCTTTCGTTACCGCAATGCTGCACGAGATGACTCAGCCGTGAACTTCTCCTCACGGCGCTGAAGGTCGGGTGTGAGGCGCAGCGGGGGCCGGGGAGAGTCGGGAGGCAGCGCGGGGCGACGATCAACACGGTGGGGGCAGAAAGGAATTCACAATGCGCGCGTCGGTCCGAAGCTCGCACTGACGCGGATTGTTACCGAAAGAGCGTTATCGCACCGGAATCCGCGTGTGGGCGGTGATGAACCGGTCGGCAACGACTCGGGCGACCCCGGGATGCGTGCCCAGCGGCTCGGTCACGAGGTCCGCTCCGGCATCGCGCAGGCGGCGCTGGAAAAGGCCGTCGGCCAACAAGTACGACGCGATCACGACGCGTGACGCGCCTTGGCTGCGCAGGTCGGCGACAGCCTCGGGAACGCTGGGCCCGCCGATAGCGGCGAATGCCACTGTGACGGGCGTTCCGATCATTCCGGACACCATCTGCGCTGCATGCTTGAGGTCGTTCTGCGCGACCGGGTCTGAGGAGCCGGCCGCAGCCAGAACCACCGAGTCGCCGGGGCGCCAGCCCGATTCGGTCAGCCGAGCGGCGACCACCGCAGCGACACGAGCGTCGGGCCCCAGTGCCGGAGTGATCGTGACGTCGGGGTGTCCGCTGGTGGCAACCTGCGTGGGAACATCCACGCCGACGTGGTAGCCGCGGGCGAGGAAGGCGGGGACGAGGATGGCCGGGCAGCCGTTTTCGGCTTCAGCGGCAAGGATCTCGGCCGGGCTGGGTCCCAGTACGTCGACGAATGCCACTCTGACCGGTTGTGCCAGCAGGGTGCTGACCCGTTCGGCGAGCTCGCCGATCATGACGACCCCATCGGGCTGACGAGTGCCGTGCGCGACCAGGATGGGGATCATGCTGCGCCCTGCTCGCTGTCGACGGCGAGACGGTACCCGCGCTTGACCACCGTGGCGACGATTTGGCTGTCGCCCAGCGCTGTTCGCAGTCGGAGCACGGCAGACTCGACGGCGTGCATGCTGTTGCCCCGTCCCGGGAGTGCACGCAGCAGGGCGTCGCGGGCGACGACGTTGCCCGGACGGTGTGCCAGGACGCGCAGGGCGGCCAGACCGGCTGGAGAGACCGGCTTGACCATCCCGTCCACGAGGACCCGGCTCTCCTCGATCTCGATACGGTGACCGGCGGCGTAGACGGCGGTACTCATGTATAAGATTTAGCCCCAGTCGATTTCATCTGTGTTACCGAGCGATTTCGGAACCGTTGCCCTATATGGTCCCGTGTTCCAGGTCACGCCGAGACCTTCTGGGTGTCGACCGGAACCCGGGCGCCCCGGGTGCCTCGCGGCCGGCGGACGTACATCACCCAGGTCAAGCCGGCAACGGCGCAGTATGACGCCAGAAATACCCAGAACGCCGGCGTCTCTGACCCGGAGCTGGCGTAGGCCTGACGCAGGATGAGGTTGATGGCGACCCCGCCGAGGGCACCGACCGCGGTGGCGAACCCGATCAAGGCGCCGGAATGTGAGCGTGCCCAATGCCGGCGCTCGGCTTCGTCGGCGTCGAGCGAGCGACTGCGGGCCTCGAAGATCGACGGGATCATCTTCAACACCGATCCGTTGCCCATCCCAGCGAGGATGAACAGCACCATGAACGCGGCAATGTACACCGCGATCGTCGATGTGGTTGCGCGGGTGGTGTGGTCGTCGATGGTGCTGGTCGCGGCCAGCACGGCGGAGGCCAGGATCATGCCGAGGAACACCACCAGGGTGACGCGGCCCCCGCCGCGGCGGTCGGCGACCCGGCCACCGTAGATTCGGGCCAAGGCGCCCAACAGTGGGCCCAGGAACGCGATTCGCGCGGCATAGAGCGCCGCCTCGGCGGGGCTGTGGCCGGCCTTTTCGAAAGTGACGTGCAGCACTTGGGCGAAAGCGAATGCGAAGCCGATGAACGAGCCGAACGCTGCGCAGTACAACGCCGAGATGATCCAGCTGTCCGGGACCGACAGGATCGACCGAATGCTGCCCACCTCTTCCATGCCGTGGTCGAGGTTGTCCATCCACAGCGCTGCGCAGGTGCCCACCACGGCAAGCAGCACCAGGTACACCGAGCAGACCAATTCGGGCTTGGTGTTGCCGACGGTGGCCAGAATCAGGAGGCCGACGAGCTGGATGGCTGCCACCCCGAGGTTGCCGATACCGCCGCACAGTCCGAGGGCGACGCCCTTGAGGCGCTGGGGGTAGAAGGCGTCGACGTTGGCCAGCGAGGCGGCGTAGTTGCCGCCGCCCAGGCCGGTCAGCGCAGCGCACACCAGATACATCCACAGTGGTTGACCGGGATTGACGAGCAGCAGCAGTGTCCCGACGGTCGGGATCAGCAAGATCAGCGAGGAGGCCACCGCCCAGTCGCGGCCGCCGAATTTCGCGGTGGCCCGAACGTAGGGCACGCGGACGCAACCGCCGACCAGAGTCGCGACCGCAGCCAGCAGCAGCTTGTCGCCGGCCTTGATGCCGTAGACCGACTCGGGCATGAACAGCACCACCACCGACCACAGCGACCAGATGGAGAAGGCGACATGCGTACTGGCGGTGGACCAGATCAGATTGCGGCGTGCGATGGCGGCATTGCCGGCCGCCCAGGCTGCGGTGTCCTCAGGATCGAAATTGGTGATGTGGCCGTTCGTCATGCGATCTCCTCGGGCTCTGGGCCACCGCTGTGCGCAGAATCTCGCATCACGATGGACGGTGTGCGAACCTACCGATCCGATCTGGCAAGTGGCAGAGCAGAACCTGAAAATGCGGTGGGCTGACCGACTGTGAGTGGCTCACATCACGTATTAGTCGCGCGCACAGGGCATTTCGCCTGGTTGATCGACCGATTGGAGAAGCGTTGCGTTCGGTTGGAACCTTCTGTCAGCTGACTGGAAGCCAGAGGTTGACGGCCTTCGCGATCTGCAGATACAGCGGTATCCCAATGGTCACGTTGTAGGAGAACGTCAGGCCCAGCGATGCGGCCAGCGGAACCGTCGGACTGGCCTCGGGAATCGCCATTCGCTGCACCGCCGGCACGGCGATGTAGGAAGCGGCACCGCACAGCACGGCGAAGAGCACGTAGCTGCCCGGCTCGAAATGGGTGCCGGTGATTTGCGAGTAGGTGTGGATGATGAAGATTCCGGCTATCGCAAAGAGGTTGGGCGCCAACAACCCGAAGGCGATCAGGCCGCGTCCCGCCGACCGCAGGTCCTTGAGCTTGCGTGAGGCTGTCATCCCCATTTCGAGCAGGAAGAGGCACAGCATCCCCTGGAACGCGGTGACGAAGACGTGGTCACCGTCTTCGATGACCGAGGCGCCCTGCAGGCGGCCGACGAAGCCGATGAGGATCCCGCCGAACAACAGGTAGAGCCCCGGGTTGAGCAGCACCTCTCGCATCAGCGCTCCGCTGGGCGGTGTCGAGGAGGTAGTCGACGTCGCAGCGCTCGCCTGGACGTGCTCCTGCCTTTCCAGTGCGAGGTCGATCTCGTCTTGGATGCCCTGGTGGTGCCCCGTCGTGGTGGTCGCTCCGTTCACCCGGGCGGAGGCGGCAACGAGTTGCCTGCTGGCCTTCTTGTTGTAGCCCGGCTCGTCGGGCATGTTGCCCTTCGCGTCCATCCCGCGGGCCCGCAACCGTGACACCAGCGCCAGGGCCACGATGCAGCCCGGAATCTCCATAACGGCCAGCATCACCGGCATGTAGGCGTCGAACGCGATGTCCAACGTTGCAAGCACACCAAGGCAGGTGGCGAAAGTACCGGCCGAGTCCGAACCGTAATACCCGGCGACGGTGGCACGGTCGATGCGTCTCATTCTGGTCATTCGGGTCAGCAACCAGTAGGCGACGAATCCGATGATCAAGTTGGTGGCGAAGCCCAGCACGATGAAGCCCAGGACACCAGCGATGCTCGACGAGTCGATGGTTGCGAGCTCTTCACCGCCCCGCCAGCCGATGGCCAGCAGCAAATACAACGTCAAGCCCTGATACAGCACGTAGGGGAACTCGAACTGGATCTTCAGCAGGGGGATGAGGAAGCCCATGTAGAAGAAAAGCAACAGTGGCTTGAACAAGTTGTGGGTGAAGTTGTGCCAGAACTCGTACAGCATGAGGGTGCGTCTTTCGAGAGGGGGGCCGTGCAGGGCCGGGGCAAGCCGTGACGGTCACACCATAAGGCCACTTTCGTGGGGAGTCGCCCCGAAGTCAGGCCCCCGCGACGATTGGCAGCAGAGTGGCAGGGAGCCGCAAAATTCGGCCCTGCGCCCGAACCGTCTCCGCGTAGGACGCGGGGGCCGGACGCGGCCGCCGCGCCCGGTATGCCCAGGTCAAAGCCCCGAATACTTTCCGGCCGGCGGCGAACGGCCGCAACGGCGGCATCGCCGCGCCGGTTCGCCTGTGAGGCTGACGCAATATTAAGTTAACAATCAATCCTGGCGCCGCTTGAATCGCACGGCTGATTCTTATGAACACTGCAGCGATTGTGAGCCGCCTCACTGACGTCCCGCTCGGCCACCAGGCATACACCGACTGTCTACGGGCCGTTAACCGTGCCGTTACCAGACGTGACCGTCTCGCCAGTCGCATGTCAGCTCGGCGGTGACGTCCAGGTCGGTACCCACCGGCATGACGAACACGGTTCCGTCGGCCTCGGGGGTGCGCACCGGACCAGTCGGCGCTAAGACCGCCGTGGGTCCACGCCACAGCAACCATCCGCGCGCGGTGTAGAGCCGGCGGCTGATACTTGGCGAACTGAGCGCGCCGAGCTCGAACGCGCCGCGGATCACCTGTTCGCATGCCTCGAGTACCGCGGTGCCCAGGCCCCGCTCCCGGTGATCGGCTTGGACGGTGACGGCCTCTATATAGCCGCACCGCAGAGATCTGCCGCGATAGAGCAGTTGGCGCCGGATCACCGAGCCGTGGGCGATCAGGACGCCGTGGTGCCAGATCAATGCGTGCATGCCACCGAGCGCGTGCTGCCAATCGGCGTCGGAAAGTGTGCCGCCGGAGGCTTCGGTGACCAGCCGATGGGCGCCGCGGCGGGTCTCATCGTCCAGATCGCTGGTGTGGATGAGGCGGGCGGTATGAACCTGGCCGGGCACCCGACGGGCCTACCAGGCCGAGCGCGACGCGGGGTGCTGGCGGGGCCGAGACCAGTGCATCCGTACGGTCTGCCCGGGCTGAACTTGGGCCAACGTGTCGATGTCCTCGTCGACCACCACCCCGACCACCGGGTAGGCGCCGGTCACCGGATGGTCGGGACCCAGGATTATCGGAAAGCCGTTCGGCAGGATCTGGATTGCGCCCCGGTCGGCGCCCTCGGCGGGCAATTGCCGTTCCGGCCAACGGTATTCCAGCGGCATCCCCACCAAGCGCATGCCGACGCGGTCGCTGTGGTTACTCACCAGCCAATTGGTGCGCACCATGATGTCGGGGTCGACGAACCAGTCGTCGCGTGGACCGGGTGTCACCCGCAACTCGACCACATCGTCGGGGATGGTCGCCACCGGCGCCTGGTCGATCTCGGGGAAGTGGCCGGTCCGTTCGCCGATCTGCAGCACGTCGCCGTCACGCAACGGGGCGGGGCCGATCTCGCCCATCACGTCGTAACTGCGGGAACCCAGCACCGGGGTGACATCGATGCCGCCCCGCACCGCCAAATAGCTGCGCAGCCCCGACCGCGGCCTGCCCAACGAGACCACCTGGCCGTCGCGGACATGCGCAATGCTGTTGGTGCCGAAGCTGACTCCGTTGACATTCGGGTCGGTGTCGGCGCCGGTGACCGCGATGTCGACGTCTCCGCCGTGGACTCGCACGGACAATCCGCCGAAGGCCACCTCGATGGTGGCTCGATCGTCGGGATTGGCCAGCAGCCGGTTGGCCAGCTTGTGCGAGCGGCGGTCGGCGGCGCCGGACGGGCTGACTCCGAGGTGGCCCATCCCCGCCCGGCCCAGATCTTCGATCAGGGCCAGCGGGCCGGTGTGCAGAACTTCCAGGGTGGTTGTCATGGCGGTCACGCAGCCCGGAATCGCACCGACAGGCCCGGCGTCAATAGCGCCGGGTCGGGACGGTCCAGGTCCCACAATCGGGCGTCGGTGTGGCCGATCAGCTGCCAACCGCCCGGCCATTGACGCGGATAGATGCCGCTGAACTGGCCGGCCAGCGCCACCGCGCCGGCCGGAACCGGGCGCAACTCGGCGCGGCGGGGCACCCGCAGCCTGGGGTCGCCGCCGAGCAGGTAGGCGAAGCCCGGAGTGGATCCGCCGAACCCCACCAACCAGGGCGTTGCGGTGTGGGCATTGATGACCTGGGCGACGCTCAGGCCGGCGTGTTCGGCCACCTCGGTCAGGTCTGGCCCGTCGTAGATGACGTCGACCACCACGTCTGCGGGCCCCTCGGGGGCGCGCGTACGGACTGCGTCCGGGTCGACGGCCAAGGTCGCCAGGCGGCGCCGGACACCGGCCCGGTACCTGGGGGCGGCCAGTTTCACCAATACCGTGTGGGACGCCGGGACGATGTCGACAACGCCGGCCAGTGCGGCGGAATGCAGCGCCGCGGTCCATGCCAGCACGTCGGTGGTGGAGTCGAACTGCATCAGCAAGGCGCTGTCGCCGTAGTCGAGGACCACGTCGGTCTTGGTGAAATCCTGGAAATCCAATGCCACGCTCATGCCACGACCGTAGCCTCGAATGACGCCAAATAGTGACGTAGAACACAATTCTGCGGGGTATGCCAGAGGGGTCTTACTGAACGCGCAGAGTTGGCCCTAACCAGTGATCTTGGCGATCAGCGCGGGTAGCTGGCCGGCCACCAGCGGGTAGCTCAACGGGGAGGCGAAGGCGATCGCGCCGGCCTGTTCCTTGGTTGTGAAGATGCTGCGTGATTCGAGCCCGGCGATGTCCGGATCGGCCAGCAGCGCGGTGCGCTCGTCGTCGCTCTCGGTGGTCCAGATCAGCACATCCGCGCCGCCGAGCGTGGATCCGATCCGCTCATGCTCGATCACCGTGGGCGCCTCGGCGACGGTCAACCCCATCTGGGTCAGAAACGCGGTTCGCCAGCCGGTGGCGGCGCTGACATTGCCCTGGTCCAGTCGGCCGGTCAGCAGCAGCACCTTCTTGCCCTTGAAGCCGGGGCGTGCGGCGGCGACGTCGGTGAACGCGCTGTCGACCCCGTCGATCAGCGACTGCATCTGCTGCCCGCGATGTACCGCTCTGCCGATGGCGGCGGCCTGAACCTTCCAGGGCTCGAAGAAGGCATCACCACCCGACTGCGGCACGGTCGGCGCGATCGCCGACAGTTTCTGATAGGTGTCGGCATCCACCCCGGCGTTGGTCGCGATGATCAGATCCGGCTTGAGGCCGGCGATCTGTGCGACCGCGATCCCGTTGTCCAGGTCCAGCACCACCGGTTTGGCATCCCCGAGCTGTCGCTGCGCCCAGGGCCACACCGCGAACGGCTGATCGCCGAACCAGTTCGTCACCGCGATCGGGACGACACCGAGTGCCAGCAGGTCGTCCTGACCGGTATAGCCGGCACACACCACCCGGCTGGGTGGCTCCGGGACAGTGGTCTCGCCGAAGATATGGGCGATGGTGACTGGCCCGGGTGCGCTGTCGTCGGGGTGCTCCTCCGACGAGCAGGACGCCAGCAGCGCGGTGGCACCGGCCGCCCCGCAGAGGCCGAAGAAACCGCGCCGGCTCCACTGGTCTCGCATCGCGTGAGATTAACCCGGCATCAGGCGGGCTCGCCATACCCGCCGCCACCGGGCGTCTCGATCACCAGCACGTCGCCGGGCCCGAGGTCGGTGGAATCGCAGCCGGCCAACTCGGTCACCGATCCGTCCGCGCGTTCCACCCGGTTACGTCCCAAGCCGCCGGTGCGGCCACCGGCCATACCGTAGGGCGCAACTCGCCGGTGTCCGGTCAGCACACTGACGGTCATCGGCTCACGGAACTCGATCCTGCGCACGCCGCCATCACCGCCATGCCAGCGGCCGGATCCGCCGCTGCCGTGCCGGATCGTGTACTCGCGCAACAACACCGGGAAACGCATCTCCAGTACCTCGGGGTCTGTGAGCCGCGAGTTGGTCATGTGGGTCTGCACCACCGACGCGCCGTCGAAACCTTCGCCTGCGCCCGACCCACAGCCGAGCGTCTCGTAGTACTGCTGGCCGGAGTTGCCGAACGTGACATTGTTCATCGTCCCGGAGCCTTCGGCCTGCACCCGCAGTGCGGCCAGCAGTGCACCGGTGATCGCCTGGGAGGTCTCGACGTTGCCGGCGACCACCGCGGCCGGGTAGGCCGGCGACAGCAGGGTGCCGTCCGGGATCGTGATCTTCAGCGGGCGCAGGCAGCCGTCATTGATCGGGATGTCGTCGGCTACCAGCGTGCGGAACACGTAGAGCACCGCGGCGGTGGCCACCGATGACGGAGCGTTGAAGTTCGTCGCCAACTGCGGCGATGTCCCGGCGAAGTCGATGGTGGCACCGCGTGCCGTGCGGTCGACGGTAACCCGCACTGCGATCGTCGCGCCGGAGTCCATCTCATAGCGGTACTCGCCGTCGTCGAGGGAATCGATGACCCGGCGCACCGCCTCCTCGGCGTTGTCCTGGACGTGGCGCATGTAGGCCTGCACGACATCCAGACCGAAATGGGCGATCATCGACCGGATCTCGTCGATGCCCTTCTGGTTGGCGGCGACCTGCGCACGCAGGTCCGCGAGGTTGGTGTCGGGACTGCGCGAGGCGTATGTCGCCGCGGTGAGAAGGTCGCGGGTCGGTGTCTCGCGAAAGTGGCCGTCGTCGACCAGCAACCAGTTGTCGAAGAGCACCCCCTCCTCGACCACGGACCGGCTGTCCGCGGGCATGGAACCGGGTGTGGTGCCCCCGATCTCGGCGTGGTGGCCGCGCGAGGCCACAAAGAACAACACCGGATCGCCCTCGCCGGCGGATTCGGCGTACACCGGAGTGACCACGGTGATGTCGGGCAGGTGGGTGCCGCCGTGATACGGGTCGTTGACCGCATAGACCTGGCCGGGCCGCATCGTGTCGGCCCGGCGGGCGATGACCTCCTTGACGGTGGCGCCCATCGATCCCAGGTGCACCGGGATATGGGGTGCGTTGGCCACCAGATTGCCGTCGGCGTCGAACAATGCGCAGGAGAAGTCCAGCCGCTCACGGATATTCACCGACTGGGCTGTCGCCTCCAGCCGGGTTCCCATCTGCTCGGCGATGGCCATGAAGAGGTTGTTGAAGATCTCCAGCAACACCGGATCGGCCGCGGTACCGGCGGCAACCGGCGCGGTCGTGGTCAGCCGTTGCAGCACCAATTGACCGTCGGCGGTGAGCTGGGCCTGCCAACCGTCGTCGACGACGGTGGTGGCGTTGTCCTCGGCGATGACGGCCGGCCCGACCACCACGTCGGTGATCGCGTCCCGCTGGTGCAGCGGCGCGTCATGCCAGGCGCCCCCGGTGTACAGGCGCACCCCTTCAACAGGGTGGCGGGATGTGTCGGCGTCGCTTCGCGCGAACAGCTCGGGTTGCTCGGTGAGCCCGGTCGCCTCGACCGAAACCGCCTCGGCGATCAGCGCACGCTCCATCAGGAACGAGTACATGCCGCGGTGGATCTCTTCGAATGCCGCCGTCATCGCAGCGATGCCGCTCAGCTCGACCGGGATCGAGGTGTCGGTGCCCTGGTAGCGCAGGTGCACCCGGCGTATCACCTGGATCTGGCCGGACGGAACGTGCTGGGCGGCGAGCTCCCCGCGAGCTTGGCGCTCCAGGCCGTCGGCGACCTCATTCAATCCGGCGAGGGTGGTGGAGTCCAGCTCGGTCTCGACGGCGCGCTCGCGGATCACGGTGGTGTCGGCCAAGCCGATTCCAAGCGCGGAGAGCACGCCCGCCATCGGCGGCACCAACACCGTACGGATGCCGAGCTCGTCGGCGACCGCGCACGCGTGCTGTCCGCCGGCACCACCGAAGGTGGTCAAGGCGTAGCGGGTGATGTCGTGTCCCCGGGCCACCGAGATCTTCTTGACGGCGTTGGCCATGTTGGCCACGGCGATGCGCAGGAATCCTTCGGCGACCTGCTCGGGGCTGCGGTCATCGCCGGTGGCGGAACGGATTTCGGCTGCCAGCGCGGCGAATGAGCGACTGACCGTTGCTGCGTCCAATGGTTGATCGCCGGCCGGTCCGAACACTGCAGGGAAATGTGCCGGTTGGATGCGCCCCAGCATGACGTTGGCGTCGGTGACGGTCAACGGTCCGCCGCGGCGGTAGCAGGCCGGTCCCGGGTCGGCGCCTGCAGACTCAGGGCCCACCCGGTAACGGCTGCCGTCGAAGTGCAGGATCGAGCCGCCGCCGGCCGCGACGGTGTGGATGTGCAGCATCGGTGCGCGCAGCCGTACGCCGGCGACCTCGGTGGTGAACACCCGCTCGTATCCGGTGGAAGCACTGTAATGCGAGACATCGGTGGAGGTTCCGCCCATGTCGAAACCGATCACCGACTCGAAGCCGGCCAACGCCGACATTCGAACCATGCCGACGATTCCGCCGGCCGGACCGGACAGGATCGCGTCCTTGCCCCGGAAATGATCTGCCGCCGCCAGCCCGCCATTGGACTGCATGAACATCAGCCGTACGCCGGTGAGCTGGTCGGCCACTTGAGCCACATAGCGGCGCAGTACCGGTGACAGATAGGCGTCGACGACCGCGGTGTCGCCACGCGGGATCAGTTTCGGCAGGGGACTGACCTCACACGACAACGAGACCTGGGTGAAGCCGATCTCGCGGGCCAGCTCACCGATAACCCTCTCATGCACGGGATTTCGGTAACTGTGCAGGCATACCACCGCGCATGCGCGGATACCGTCGGCATGGGCTGCCCGTAGCTGTGCGGCCAAGGCTTCCAGGTCCGGTGCCTGCAGCACGGTCCCGTCGGCGGTCATGCGTTCCTCGACCTCGACGGTGCGTTCGTAGAGTTGCTCGGGCAGCACGATCTGCCGGTCGAAGATGTGTGGCCGATTCTGATAGGCGATGCGCAGCGCGTCGCCGAAACCCCGCGTGATGACCAATACGGTCCGCTCACCGGCGCGCTCCAACAGGGCGTTGGTGGCTACCGTCGTGCCCATCCGCACCGATTCGATCAGTCCGGCCGGAATCGGTGCGCCGCTCTCGATCTGCAGTAAGGCGCGGATTCCGGCCACCGCCGCATCGCGGTACTGCTCAGGATTCTCCGAGAGGAGCTTGTGGGTGAGCAGGCGCCCGTCGGGATGGCGCGCCACGATGTCGGTGAACGTGCCGCCCCGGTCGATCCAGAACTGCCAAGTACCCGCCACGGGTCACATTCTGCCGTCGGCTGCTGATGGCACGGAAGCCAGTCCGGGACTGCGCGGCTTGGTGAGCAGTGCGACCGCGAAATCGGCGTAGGTGCGAGCGGTCTCCTCGGGGGTGGCAGGACCGTCGGCGTTGAACCACTGCGGCAGCGACGTGCACATGGTCGTGATGGCGCGTCCTGCGATGCGGCGGTCGAGGACATCAGCGACGTCGATGTCAGACTCGCGCGCGGCGCGGTCGATGGCGGCGTCGAGGGTGTGCTGCAGTTGATTTCGTGAGTCGGCGATACGTTGTCGATTCGCCGCTGTCAGGCTGCGCATCTCGCTGGCGCCGATGAAGGCCAGCTTCTGGCGGTGCGTGTGGAACAGGGCAAGGGCTTCAACGACCAGCCGCACCTCCTGCAGGCCGCTGGTGGCGTCCGCGCGGGCCGCGGTGACTCGCCAATGCAGCTCGCTCATGGTCAGGTCGAGTATCGCCACCAGCAGCGTCTGCTTGTCGGGGTAGTGGTGGTAAATCCCGGGCACGCTCATGCCCGCGCGCGCAGAGACGTCCCGCATGGAACTGCCGTGGTAGCCGGTGTCGACGAACGCATCGATGGCAGCGGCCAAGACACTGTCCAAGGCCAGCGACGGAAACCGTCGCCAGTCGCGCTGCACGGAACCGGCCACATCGTTGCGTGGGTGCGCTGGGTGGGCCGGCACTGCGGAGACGGTGCCGGCCAGGATCTGGGCCGGTGTGACGCCCAGCGCCCCGGCGCACGCCTGCAGGCGTGACACCGAGATCCCGGTCTTGCCGTTCTCGATGGCGCTGATCGTGGCGGGGCTGACCTGCAGGCACTGCGCAAGGTCGCGGACCGTTAGACCTCTGGCCTGTCGGGCGGCGCGGATCGCCGTGCCGCATTCCGGCGATCCCGCCACGGCCACCTCCGGTTTGTTCAGGAATTCTGAACTATACCCCAGGGAATGACATCGACCGATGGCCGATTTTGACGGCAAATGGACTCCTGTGTCACAGTCCGTAGTGTTCGGGCCGAGTGATCGGTCGGTCATTGCGAGAGTGGTGATGGGGTGTCATGGCGATCGAGTTGAGCTACTCGGCGGAAGTGTCGGCGCTCGTCGAAAAGACGCGAGCGTTCATCGAGGACGTGGTGCTGCCGGTGGAGGACCGCTTCGGCGGGGACATCGCCGCCGCGGGCGGCGACGCCGCGGTGAAAGAACTGCAAGCCGCTGCTCGCGATGCGGGGGTGTTTGCGCCGCACGCTCCCGTCGAATACGGCGGGCTGGGTTTGAACATGTCCGACCGGGCGCCGGTCTTCGAGGCCGCCGGCTATTCACTGTTCGGCCCGGCTGCGGTGAACATCGCCGCCCCCGATGAGGGCAACGTGCACCTGCTGGCGGAGGTGGCCAGCCCCGAACAGAAGGCGCGTTACCTCGCGCCCCTGGCGGCCGGCGACGTGCGATCCGCGTTCGCGATGACCGAGCCGGGGCCGGGCGCGGGCTCGGACCCGGCGGCGCTGACGACCAAGGCCGAACACCGTTCGGGCGACTGGTACATCACCGGACGCAAGTGGTACATCACCGGCGCCGACGGCGCGGGATTCTTCATCGTCATGGCCCGCACCTCCGGGGAGCCCGGCCAGCGCGGCGGCGCCACCATGTTCCTGGTCCCCGCCGACACTGCGGGGCTGACCGTCGGCCGACACATCCCGACGCTGGACCGATCCATGGTGGGCGGCCACTGTGAGGTGTTCTTCGACGACGTTCGGGTTCCCGAGGAAGCGGTGCTCGGCGAGGTGGACCGCGGCTTCGAATACGCCCAGGTGCGTCTCGGGCCCGCGCGCATGACACACGTCATGCGATGGCTCGGTGCCGCGCGTCGCGGCCACGACACCGCACTGTCGCATGTCGTCGAGCGTCAGGCCTTCGGCTCGACGCTGGGCGATCTCGGCATGATCCAGAACATGGTGGCCGACAACGAAATCGACATCGCGGCCACCCGAGCGCTGCTGGTGCGCGCATGCTGGGAACTCGATCAAGGCTCCAGCGCCGGCGACGCGACCTCGATCGCCAAGACCTTCGCCGCTGAAGCGATCTTCCGGATCGTCGACCGCAGCGTGCAGATGTGCGGTGCGCTCGGCGTCACCGAGGACCTGCCCCCGGCGCGGCTTTCCCGCGAGGTGCGTCCGTTCCGGGTATACGACGGCCCCTCCGAGGTGCACCGTTGGGCCATCGCCAAGCGGCGGGTCGGGGCTGCCCGGCGCGCTCGCAAGGACGCCGCGCAGTGACGGCCGAAGCCCTCGATCCGGTTGCCCTGCGGCGATACCTCGTCGCCAACGACGTTCCGGTTCAGGGAGAACTCACCGTCGAACTGATCGCCGGTGGCCGGTCCAACCTCACCTTCAAGGTCAGCGACGAATCGTCGGCCTGGGTCGTGCGCCGGCCTCCGCTCGGCGGCCTGACCCCGTCCGCTCACGATGTGGGCCGGGAATTCGCCGTTACCGACAAGCTCTACGGCACCGGTGTTCCGATCGCGCGGCCCGTGGCTCTCGACGCCGACGGCACGGTCTGCGGTGCGCCGTTGACCGTGACGGAATTCGTGACCGGTCGGGTCTACCGCCACAAGGACGATCTGGACACCCTGTCCGACGCCGAACTGGCGGCCAACGCCTCGGCGCTGGTGCGGATTCTGGTGGATCTGCACGCGGTCGACTACCGCGCCGTCGGGCTCGAAACCTTCGGCAGGCCAGACGGTTTCCTGGAGCGGCAGGTGCGTCTGTGGGCTCGGCAGTGGGAACTGGTCAAAACGCCCGGCAACGATGCCGCGCTGTCCGACGATGTCACGAAGCTGGCCGCCGCACTGGCGGACGCGATCCCGCAGACACCGCAACCCTCGGTGGTGCACGGCGACTTCCGCATCGACAACACCATCTGCGATCCAGAGCGGGCGGACGTCATCCGGGCAGTGGTGGACTGGGAGCTCTCCACCCTCGGCGACCCGCTCACCGACATCGCCCTGATGTGCGTCTACCGGTCACCGGCGTTCGACCTGGTGTTCGGCCACCCCGCCGCGTGGACCAGTGCACGCCTGCCCTCGGCCGACGCCCTCGCCGAGGAGTACGCGCGGCTGTCCGGCCGGGACCTGAGCGACTGGAACTTCTACCTGGCGCTGGCGAACTTCAAGATCGGGGTGATCGCCGAAGGGATCACCCACCGAGCCCAGCATGGCGCGAAAGACGTGCAGAATGCCGGTGAGGCGGCACAGGCTGCGCCGGAATTCATCGCTGCGGCGCGAAATGCATTGAAATAAGCCGAGAAAAGTCGAGAAAGGTGAGTCGGGTGAGCGTACTGGACAAGTTCCGCATGGACGGCAAGGTCGCGGTGGTGACCGGGGCGTCTTCGGGCCTCGGCGTGTATTTCGCCCGGGCCTTCGCCGAGGCCGGCGCGGACGTCGTGCTGGCAGCGCGGCGGGTGGAGAAGCTCGCAGAGGCGGCCGAACTCGTCGCCGCCGCCGGACGCGCAGCCCTGCCGGTGGCGACCGATGTCGCCGACCCGGCGGCGGCGACCAGGATGGTCGAAGCCGCCATTGAGCGGTTCGGCCGGGTCGATGTGTTGATCAACAACGCGGGCATCGGCACGGCGCACCCCGCCACCCGGGAGACTCCCGAGCAGTTCCGGGAGGTCATCGACATCAACCTCAACGGGGCCTACTGGGCGGCGCAGGCCTGCGGCCGGGTGATGCAGCCGGGTTCGTCGATAGTCAACATCTCCAGCGTCTTGGGCCTGACCACGGCCGGGTTGCCGCAGGCGGCCTACGCCGCCAGCAAGGCCGGCCTGATCGGTCTGACGCGGGACCTGGCTCAGCAGTGGGGGAGCCGAAAAGGCATTCGGGTCAACGCGATCGCGCCCGGCTTCTTCGCCTCGGAGATGACCGATCAGTACCGCCCCGGCTACCTGGACAGCGTCGCGCACCGGATCGTGCTGGGGCAAATGGGAGACCCGGAGGATCTCGCGGCCTCGGTGCTGTGGCTCGCCTCGGATGCCGGTGGCTACGTCACGGGACAGACCATCGCGGTCGACGGCGGCTTCACGATCAACTAGCTCGGTGCGCCGGTCAGCCGAAGCGCGCCACCCCAGGCAGGTTCTAAGGTGATCGGTGGTCAACGAGGCGCAGTGCCGTTGGTGCCCGAGAGGACCTGCATTTGTGACCGATGTCGATGCCGTGCACGCAACACAAGGGTCCGGGCTGGAGCCCGACGTCTCACGCTCGGTCCGCAGGGCCTTCGGTGTTCTGGAGTGGTTGGCGCCACGACTGGGCGCGCGCTGGGCGATCGAGTTGTGGTGTACGCCGCCGGAGGCGAAGTCGACGCGCATGCCACCCGGTACGGGCGCGGGAGAGGCCGTGGAAGCCTCCTGGTCAGGCCACCACATCGTGGGCGAAGCGTGGGGCGAAGGACCAACGGTGTACCTCGTGCACGGCTGGGGCGGATGTCGAGCGCACCTGGGCGTCTTCGTCAAACCCCTGGTTGCGGCCGGGCATCGGGTCGTCGCCTTTGATCTGCCCAGCCACCATGAATCCGGCCCGGGCGAGCTGGCACCGGGACGCACCACGATTGCCGAATGCGGGCGAGCGGTGCAGGCGATGGTGGACGCCCACGGACCCGCGAGGGCGGTAGTTGCGCACTCGCTCGGGGCGAAGGCCACCGCGCTGGCAATGTCGTGGGGGACACCTGCCGAGCGGTTGGTCTTCTTGGCGCCGATGGGCGGCTTCGCCCACTACCTGGACTGGTTCGCGCGGCGGCACGGGTTCGGTCCGCGCATCCGCGACGCGTTGCACCGCCGTCTTGACCGCCGGCTGGGGTTCCCGCTGCTGCACGCAGACCTGCCACATCTGGCGTCCTGCCTGGAAGATCCGCCTCCGCTGCTGATCGTGCACGATCCGGACGATCCAGACAGTCCGTTTTCCGCCAGCGAGGAGCTGGTATCCGTGTGGCCGGGGGCGAGCGTGACCGCGACGAACGGCCTTGGGCGCCTGGCGCACTACCGCATCATGCGCAACCCCCAGGCGGTGCGCGCTGCAGTCGCGTTCATCGGCTCGGCGCCCTCGTCGTAAGTCGATCTCCGACACGCCGATACAGGTAGCCTGCGCTGGTGAGCGTCACCCCGATTCGGCTGTCGGAGCTGGGCACTGACCCGGCCGCCGTCTTGCGGCTGGTCGCCCACTTCGATGCGCTGCTGGAGTCGTCGGCCGATGTCGAGGCGGTGATCTTGTCCGCCGAAGCGATTGCCGAATGCCCTGTGGATGTGCGGTGGGCGTCGGCGACCGAGCCGGAGGTCCGGCTGAAACGCGCCGGCCGCGCGGCCCTTCCGCTCGACGAGGTACTGGTCGACCGAGTCCGCCACGCGCTGCGAATGGCGGCATCGCGGGCCGGTGCGACCGTCCAGCTGGGTGACCCCGCGCTGTTGGAACTGGTGTTGTCCGACAACGAGTTACCCGCGGAGCGGGCCCGCGCGATCCGGCTGTTGGGTCTCGACGAGACCCGTGAGGTCCGGGTGCTGGCGGTGTCGGCGGGATCACCTGCCGAGGCGTTGCGCGTGGTCGTGCGCGAACTGGGCGACCAACCGGTCCGCTCGGTCACGATCGGCGCCGACACGGCGCTGCTGTGTTACAGCTCCGAAGACGCCCGGACCTTGTCGGACCGGCTCGATGCGGCGATCATCGCGGCCTTTCCACCACCGTTGCCTGCGCAGGTGGGGCGCGGGCCGTGGGTGGGGATCGGTGCCAAAACCACGGTGTTCGGGGCCGCCGCCTCCTGGCAGCAGGCGCAGCGGGGACTGCGATTCGCGTCGTCCACCCACTACGGGCGGCGAGCGGTCGCCTACGAACGGCTGAGTGTCCTGGAGTTGTTGGCCGACCTGCCGCTCGAGCAGGTGCTGCGGCACCACGATGTGGCGCGGATCAACGCGATCGCGGCGAAACCGGCCGGTGCGCACGACGTCGACACCACCGAGGCATTCTGCGTGCTCGGTTCACTGCGCCGCACGGCCACCCAGCTGCACCTGCACCACAGCACGGTGGCGGCGCGCATCGCCCACGTCGAGACCGCGATGGGCTGGGATTTGGCCGACCCGATCGATCGGTTCACCGCCACCCTGGTGCTCTTCGTGCGCCGGATCGCACTGTCATCGGCCGAGCTCACCGGCATCAGACCGACAAACGTCGGGAAGGATCGATGAATCGTCAGACGTATGGCGGATGACCGGCGTCGCGGTTGCAGTGATGATGATCACCACCTGAAAGAAGGAGCGAGAATCGTGGCCGTCATCGACCCCAGCCGGACCTGGGCCCCCTTGGAGAAGCGGTTGGCCGAAACCACCAATGAGCGGCACCGGGCCGCCCTGGAAGTGGTGATCGAGCACATGAAGGGTGAGGCGTCGCCCGACCTCGACCAGGTGATGGGGACGCTGAGCGCGGAGCCGGACTACCACTTCTGGATGGGCGGTCAGGATGTCGGTCCCAAGACCACCGAGGGCGTGCACACCTACTACACGAACTTCATGGCGACCCGCACCAACGTGCTGGAGTTCGCCATCGACCGGCTGGTAGTCGACGACGACTGTGTGGTGACCGAGGGCGACATGAAGCAGCTGTACCCGGGCGCCTTGGCCACCGCCATTCTCGGAGTGGAGGTCGAGGATCCCGACGCCGACTACCTGGTGGTGTACCGGCAGGTGCTGCTGTGGCCGCTCGACGCCGACGGCAAGATCGTCGGTGAGGACTCCTACTTCGCCGGCGTGCGCAGCGTGACGCCGGTGGCCCGCGAAGACCTCCCGCAGCAGTACATCGATCTCGTTCACGCGCCTGCCTGAATGAGTACCGACATCGCGGGGATGCTGCTCGACCGCCTCGGCGACCAGCATCTGGGATTGCGTACCCGGCAACGGGATTGGACCTGGGACGAGGTGGTGCGCGAGTCCGCTGCGCGCGCCATGTTGGCGTCGTCGTTGCGCCGAGACGGGCCGTTTCACATCGGCGTACTGCTGGACAACCTGCCAGATTTCGTGTTCTGGCTCGGCGCCGGCGCGCTGGGCGGCGGGGTCATCGTCGGGATCAATCCCACCCGAGGCGATGCCGAGATGGCCGCGGAGATCCGCCACGCGGACTGCCAGCTGATCGTCACCGACGTTGCCGGGATGGCCCGGCTTCGCGGCTTGGACCACGGGCTGGACTCCGAGCGCTTCCTGGTGGTCGACACCCCCGGCTACGCCGCACTGGTCGAGGAACACCGAGTGGAGCCGGCCGCCGCCACAGGCGTGGGGCCGGAATCGCTGCTGCTGCTGTTGTTCACCTCGGGCACCACCGGTGCCTCCAAAGCGGTCAAGTGCAGCCAGGGCCGGCTGGTCCGGATCGCCGAAATGGCCACCACCAAATTCGGGCATGTGCGCACCGATGTCGACTACTGCTGCATGCCGCTGTTTCACGGCAACGCCATCATGGCGCTGTGGGCGCCCGCGCTGGCCAACGGAGCCACCATCTGTCTGACACCCAAGTTCTCGGCATCGCAGTTCCTGCCCGACGTGCGCTACTTCGGCGCAACGTTCTTCACCTATGTGGGCAAGGCTCTCGGCTACCTGCTGGCCACCGCCGAACAGCCCGACGACGCCGATAACGCACTGGTCCGCGGTTTCGGAACCGAGGCCTCGCCGCAGGATCAGGCGGAGTTCCTCCGCCGGTTCGGCGCCGTCCTGCACGAGGGCTACGGCTCCAGCGAGGGCGGCAACGCGGCGATACCCGACCCGGCGGCCCCGCCAGGCGCGCTGGGCCGTCCGGCGCACGCGGGCATCGCCATCGTCGACCCGCAGACCCGTGCCGAATGCGCCACGGCAATCCTCGACGAACACGGCAGGGTGTCCAACGCAGACGACGCGGTCGGCGAGATCGTCGACAGGACCGGAGCCCGCGACTTCGAGGGCTACTACAAGAACGACGCCGCGGATTCGGAAAAGATCCGCGACGGCTGGTACTGGACCGGCGACCTCGGCTATCGCGACCAGGCCGGCTTCCTGTACTTCGCCGGGCGGCGCGGCGATTGGATCCGGGTCGACGGCGAGAACACCTCCGCGCTGACGATCGAACAGGTGCTGCGCCGGCATCCCCTGGTCATCAGTGCCGGTGTCTACGCGGTGCCCGACCCCCGTTCCGGAGACCAGGTGATGGGCGCCATCGAGGTCGCCGACCCCGACAGCTTCGACGCGGCGGCGTTCGCCGGGTATCTGGCCGCCCAGCCCGACTTGGGTCGCAAGGGCTTCCCTCGATTTCTGCGGATCTCGGCCGGCCTGCCGGTCACCGGTTCGAACAAGGTGCTCAAACGCGAACTGCAGGCGAAGCGCTGGCACACCGACGAACCGGTATACCGCTGGGTCGGGCGGGGTACCCCCGAATACACCCGCATGACCGACGACGACAAGCGGGCACTGG
Organism: Mycolicibacter heraklionensis; assembly: GCA_001673575.1. GTDB lineage: Bacteria > Actinomycetota > Actinomycetes > Mycobacteriales > Mycobacteriaceae > Mycobacterium > Mycobacterium heraklionense_A. The sequence continues at coordinate 33,009 of LZME01000128.1, read as the reverse complement.
ACGCCGAATTCACATCCTATGGTCGGCAAAGCTACCTGCGAGGCGAAGGGTAGAGGCGATGAGCGAATGCGCGATCCGCGAGTTGGACCACGGTACCCCCAAGAACCGGTATGCCCGCGGTTGGCACTGCCTGGGGCTGGCCGAGACGTTCCGGGACGGTAAGCCGCACGGCATCAACGCGTTTGGCACTCGGCTGGTGGTGTTCGCCGACTCGAGCGGCGACGTGCACGTGCTGGACGCCTACTGCCGTCACATGGGCGCGGACCTGTCCCGGGGCACCATCAAGGGCGACACCCTGGCCTGTCCGTTCCACGACTGGCACTGGCAGGGCTCGACCGGCCGGTGCGTTGAGGTGCCCTACGCCAAGCGGCCGCCACGGACGGCGCGCACCCGCCGCTGGCCCACCTGCGAGGTCAACGGCCAACTGCTGATGTGGCATGACCCGGAGGGCTCGACGCCCCCGGCGGAACTGACGCCGCCTCAGATCGAAGGAATGGACGCGGGCAAGTGGTCGCCGTGGCAATGGGATTCGGTCCTGATCGAAGGCGCCAACTGTCGAGAGATCATCGACAACATCGTCGACATGGCGCACTTCTTCTACATCCACCACTCGTATCCGACCTACTTCAAGAACGTCATCGAGGGCAGCTGCGCTAGCCAGTACATGGAGAGCAAGGTCCGGCCGGACTCCCCGGGCGCCGACAAACTGTGGGAGGGCACCTACCTGCGTTCCGAGGCGACCTACTTCGGGCCGGCCTACATGATCAACTGGCTGCACAACGACCTCGCGCCGGATTTCACCGCCGAGATCGCGCTGATCAACTGCCACTACCCCGTCACGCAGGACTCCTTCATGCTGCAGTGGGGCGTCGCCGTCCAACAAATGCCGAACCTGCCGGCGGAGAAGGCCGCCAAACTCGCCGCGGCGATGAGCCGCTCGTTCGGAGCGGGATTCTTGGAGGACGTCGAGATCTGGCGGCACAAGGCACCCGTCGAGAACCCGTTGCTCACCGAGGACGACGGCCCGGTCTACCAGCTGCGCCGGTGGTATGAGCAGTTCTACGTCGACGCTGCGGCCGTCACCCCCGACATGACCGACCGGTTCGAGGTGGAGGTCGATACCACCCATGCGTTCAGCCACTGGGAGAAAGAAGTCGCCGCGAACCTGGCCGCCGGCATCACCGTGCCCTGACCACGGATCAGCCCTTGGCGCCCTTCCGGTTCCACGGACTGTAGTCGGCGATCAACTCTTCCTGGGGTGGGCGCTGACCGTCACTGACGTGCTGCAGGTTGATGCGGACCCGGTACCAGATCGAACTCGGACCACGCATGCCGTCGAGCAGAACATCTTCCGGGGCAAGCTGTTTCGCCGCGTCGGCATGCCGTTCCCGCCAGACGTCCAGGGCGGCCATCGCCTCGCCGCGCGTCTTGGTGCGGGCGATCTCGATCAACGGCAGCGGTGACGTCCGCCGGCCAGCGACGCTCTTGCGTGCGCCGCGCGGCGCCTTCTCCGCCGGGCCCTGCGCTTCGGCCAATTCCAGCAGTGACTCCAACCCGCCAACGGTGTCGTCCATGCCTGCCCACGGGTCGCCGATCTGGGCGAAGCGATCCGGCACCGTATCCATCGTGAACGCCGCCGGGTCGACCTCGGCGACCTCATCCCAACGCAGCGGCGTCGACACCCGGGCGTCATCAGTGGCCCGCACCGAGTACGCCGAGGCGACCGTGCGGTCCTTGGCGTTCTGGTTGAAGTCCACGAAGACGCCGTGCCGCTCCTCTTTCCACCACCGGCTCGTGGCCAACTGCGGTGCGCGCCGCTCGATCTCACGGGCCACCGCCTGTGCCGCAAGCCGCACCTGCGAGAACTCCCACTGTGGAGCGATCCGCGTGTAGACGTGCATACCTCGCGAGCCAGAGGTCTTTGGCCACGCCGTCAGCCCGTGGTCGGCCAGTACCTCACGAGCCAGCAGGGTCACCTCGACGATCTCCGACCAGCCGACCCCCGGCATCGGATCGAGGTCGACCCGCAGCTCGTCGGGATGATCGAGGTCGCCGGCGAGTACCGGGTGCGGGTTGAGATCCACACAACCCAGGTTGATCACCCAGGCCAGCCCAGCCGCGTCATCGACGACGACCTCTTGCGCCGACCGGCCCGATGCATAGTGCAACTCTGCGACCGACACCCAATCCGGCCGGTTGGCCGGTGCCCGCTTCTGGAAGATGGCCTCGGCGTCGATGCCGTCGACGAAGCGTTTGAGGATCATCGGCCGCCCGGCCACCCCGCGCAGCGCACCGTCGGCCACCGACAGGTAGTAGCGGATCAGCTCGATCTTGGTGCGCGGGGTGGAACCTCGTCCACCTGGAAACACCAACTTCTCCGGGTGGGTGACCACCACCCGGTGTCCCGCAACCTCCAGCGACATCCCGCCGGCCATGAGGTCATGTTAATGAGAGGCCGCCATCCGCCGCCCGACGGCGATCTGCGTCACATAAGGTTGTCCCATGGCTAAGCTCACTGACCTGCCCAGTCAGGCTGCAAACAAGCTCGGTCGCTATCTCGAACGCGGTGGCGCCGAGTTGCATTACCTGCGCAAGATCCTGCAGTCCGGCGCGTTGAAGCTGGAGTCCCCACGGGTCATCGCCAGTGCACTCGCCGACGGAGCGCGCTGGGGCGAGCTGGGGATGATTCCCGCGCTGAACGCCCGTCGTAACCCGAACGGCGTCGCCGTGATCGACGATGACGGCAGCATCACGTTCAAGGAGTTGGACGACGCTGTCAACGCGGTGGCCAACGGCCTGCTCGCGATGGGCGTGCGTGGCGGTGACGGCGTGGCGATCCTGGCACGCAACCATCGCTGGTTCCTGATCGCCAACTACGGCTGTGCCCGGGTCGGCGCGCGGCTGATCCTGCTGAACAGCGAATTCTCCGGCCCGCAGATCAAGGACGTCTCCGAACGCGAAGGCGCCAAGCTGATCATCTACGACGACGAATACACCGCCGCCGTGGCGCAGGCGGAACCGACGCTGGGCAAGTTGCGGGCCCTGGGCGTCAACCCGGACACCGACGAACCGTCGGGCAGCACCGACGAGACACTGGCGCAGCTGATCGCGCGCAGCAGCAAGGCTCCCGCCCCCAAGATCACCAAGCACGCCTCGATCATCATCCTGACGTCCGGCACCACTGGCACCCCCAAGGGTGCCAACCGCAGCACGCCGCCCACGCTCGCGCCGATCGGCGGCATCTTGTCGCATGTCCCGTTCCGTGCCGGTGAAGTGACGTCCTTGCCGTCGCCGATGTTCCACGCGCTGGGCTATCTGCACGGCACTCTGGCCATGTTCTTCGGCTCGACGCTGGTGCTGCGGCGCCGCTTCAAGCCCGCCACCGTGCTGGAGGACTTGGAAAAGCACAAGGTGACCGGCATGGTCGTCGTCCCGGTCATGTTGTCCCGGATCCTCGACCAGCTGGAGAAGACCAGTCCCAAGCCGGACCTGTCGAACCTGCGGATCGTGTTCGTCTCCGGGTCGCAACTCGGCGCCGAATTGGCGACGCGGGCGATGAAGGACCTGGGGCCGGTCATCTACAACATGTACGGCTCCACCGAGGTCGCGTTTGCCACCATCGCCGGTCCCGCCGACCTGCAGTACAACGCCGCGACGGTGGGGCCGGTGGTCAAGGGCGTCAAGGTCAAGATTCTCGACGACAACGGCAACGAACTGCCGCGGGGCCAGGTCGGGCGAATCTTCGTCGGCAACTTCTTCCCGTTCGAGGGTTACACCGGTGGCGGCGGCAAACAGATCATCGATGGCCTGCTGTCCTCCGGTGACGTCGGCTACTTCGACGAGCGCGGGCTCCTCTACGTCAGCGGCCGCGACGACGAGATGATCGTCTCCGGCGGCGAGAACGTCTTCCCTGCCGAAGTCGAGGACTTGATCAGCGGACACCCCGACGTGATCGAGGCGACCGCATTGGGTGTCGAGGACAAGGAGTGGGGCGCACGACTGAGGGCCTTCGTGGTGCGCAAGGAAGGCTCCAGCCTCGACGAGGACACCATCAAGGTCTACGTGAAGGAGCACTTGGCGCGTTACAAGGTGCCCCGGGAGGTGGTCTTCCTTGAGGAGCTGCCGCGTAACCCCACCGGCAAGATCCTCAAGCGCGAACTCCGCGACCTGTAGGGGGCGCTTCTCGCGCTCGCTCAGGAGACGGTTTCGATCTCCCGCTTCCAGGTGGCGCCGCTGATATCGGTGAGGACGAGCGTGTAGGAATGCGCGCCGTCCCACCGGGTCGGCCCGGTGTCGATGGTCAGCCGTGCTTTGGCGCCCAGCGGGACGATCAGGCTGTGCGCACCGGGTTTCACCTTGGCCACATAGCGGTTGGCGATCGCCGCCTCGGGCAGTCGGCTCAGCTGCGCGCCGTCCAGTTGCATGACGGTATTGCCGGCGGTGTCGTCGACGACGCTGACACCGATCAGAAATGAGCCGTAGACGTCCGCGCCTTCGGTTCGGTAGAGCTGGAATTGCAGGCTGTTGCCGGCGATCCGGGCTTCGGAGACCTCGATCTTCGGCGCGACCGACTTGTTGTGCAGCGGGCCGTACACCCCGCCGTGGAACTGCTGGTTGGTCAACAATGCCAACGCCAGAATGGCGAACGAGCCGATGAGCACCGCAGGCGTCTTGATGGTGACCGCGCCGGACGTCAGCCAGCCGAACCATGTTCGCTGTGCGAGCCGCGGATACTTCGCGGAAAGGACACGATCTACCGAATAGCGTCCGCCGCCGCTCAAAAACAGCATGAATCCGCTGGCCACACCGAGGATGCCGATCTGCCACTCGTCGAGGCAGGTGGTGCCCAGCCAGCCGGCGCTGAGCAAGATGCCGAACGCCAAGCCCAGCACGGCCAAGCTCGTGATCCTGGTGAACAAGCCGATGATCACGCAGATCCCGACGATGCCTTCCACGATGGTGAACACCGTCATGGCCGCGGCGAGCAGGCCGGGGTGGGTCAGGAGATGCTCGATGATCGGGCCGATGCCAAGCGCATTCGGGAGAAAGTGGTTGAACTTCTCGCCGACATAGCCAGGTGCGTCCGGATTCAATTTGTCTTCGAGGCCGACTCGTCTCCAGAAGGCAGAGAAATACGTCCAGCCGATGACGAGGCGGACGGGCAGTGCGAAAAGTGCTGCGGTAGTGAAATGGCGTTCGGGGATCTTGGTTTCGTCAGCAGCGTCAGCGGTCACGTAGCAGTCCTGAGGCAGTCGGTCCTGGTGATCTCGCCGCCATGCTAGCAGCGTGATAGGAGTCCTAGCCGAAACCGGTTGCGCCGTCGCGCTGTTCGCTCACGATGTCGATGCAATCCAGCGCCGAGTGTGCGCTTTCATTGGCAAAACAGCCATTTCGCCTCTCAAAACGCACACTCGGCGCCCACCGCGATCCTTTAGGGGTCGCGGGGGAGGCCCAGCAGACGCTCGGCGATGATGTTGAGCTGGACCTCCGAGGTGCCGCCGTAGATCGTGGTGGCGCGGCTCATCAACAGGTACTCGGCCCACTTGCCGGGCAGTTGCTCCCGGTCACCGATCGCGGCATCACCGGCGAACGTCCCCACCGCGAACTCGGCGTAGCCCTGTCCGGTGCGCATCGACAGCAGCTTGGACACCGCCGCCGCCGGCATCGGGTCCTTGCCCGCCAGGGTCAGTAGCGTCGAGCGCAGGTTGAGCAGCTTGGCGGCGTGCCCCTCGGCGATCAACTGGCCGGCCCGGCGCTGTTCGCCGCCATCGAACTGGCCATCCCGGATGAACTCCACGAAGCCGTCGAGGCTCGCCAGGAACGGCATCTCGGAACCGCCGATGGACACCCGCTCAGCCGTCAGCGTGTTACGGCTGACCTCCCAGCCGCGGTTCACCTCGCCGAGCACCAACTCGTCCGGGATGAACACGTCGTCGATGAACACGGTGTTGAACATCGCCCCGCCGGTGAGTTCACGCAGCGGGCTGACCGTCACGCCCTCGGCCTTCATGTCCAGCAGGAAGTAGGTGATGCCGTCGTGTTTCGGGGCGCTCGAGTCGGTCCGGGCCAGCAGGGCTCCCCACGAGGAGAACTGCGCGGCCGACGTCCAGATCTTCTGGCCGCTGATCCGCCAGCCGCCGTCGACCTTGGTTGCCTTGGTGGTCAGGCTGGCCAGGTCTGAACCGGCGCCGGGCTCGGAAAACAGCTGGCACCAGATCATTTCGCCCCGGAACGTGGCGGGCAGGAAACGCTGCTTCTGCTCCTCGGTGCCGAACGCCACGATCGATGGGATCAGCCAGGCGGCGATCCCCATCGCCTGGCGACGCACCCGGCCGGTAGAGAACTCCTGCTCGATGATGATCTGCTCGATCGGCTCGGCGGCCCGCCCCCACGGCTTCGGCAGGTAGGGCAACACCCAGCCGCCCTCGGCGATCGCGATCGTGCGCTCGTCGTGCGGCATGGCCTTCAGCGCTGCGACCTCGGCCCGGATCTCGGCGCGCAACTTCTCGGTGTCGGAGTCCAGGTCGATGTCGATCTTGCGCATCCCACCGGCGGTGGCGGTGTCGACGACCCGTTGGGGGTAGGCAGAACGGGAGCCGAAGGAAGCGGCCAGGATCAGTGCGCGCCGGTAGTACACCCCAGCGTCGTGCTCCCAGGTAAAGCCGATTCCACCGTGCACCTGGATGCAGTCCTGGGTGCAGCGCTGCGCGGCGCTGGGCGCCAGGGTGCCCGCCACGGCCGTCGCGAACTGCACTGTCGAAACCGCAGCGTCCCAACCATTCTCGTTTGCCTCGTCGATCGCGCGGGCGGCGTCCCACACCGCGGCGGTGGCCCGCTCGGTGTCGGCGATCATCTCCGCACACTTGTGCTTGATGGCCTGGAACTGGCCGATCGGCCGGCCGAACTGCTCGCGGATCTTGGCGTAATCCGCCGCGGTGTCGGTGGCCCAGCGGGCCACCCCGACCGCCTCCGCGGACAGCAGCGTGGAGATCAGCGCGTGTGCGCGCGCCGGCGCGAGGTCACGCAAGACCGCGGCGCCGTCGACCTCGACGCCGTCGGCACGCACATGGCCGATCGGGCGCAGCGGGTCCACGCTTGCCACCGGCTCGATCTCGAGCTGGTCGGCGCGCAGCACCACCCACACCTCGGCGCCGTCGACCGACACGGGCGCCACCAGCAGCGACGCTTCAGCAGCGGCCGCGACGGCACGGGCCTCGCCGCGGATCATCAGGCCCGACCCCGCCGCGGTGCCGGTCAGCCCCGGATTGATCGTGTAGCTGGCGATCACCTCTCCGCTGGCCAGCCCGCTCAGCTCGGCCGCGGACGGATTGTTTGCGGCGATCAGGGCACTGGCGATTGCCGACGGCACAAACGGCCCGGGCACTGCCCCGTAGCCGAACTCGGCGAGCACCACCGCCAGTTCCAGGATTCCGAAACCCTGGCCGCCGGTGTCCTCGGCCAGATGCACCCCCGCCAAGCCCTGCTCGGCGGCGGCCCGCCAATACGGCGGCGGGTTCTGGATCGGGGTGTCCATCGCGGCGTGCAGCATCTCGGACGGCACGGCGCGGGCCACGAAGGATCGCACGGAATCGGCGAGGTCCTGGTGCTCAGAAGTGATCGCTATCGGCATTGATGACGCCTTTCGGTGTGTACGTGAAGTGAATCTAACAACCAGTCGGTTGGTTGACTACGGTTGGTTGACGACATGGGTCAATGGCTGCCCGTCGTGCAGCCGGCGGCAGTTGTCGACGGCTGCAGCCAGGTAGCGCCGCATGGTGTCGGCGGTGTACCAGCTGACATGCGGGGTCAGCACCACGTTCTCCAACCCGAGGAGTGGATTGTCGGCGGTCACCGGCTCGACGGCGAACACGTCGAGCCCGGCTCCGGCCAGCCGCCCGCCGCGCAGCGCATCGGCCAGCGCGGCTTCGTCGACGATCGGTCCGCGCGCGGTGTTGACCAGTACCGCCTCGGGTTTCATGCGCGCCAGGGCAGCCCGATCGATCAAGCCCTCAGTGGCGTCGGTTAGCGGAACGTGCAGCGAGACGATGTCGGAGGCGGCCAGCAGTTCGGGCAGGGGCCGCCAACCGGGCGTGCCGTCATCGCGGGTGCTGGTGTGCAGTACCTGCGCGCCCATGGCGGCCACGATCCCGGCCACCCGCTGGGCGATGCTGCCGAAGCCGACCAAACCGACGGTGCATCCGCCGATGTCGCGGCAGCTCTCGCCGAGGTCGGGGTCGGTCGGCCAACCGCGGACCTCACGCGTCGCGCGGTCCAGCGGCAGCAACCGGCGCAGGACGGCGAGCATCAGCAGCACGGTGCCCTCGGCGACCGATGCGGCATTGGCACCGGGCATATTGGCCACCGCGATGCCGCGCTGGGTTGCGACGTCGACGTCGATGGTGTTGATGCCGACGCCGAATTTGTGCACCAGTCGCAGCCGCGGCCCGCTCCGCAGGTCGTCACCCGAGAGCGGTCGCAGCACATGCCAGAGCACTTCAGCGTCGGCCAGTTCGCGGCGGAAGGTGGCGTCATCGTCGGCGGCGCACCATCGGATGTCCAGCCAATCAGACTCGGGTGCAACGAATTCCTCGACCTTCGGGCCAGGAATGAAGTGCGCCAGCACTCTCAACGCCATGCTCAGGAATTCTCCTCGGTGTAGATAGCCCGATAGAACACGTTGGCCAGCGTGCGAATACACGCTGCGTCATCGGGACCGTCGTCGTCGCGCGGCGTGGCGAGCTGGACGTAACAGAACTGGTTGAGCATCGACACGATGGCCACCGCGAGCAACGCCGGGTCGTCATTCGTGCAATACCCCTCGCCCTGGGCACGCTTCACCGTTTCCGTGATGTGGCCGACCGGAATCGCGCAGATCTCCGCCCAATACCGGGCGAAGTCGTCGTTGACCATCGCCAGCTGGGAGACGCCGACCATCTCGGCCAGCCGGTTGCGGTAGGTGTACCAATGCGCGGCCGTGGCCTGCTCGATCCGTTCGCGGTTAGTCAGCCCGTGCCGCACCATGCTGGATGCGCGTTCGCCCGCTTCGTCGCGGAAGCGCAGCGCCCATTCGGCGACCATCGCCTCTTTGGAGTCGTAGTAGTTGTAGAACGATGCTGCCGATCGGCCGGCCTCGGCCGCGATGTCGGCGATGGTGGCCGCCAGCACTCCCTTGCGGGCGATCACCGCACGTGCGGCGGTGTCGATCGCGGCTTGGGTGCGTCGACCCCGGTGGGTGGGCAACGGGTCGCGGGGGCCGGGCTGCTCGGGTCTGGTCGACACCGGAACGCACTTCCTGTCTTGATAGGGCTGGATCAAATCTGAATCTGATGTTAGATTCAGTTTCAGATCTTGACCAGAGGAGTGTCCGCACATGATCAAGCCGCACGGTGTCAACACCGAATTCGAAATCAGCGGGATCAACCACGTGGCGATGGTGTGCTCCGACATGGAACGCACCGTTGACTTCTACAGCAACACCTTGGGCATGCCGCTGATCAAGTCGCTGGATCTGCCCGCGGGCATCGGCCAGCACTTTTTCTTCGATGCCGGTAACGGCGACTGCGTCGCCTTCTTCTGGTTCCGCGACGCCCCGGACCGGGTGCCCGGTATCTCCTCGCCGGCGGCCATCCCCGGAATCGGCGAGATCACCAGCGCCGTCAGCACGCTCAACCACCTGGCCTTCCATGTGCCGGCGGACAAATTCGACGCTTACCGTCAGCGGCTGAAGGAAAAGGGCGTGCGAGTGGGCCCGGTCCTCAACCACGACGAGTCCGAGTGGCAGGCCAGCCCGACGTTGCACCCGGGGGTGTATGTCCGTTCCTTCTACTTCCAGGACCCCGACGGCATCACGCTGGAATTCGCTTGTTGGACCAAGGAATTCACCGGCGACGAGGAGCACGTCACACCCAAGACGGCAGCCGACCGGCGGGTTCCGGCCAGCACCTAAATACTGCGTCATTGCGGCGCGAGGCCGATCACGCGGTCGAGTTCGTCGATGCAGGTGTCGATGGCGGTGGCCAGCAACGCCGCATTGCCGGACCGTGCGACCACTAGGTGACTGCGGGCCGCTGTCGCGTGCGCCATTGCGGCAGCGGGCTCGTCATGGGTGACGGCAGCGGTCGCCGCGGCAAGCTCGCCGACTGCTTGCTGGACCGGTTCGTCGAGCGGTTCGGCGGTCCCGGTGATGGTGCGCGCCAGTTGCACGACGGAAGTGGCCAGCAGGGACAGTTGCGCGGCCTGCTGGTCGGCGGTGTGGGTCGCGGTCCGCAGCGACCAGCGAAGCGGGCATACTCGCGCCAACTGTTCGGCGGTACCGCGCGCTTCGGTCAGGCGTGCCAGACGGTCGTGCAGCGCAGCCGCGACTGACAGCATCCAGTCGGAATCGCCGGCGCGGCAATGCGTCTGAGTGAGGATGTCGTGCATGGTTGCCAAGACATCGACTCGGGCATCGGCCAGGACAGCTACCGGGTTTCTGGGGAAGATCACGATGCTGAAGATCGCCGCGATCCCGCCGCCGACCAGTGCGTCGAACAGCCTTTCCGTTCCGATACCGCTGTGCGGTAGTGCCAACACCAGGATGGCCGAGATGACCGTCTGGTTGACGAACATGGGACGGTGCTGCAAGAAACCCCGCCCGATCAGCAACGCGGCAGACAGTGCGACCAAGACGACCACGGCCATCGCCACCGGTCCGGTGCCCAGCAGCATGTTTACCAAGCTGCCTAATCCGATTCCCAGCCCTACCCCGACAACCATCTCGGCTGCGAGCTGGGCGCGGACCACGTTGGTCGCCCACATGCACACCGCGGCAGCGATCGGCGCGAAGAACGGGGCGGTATGGCCGAGCACGTCGCGGGCCAAGTACCAAGCCATGCCCGCGGCGAGCGCGGTCTGCAGGATCGCCCATAGGGTGGCTCGCAGTCGCGACGTGCCGATCATGGTGATAGCAAACCGTATGTCGCCGATCAGCGCACCACTTCTCGGTGGACCGCGTCGATCCGACGGGTCCAGCCGCGCGAATCAAGATACTCCAGCAAGGGGATCGCCACCCGTCGAGTGGTGTTCAGCGCCTGCTTGGCTTGCGTGGCGGTGAAAGGCTGTGTCAGCGCCGCCAATTCACGCATCGCTAACGCCGGAGCAGTCGGCAGCAGCACCAGATTCTCGGCCAGGCGTAACAGCCGCCCCACTCGTTCGGCAGCCGCCAGCTCCCGTATCCCCAGGTGCAGGGCGGACAGATCGTCGGCTTCCGGAGCGTGAAACGGCGACGCCGCCAGCCGAGACTCCAACTCGGCGATCGCGTCCTCGACAGGGCCGAGATCACCATGACCGTCCGGCAACCGAATCAATCCGTCATGCTGTTCCAGCCCCGCGGCATTTACCAGTTCGTCAAGCAGTGCGAGATCGGGTAGCGCGAGCAGATCGGCCGCCGCGCCCCGGGACAGCCCGGCGGACAGCGGATCGCGCTCCCGCAGTTCACCCGCGGCGCTCCGCAGCCGGTCCCGCCACGCCTCATGTGCCGCGGCGTGCACCCACCAGCCGCCGATCACCGTCACCTCCGGCGGGACCGGGGGGAGCTCGTACCCAAGCAACTGCAGCTGGCGTGGCGCCACCGCACCGCGGCGGGCCACCTCGGCCAGGACCCGGCCGGCCTGGTCGGTCGGATCGGTGCCGGCCAGCTCGTCGGCGCGCCGGGCCGCGTCACCGCGTCGCCGCAAGGCAGGCGGATCGGCGTCGAGCACCACCACCCCGCCCAGCACTCGACGGCCCCCCGAGTCGCGCAGTACCAGACGATCCGAAAACATCAGCGGCAGCGGGCTTTCCAAGGTAAGTCGGGCATGCTCTGCATCCAGGACTCGCAGCCGGGCGGGCATCGCGGCCGTGCCCAGGTGCACCACAAGTCGCTCGGGTGCCTGGGGCAAGGGGCAACCGGTGTGGTGCCGAACGTCGACCACGGTGGTGGTGGGCCACGCATCGGAGCTGACCAGGGCGTCCCCGCGGCGCACCTCGCCAGACGACACCCCGCGCAGATTGACCGCCACCCGCGCCATGGGGCGCAGTGCCGAATGCGTCTCGCCGCAGCTCTGCAGCCCGCGGATCACCACCGCACGCGCATGCCCACGGTCCAGCACCTGCAGGTGATCGCCGGTGGCCAACGCGCCCGCGGTCAGGGTGCCGGTGACCACTGTCCCGGCCCCGGTGATGGTGAACGAGCGGTCCACCCACAACCGAACACGCCCCGTGCTCGACGGCTCGGGAATCTCGGCCAGCAGGTCGTCGAGCGCAGCACGCAGTGCGTCCAGGCCCGTACCGTTCAGCGCCGACACGGCGACGAGTGGGGCGTCAGCCAGACCCGTCTGGGCCAGTTCGGTGCGGACCTGTTCGGACACCTCGGCGACACGTTGATCGCCAGCCCGGTCGATGCGGGTCAGCACCACCAGTCCCTGCGTAATGCCCAGGGCCGCAATGGCGTCGCGGTGATCATCGGACTGCGCGCGCCAGCCCTCGTCGGCGGCGACCACGAAGCACACCACCGAAGCCGGTCCGAGGCCGGCCAGGGTGTTGGGTAGAAACCGTTCGTGGCCCGGGACATCGACGAAAGCCACTCGCCGGCCCGATGGCAGTGCGGTCCACGCGAAACCCAGGTCGATGGTGAGTCCGCGTCGGCGCTCCTCGGCCCAACGGTCGGGTTCCATCCCGGTGAGCGCCCGCACCAGGGTGGATTTGCCGTGGTCGACGTGGCCGGCGGTGGCTATGACAAACATGGACAAACACGCTCACCCGATCCGGTCGAGTGCAGCCCGCACCGCGGCCAGCAGCCGTCCGTCGTCGGTCTCCGGGACGCAGCGCAGATCGATCAGGCAGGCGCCGTCGTGCACTCGCGGTAGCACCGCGGGATCGCCGGTGCGCAGCGCGGCGGCCGCCGCTTCGGGCAGCCGTACCGCCCAGCCCGGCAGCGGAACTCCCGGAGCGCCGCCGCCGCCGACGCGGCCGTCGTGGACGACGACGGTGGCGCCGACCGCGGCTGCCAGTCGGTCGGCGCGCGCATGCAACTGGTCGGGGTCGGCGTGCAGCGCTCGGGTCACCGGTGCGGCGGCACCGGAGACGGTGGCTTCGAGGGCGGCCAGGGTGAGTTTGTCGGCGCGGACCGCGCGGGCCAACGGGTGTCGAGCGAGCTGGGCGATGATCGCGGCCCGGCCCAGCACGATTCCGGCCTGCGGCCCGCCGAGCAGCTTGTCGCCGCTGGCGGTCACGACGTCGGCGCCGTCGGCAAGCGTGGTCGCCGCATCCGGTTCGTCGGGCAACAGTGGATCGGGGGACAGCAGTCCGCTGCCCAGATCGGCTACCAAGGCCACCTCGTGTTCTGTTGCCAGTGGCCGCAATTGCGCCAGCCCCACCGACGCCGTGAAACCGTGGACGGCGAAATTGCTGGGATGGACCTTGAGGATGCAACCGGTCTGGGGTCCGATGGCGTCGGCGTAATCGCGCAGGTGGGTGCGGTTGGTGGTGCCGACCTCCCGCAGCCTCGCCCCGGTGGAGGCGATCAGGTCCGGGAGACGGAAGCCGGCCCCGATCTCGATCAGTTCGCCGCGGCTGACCACCACCTCTCGGCCGGCGGCCAGCGCTGTGGTGGCCAGCACCAGGGCGGCGGCGCCGTTGTTGACCACCAGCGCGTCCTCGGCGGCCGGGCAGGCGGCCAGCAGCGCGGCGCGGGCCGCGACTCCACGTTTGGAGCGTGCGCCGGTGGCCAGGTCCAGCTCGACGTCGACGTAGCCGCTGGCCGCCATCAGCGCCTCGACCGCGGTGGCTGACAGCGGCGCTCGACCCAGGTTGGTGTGCACCACCACTCCGGTGGCGTTGAGGACCGGCCGCAACGTCGTCCCCGTCTGACCGGAAAGGCTTTCTAGAACAGCGCTTTCGACTTGTTCCGGTGCCAGATCGCCGCGTCGCGCTCGATCCTGGGCGTCATGCACCAAACCGCGGACCACATGCTCGCCCAGCCGGGCACGGGCCGCGCGAACCGGAGGCAGCATCAACAGCGCATCGGTGCGTGGAATGGCGCGGCGCGGATCGGTGTCGGTCACGGCTCCTCCTGGCGATACGCGGCTGGCGGAGGCGGACGGGAATCGAACCCGCCAGGCCGAGCTACTCGGCCTCACCGGTTTTGAAGACCGGGGAGCCCACCAGGACTCAGACGCCTCCGCTGATCAACCTAAACCTTCGGCGATTTCGGCGCGGTAATGACCGCTCAGCGGAGAAAAACGCTCCGAAATCGTGGGTAGCATGACCCCGAAGGAGGCCGTGACCATGACGAGCCAAACCAAGCCGGCGGTGGGCGGGCACATCCATGAACCGGCCGGCGTGGAGATCCACGCCCGCAACGTCGCTTTCGACTGGTCGCAGACCCCGCTGCACTGGATCAAAGACGAGCCGGTGGCCTCAGATGTGGTGAGCATTCTGCACCTGATCCTGCCCGAGGGCGAGCGGTGGTTCTGCGAAGTTTTCAACGAGGCGCTGCCGTATGTCAAAGACGAAGATCTGGCGCGGGCCATGCGCGGCTTCATCGGCCAGGAGGCCATGCACGCCGAGTCCCACGACAAGGCGGTCACCGAGTTCCTGGAAGCGCGTGGCGTCGACACCGGGCCCATCCTGCGGCAGTTCGAGTACTTGTTCCGCAAGCTGCTGGCGCCGCGCAGCCAGCGGTTCGCCCGCACCCGCTACAACGACATGGTGCAACGGTTGTGGCTGATCGCGGCGATCGAGCACTACACCGCGATCCTGGGCGACTTCGTGCTGAACTGCGCGTGGGACGACTACGACGTGGACCCTACGATGGCCGACATCTGCCGCTGGCACGGTGCTGAGGAGATCGAACATCGCTGCGTGGCACACGATGTGGCGAACTATTTTCACCCCGGCTACCTGAACCGGTGCCGTGCGATGGTGGTCGGCCTGGCCTACCTGGTGTTGATGATTCACCGGGCGATCGGCTTCATGTGCCGCTCCGATGACACCATCAGCCATTCTTACTTCTGGTTGTGGCGGCAGTACCTGCGCGGGTCGCGGCGCAACATCTTGCCCCAGCTACGGCAGGTGCTCAAATACACCGTCGTCTATTTCAAACCGTCGTTCGACCCGGCGTCGATCGGCTCCACCGCGCAGGCCGTCGCCTACCTGGCGACGTCGCCGGCAGCACGCAGGGCGCGGCGGTGACGACCTCGGGACACGACGCCGCGGGATCACGATTTCGGCCGCTGGGCGAGATCCCGACCGACGTTCCGCCGCAGCTGTACGGGCGGTGGCGCCACGACCCCCTGCTGCGGGTCTCCAATCTGCTGGCCAGGATCGCGTTCCCGGCGTTCAGCGTGTTGATGCGCCGTTGGAAGCTGGCCGAGCCTGATCGCACGCGCGAGTTGCGGGTGGCCCGGCGTGAGATCGTGGCGCACGACAAAGACGTGGTGGCGCTGACCCTGGTCGCCACCGACGGCAAGCCGCTGACCCGCTGGACACCCGGCGCGCATCTGGACCTGCTGCTGCCCTCGGGCAAGATGCGGGAGTACTCGCTGTGTGGAGATCCCGCCGACTCCGACAGCTACCGCATCGCGGTGCGCCGCATCCCGGACGGCGGCGGCGGGTCGATCGAGGTGCACGACACGTTGCAGCCCGGCGCCACAGTCACGATCAAGGGGCCCCGCAACGGCATGCCGATGGCCGTTCCCGGTTTTGGATCGCCGGCCCAGCGTCTCCGCTTCGTCGCCGGCGGTATCGGGATCACACCGATCCTGCCGATGATGCGCGCCGCCGAGCGCCTGGGACTGGATTGGTCGATGATCTACACCGGCCGCTCGGCCGACACCATCCCGTTCATCGATGAGGTGCAGCAGTTCGGCGACAAGGTGGCCGTCCGCACCGACGACATGCACGGGCTCCCGACGGCCGCCGACTTGATCGGCGATGCGCCGGTGCCGACGGCGCTCTACGCGTGTGGCCCGCCGGCGATGCTGGAGGTGCTCCGTCAGGGGCTGATCGGCCGTACTGACGTAGAGCTACACTATGAACGGTTCTCTGCCCCACCGGTTCTCGACGGCAAACCGTTCACCGTCACCCTTGCCAGGAGTGACACCACCGTTGCCGTCGGTGCCGAGCAGACCGCGTTGGCGGCGATCTTGCAAGTCCAGCCCGCCACCCCGTATTCGTGCAAACAGGGATTCTGTGGCACCTGCCGGGTGCGGGTGCTCGGCGGGCAGGTCGACCATCGAGATCAGACCCTGACCGATACCGAACGTGCCGACGGCGACATGCTGATCTGCATCTCCCGTGCGGCCGGCGACCACCTCATCATTGACGCATGACCGAACTGCGATTGACCGGCTACGCCCACGGCGGCGGCTGCGCGTGCAAGATTCCCCCCGGCGAGCTGGAGGACGCGGTGCGCGGCCTGACCGGGCAGTCCGGCGAGAACGTTCTGGTCGGGCTCGACGACGGCGACGACGCCGCGGCCGTGCTGGTGCGCGACGACCTCGCGGTGCTGTCCACCGCGGACTTTTTCACCCCCGTCGTCGACGACGCCTACGACTGGGGCCGGATCGCTGCCGCCAATGCGCTCTCGGACATCTATGCGATGGGCGGACACCCGGTGGTCGCGATCAACTTGGTCGGCTGGCCGCGGGAAACACTGCCCCTGGAGTTGATGACGGAGGTGCTGCGCGGCGGTCTGGCGGTGGCGCAGCAGGCGGGCTGCCCGGTGATCGGCGGCCATTCCATCGACGACCCAGAGCCCAAGTACGGCATGGCGGTCACCGGGGTGGCCGACCCGAACAAGTTGCTGCGCAACGACGCCGCGCAACCTGGCCTACCGCTGACCTTGACCAAGCCGCTGGGGGTGGGGCTGCTCAACAACCGGCACAAGCGCACCGGCGAGGTGTTCGACGACGCGATCGCGACCATGGTCGGACTCAACCGTGACGCCGCCGAAGCCGCACTGTCGCTCGGGGTGCGGGCGGCCACCGACGTCACCGGTTTCGGGCTACTCGGACATCTGTACAAGATGTGCCGTGCGTCGGGGGTGGGTGCGGTGCTCGACCGATCTGCGGTGCCGATGATCGCCGGCGCGCACGAAGCGCTGCGCGATGGCTACGTCTCCGGCGGCACGCGTCGCAACCTGGACTGGGTGCGTCCGCACCTGCGCCCCGGCCCCGGGACCACCGAGGACGACCTGCTGCTGCTGGCCGACGCCCAGACCTCCGGGGGCCTGCTGGTCGTCGGAGAGCTGCCCGGCCACCCGGTGATCGGACATACCGTGGCGGGCAGCGGAATTGACGTGTTATGAGGTGGAACTCTGATAGGTTCCTCGATCACTATGAACCTTTGCCGGCGCACTGTTCGCAACTCGTCCTGGGCGGTGGCGTTGTGCGCTGCCGCAGTCGTCTTCGCCGGGCCGTCATCCGCTGACCCGCCGTTGCTCAACGGCGAATACCAGGGTGCCGACCAGGAGTTCGCCTGGACGATCGCCACCAGTTGCAGTCAGGCCGACTGCAACGGAACCGTGTCGAGTAATCAGGGCTGGACCAGTCCCATGAGACTGACCGATGGCAACTGGCAGTTCAGTGTGACCAAGCCGGACGGGGGGATCTGCGCGGACGGCAACTACGCGCCGGCGATCATCCGGGTATCGATCGACCCGATATCTCTCAGCGGTGTGGTCACGACCAGTTCCGATGGCGAATGTCCGGGAAGTACCCTGTCTTCCAGGCCATTTCAGCTACACCAGGTCGGCTAAGCCGTAGCCGCGCCAAATTCGTGGGTACGACATCGATGTAGGTTGTCACGCTCCGCGTCATGACGCGGCGCTGTGACCAGGGGTACTTCAAATTGTCTCACGCAGTGTCGCCGGGATTTGCCTCAAGTTCGTGTCATCTCTTCGGCCCCAGACACCAGGCGGCGGGCAGTCGTCCAATTACTCATGGGGGACAAGGTATTTCCTGACGGACCGCCCTCATCAGGCAATATCGCACCTCGACTGCGCGATCGGTGCTGTCGGCTCCGGTCGAGGGTCACGTGTGGTGGTCCCGAGCGTCACCCGCAACACTTTCAAGATGGCACCAACTGACCATTCATTGGCGAAAACGGAGTTCGCTGCGGACACCACTCCCCTGGACGTGGCTCGTTGGGGTGCATCTGCTCACGGTGCGCCAGGGCCCGGTCAAGTGGGAAGCGCTATACGCAGCCCGTTTGCACGGCGCCACCAATGGACTCGCCCCTACTCGCCAGCTGCCTCGATCCGGTGTTTGTCGAGGAGAACCTTGAGGTCGTGGAAGGCAGTCGCCCGAGCGGTCACCACATCGGCTGATTCGGAAACGGTTTCCGTCGGCATCGTCCCAGAGCTATAAAGAATCGGACCGAGGCGATCGCGCAGATCGTCGCGTCGCTTCGCCATCGCCACACTCTCGCGATCCTCACGCAGCGTGCGGTCAATGTCGTCGGCGTGCCGAGAGCACTCACCGATGAGCTTGACGCGTTGTTTGACGGAATTCTCCAGCCTGGCGACTGCGAGCTGCGCGTCGTGAAGCATCTGCTTGTCGGACTCAGTGAAGCCCTGAATCGCAGAAGCGTCTGCCGTCACCGCTCGGATCTCCTTGCCGCGGCGCAGGTTATCGGCGATCGCCTCCAAGTCTGCGTGGAAGTCGAAGTCTGCGGGGTCTCCTAACCAGCCTGTACGCGCGGCCTCGGAGGCGGCGATTCTCAACACGGACTCTTCGGCCTCCTTGAAGAGTCGTGCACCCGCCGGCCCGAACTCCACTACTCGTTGCCGTCTCACGGCCTCAAGGTGACGCGCTTCCGTTTCCCTCTGTTTCTCCCTGAGCCACCAACCTATGGCAAGACACGACAAAGCGATGAGCCATAGTGCTTCCAAAACCCAGCCCGCAATATCTCGGGCTGTCGACGGGTTGCTAGCCCCGAGCTGTACAGCGAGCCAGGTCCCCAGGAAGTACGGCCACGCAATAGCGAAGAACGCAATGACCATGAGGATTCCCTTGGCGACATCTCCCTCGCCGTCGGTTTTGCTGGTACCCATTCGCCGGATTTTACAGTCGGTATATGCGGTACCGGTGGCAGCGGCGCCAACCCATGAACTTGGACGACAGCATCGACCCTCCTGACGGCTCAAGCATGAACGCGTGCCGGGGGCCTCCGCCAGTTGCGTGTCGTAGTCGTTTGTTGCTCCCGTGATCCAGCGTCACACCTACGTGGCTGTAAATTAATCCCGACGGTCACAGTGAGAGGTTGCGATGTTTTCTGAGGGTTACGCGTTCGGCAGATACCAGATCCTTTCCAAGATAGGTCAGGGAGGAATGGGGCAAGTCTACAAGGCCTACGACACCGCCACGAATCGTGAAGTCGCACTGAAAATTCTGCCTTTCGAATTTGCGGCAAGCCAGGAGTTTCGTGAGCGATTCCAACGCGAATCCAAATTGGTCGCTGGCCTCAGCGAACCGCATGTTATCCCCATTCACGCGTTCGGCGAATTGGACGGACAGCTGTACCTCGACATGCGCCTCGTCGACGCAACTGATGCGCAATCACTGCTGACGACGAGCGGCGCGCTGGAAATCACTCGCGCCGTGTCGATTGTCGAACAAGTAGCGGCAGCCCTGGACGCTGCACATGCGAGTGGGGTCGAGCATCGCGACGTGAAACCGGCAAATATCCTGCTCGCCGACCGAGACTTTGTGTACCTGATCGACTTCGGAATTGCCCGAGCTGCCGGCGAAACAGGACTGACGAGCACCGGGATGGCGGTCGGGACATTCGCATATATGGCACCTGAACGATTCAGCACCAGCCGTTCTGACCATCGAGCTGACGTGTACTCGCTCGCTTGCGTCCTGTATCAGCTTCTGACAGGCGACCAACCGTTCCCTGGGGTCACCGTTGAACAACAAATTGCTGGGCATCTGCACCTGCCTCCACCGATCCCGAGCGAACGCCAACCAAGCCTTCCTCCAGGTATTGACGAGGTTGTCGCCTGCGGCATGGCGAAGAACCCGGACGCGCGCTACTCGACTGCCGGTGAGCTCGCCGACGCGGCATACCGGGCACTGCGCGGCGAACGAATCGCGGCTTTGGCACCTACCGAAGCAGCTTCACGTCAGGCTCGGCTGCTCGCCAAATCGAGCCCCAACGAGGCGGATCCGAATCGACGACGCAGGGCGGCGATGCTCGCGGCATTCGCCACCGCACTGGCTGTCGCGGTTGCGTCCGTTGGTGTCATGCTCACACGAGATCGAGACCGCAGCCACAACGAAGCCCGAACACCAGCTGCTCTTACCGCGCCTACCAAATCTACAGCCCCGCCGGCGCAGGGAAGGGCGGTATCTGCCGACCCGAATGGCCAGCAAGCCGTCCAGGTCGTCGGGTTCACACAGATTGGGAACGAGGTCAGCGTTCGATTGCACAATCCGAATGCAGCGGCGGGATTGATACGTAGCCCGTACGAGTTGACGCTGCTCGATGAAGCCGGAGCTGTCATTGCGACGCAAGGCCAAGAGGGCCTGCCGGGAACGTATGTCAACACGATCTACCATCTGCCCCCGAATTCCGATTATGGGCTGAAAATGACTGCGCCCCAAGGTAGGTCGGTGGCTTCAGTCGAGTTTGCTACACGAGGTGATTGGCTCGATTGGGCCTCCGTCGGTTCCCCATCGGTCACGGTCACGAATCCGGCCATCCAGGATCAGTCCTCTACATTCGGGCCTACGACAACTGGTCGGATCACACTCGACAAAGGCGCCCCCAGCGACGTTCTCGTGACTAGTTTCATCAATACCGATAAGGGTGCGGTCGTTACGTATGTCATGGTCGACTGCGTGAAGCCCGATCAGCCACGCGCTTTCGAGGCAAGCTCGTTCATGGAAGTCGGCGGGCCATTTGAAATCGACACCGTGGTCGCGTATCCGATGGAAGTCGAGGGCGCGCCGGGATGGCACCCAGCAACCTGCTGACCAACGCTGGGCGGTTTTCCGCGCGCCCGAGTAGCTCGGGCGCATGCCCGCCCCGGATACCCATCTTCCCGACGTCACGGCGCGGCGTGTCGTCGATGCCGACGGCTAGTTTCGGGAGCGCTCACTTCGCTGTCGTGATCGAATCCCCGGTGATCCCCGCCGCCTGTCGCTCCGCCAGCCGGCGCTTCTGCGGCTCGATGGTGTAGCGCGGATCCTTCGCCGAGGCGATGCCGGCTTCGAACACCCCGAAGCGAGTCAGCGCCGAGGCGCCCAGCAGCGCCAGCCCCGACAACGCCGCCACCACGCGATCGCGCCCACCCAGCAGCGTCGCGATACCTCCGGCGATCGCCAACCGTTCGCTCCATCGCAGCATCGCCCCCGCCCGGCCCTCGTGCAGCGGCTCGGCCGCGATCGGGTCCATCCGATGTTCCATGGCCCGGGTGGCGATGACATCGCCGAGCACCCCGAGCACGGCCAATCTCCGGGCCGGCCCGGCCTCACACACCGGCGTGGTCAGCATCGCCAGGCCACCCGAGGCCAGGCTCGCCGAGCTGACGAACACGAACGGCAAGTCGCGGTGCGCGCCGTGCCAGGTCGGGGTAGCGGTATCGCCCAGCAACACCGCGGTATAGACGGCCAGCGGCGCCGCGAACACCGCAGCCTCCAAGCCGGCCGGCCCCTCTGCCGCGTGCAGCACACCACGCAGCGGGCCCAACGGCAGCCGCTGGCCGGTCAACCGATCCACTTCGGCGGCCGCCGCCAGCGACGTGCCCGCACCGAACCCCGACAGAATCCACGAGCCCAGGCTCATCGGTGACGTCAGTTTGATGGTGCGCAACATGTTGACGAAACGTTCCGGACGGCCCAGGTCGCTGATCAGGGCCGCTGCGCTCAACACGATCGCCCCCAGTGCAGCCAGCCGGGAATTGCGCCGCAACACTTTTCGGCCGGTCAGCTGGGCGCCGGCGGCCAGCAAGCCGGAGCCGCCAGCCACACCGCCCAGGAACAGGTATGCGGCGATCTCGTGTTTCCACGGTGCGGGTTTGACCACCGGACGGCCGTAGTAGGAGCTGAACTGTACGTCGGGGACCATCGGCATCTCACGGCCGCCGTCGCCACCGCCGCGGCGTCGACGTTTACCGCCACCGCGGCGGGGGCCCTCGGACACCATGCTCATGAGCGTCCCCCCAGGAATGCGACCGCCGCGGCGGCAAGCATCCCGGCTGCGGCCAGCGCCGAGCGCTTGAACATCGTCGGCAGGTCGGCGGTGCCCACCCGCGGGTCGGGTGGCAGCCCGTACACCTCCGGCTCATCGAGCAGCAGGAAGACCGAGCCGGTGCCGCCGACACCGTCATGCTCATTCGCGCCGTAGAGCCGCGCCTCGGTACGGCCCTGGGCATGCAACTGGGCCACCCGCTGCCGGGCCCGCTCGACCAGGTCGTCGTGGTCACCGAACCGGATGGACTGCGTCGGGCAGGTCTGCGCGCACGCCGGGGTTTGGCCGTCGACCAGCCGGTCGTAGCAGAGCGTGCACTTCTGGGCGACCCCGGTGTTGGGTACCGGTTCGGGGCCGCGGCCGGTCTTCGGCGCGGCGGTTCCGTCGGTGCGCCGCTCGATCACCCCGAACGGGCACGCCGGCACACAGTTGCCGCAGCCGTTACAGACATCGGCCTGCACCACCACCGTGCCGAACTCGGTGCGGAACAGTGAACCCGTCGGGCACACGTCCAGGCACCCCGCGTGCGTGCAGTGCTTGCAGACGTCCGAGGCCATCAGCCAGCGGAACTGGTCGGTGTCGGGTGGAGCGAGATCCGCGGTGTCGTCGCGGCCGTCGGGCAGCTTCGGCAGACCCAGGCTGATCAGCTGCCGGCCGGATTCACGTGCCTCTTCGATACGGTCGCGGCCCTGCTCGATGAACGCCACATGCCGCCAGGTGCTCGCGCCCAGCGCACCGGTGTTGTCATACGACGACCCGAGCAACTCCAGCGGGCCGTCCTGCGGGTTGTGGTTCCACTCCTTGCAGGCCACTTCGCAAGCTTTACAGCCGATGCAGATGGACGTGTCGGTGAAGAACCCTTTGCGCGGGTGCTGTGGCGACCACCTGGCGTCGGCGGCGGGGTCGGTCGGCCCGGACAGTTGGCCCATCAGTCCCGCCCTTCTGGATCGATAGCGGCATTGCCGGTCTCCGGTGTTGTGCCGGAACGGCTTTGATACTCCGAGATCAGGCGCAGCAGCGCCTCACCGTGCGGCCGCCGGCCCGCCCGGATATCGCACGAACCGGCCTTGGACTCCTGGATCTGCACGTTGGGGTCCAGCGTCACCCCGAGCAGATCGTTGGCGGCGTCGCCGCTGACCACGGCGTCGCCGCCGACTCCCCAGTGGTAGGGCAGTCCGATCTGGTGCACCGTGTGCCCGCCCACGATCAGTGGTGTCATCCGGTCGGTCACCAGCACCCGGGCCTCGATCGCCGCGCGCGGCGAAATGATGGTGGCCCAGCCGTAGTTTTCCAGACCCCGCTCGGCGGCCAGAGCCGGAGAGACCTCGCAGAACATCTCCGGCTGCAGCTCGGCCAGGTACGGCAGCCAGCGGCTCATTCCGCCGGCGGTGTGATGCTCGGTCAGCCGGTAGGTGGTGAACACGTAGGGATAGACATCGGCGCCCGGCTCACCGGCGCTGGGGGCCGTCAGGTTGTCCTTGCGGGGGAACGTGATTCGGGAGGGGTTGCGCTGCTGGCGATAGACCGCGTTGGCGACCGGTGACTCCTGCGGCTCGTAATGGGTGGGCAGCGGCCCGTCCACCACGCCCTTGGGGGCGAACAACCAACCCTTGCCGTCGGGTTGCATGATGAACGGGTCGTCGCCGGCCAACGCATCCGGACCGCCCAACGCCGGATCCGGTCGGGCACCCGGCGCACGGTCGACCACGAAGTCGGGCACGTCATTGCCCGTCCAACGGCCGGCCGCGGCATCCCACCACACGTAGCGTTTGCGCTCGCTCCACGGCACCCCGTCGGGATCCGCCGAGGCGCGGTTGTAGAGGATCCGCCGATCAGCCGGCCAGGCCCAGCCCCATTCGGACTGGCTGGGACTGGGCCCGCCCCGAGGCACCCGGCGGGCAGCCTGATTGATCCCGCCGCCGTAGACGCCGGCGTAGATCCAGCAGCCGCCGGCGGTGGACCCATCGGCGCGCAGCTCGGTGAAACCCGAGATGCACCGGCCGGCATCGGGACCGGACAATTGATGGCCGTTGATCTCGGCCAGCACGAACTCCGGATCGGGGTCGCCGTGCTCATCGACCGGGTAGTCCCACACCAGATCCAACAGCGGGCGATCCCGCGGATCGGTGGAGTCGGCCAGGCGAGCGCGAATCCGGTTGCCCAGCTTGATAAAGAAGTCCAGCTCGCTGATGCAGTCCCCCGGCGGAGCGACGGCCTGATGGCGCCATTGCAGTAGACGCTGGGTCTGGGTGAACGTCCCGGCCTTCTCCACGTGACTGGCCGCCGGCAGGAAGAACACCTCGGTCTCGTTATCTTCGGTGCACAGCTCGCCGGAGGCGATCTCCGGGCCGTCCTTCCACCAGGTGGCCGACTCGATCAGGTTCAGGTCCCGCACCACCAGCCACTTCAGGTGCGACATGCCCAATCGTTGTTGCCGGCCGTTGGCCGAACCGACGGCCGGGTTCTGGCCGAGCAGGAAGTAGCCCTCCACTTCGTCGTTCAGCATTCCGGTCACCGCCTGATAGGTGCCGTGTGGTCCGGTCAGCCGGGGCAGGTAGTCAAACGCCCAGTCGTTGTCGGCGGTTGCGGCGTCCCCCCACCACGCCTTGAGCAGGCTGACCAGATAGGCGTCGGCGTTGGCCCAAAAGCCCTTCTGGCTCTTCGATCCGACCCGGTCCAGATACTGGCGCAGGGTGTCGTCACGCCCGGCCTTGGGCATCGGCAGGTAGCCGGGCAGCATGTCGTAGAGCGTGGGGATATCGGTGGAGCCCTGAATGCTGGCGTGCCCGCGTAGCGCCATGATCCCACCGCCGGGCCGGCCCACATTGCCCAGCAGCAGCTGCAGGATGGCCGCGGTCCGGATGTACTGCGCGCCCAGGGTGTGCTGCGTCCAGCCCACCGCATAGGCGAAACACGTGGTGCGTTCACGCCCCGAGTTGGCCGTCACTGCACGCGCCAGGTAGTCGAACATCGCGGCGTCGATACCGCAGACGTCGCGAACCATCTCCGGTGTGTAGCGCGCGTAGTGCCGCTTGAGGATCTGGAAAACGGTGCGCGGGTGCTGCAGCGTTTCGTCGCGCTGCACGCGGGCATGTTCGAGGGCTGGCCCGCCGCTGCCGAGCGTCTCACCGAGTGATCGCGCCGACGCGCTGGCGCCGTGCTCGTGGCCACCGCCGGGCGAGCCGATGTCCTCCTCGCCGGCTCCTTGACTTTGATACGCCCAACTAGACGGGTCGTACTGTCCGGTCTGCGGATCGAAGCCGGAGAACAGCCCGCCCAAGTCCTCGGTGTCGCGGAAGTCCTCGCTGACCAGGGTCGCGGCGTTGGTGTAGGCGAGCACGTACTCACGGAACCACAGGTCGTGGGTGAGAACGTGGTTGATCAGCGCACCCAACAGCACCACATCGGAGCCGGCCCGGATCGGAATGTGCTTGTCGCACACCGCCGACGTGCGGGTGAACCGCGGGTCGACGTGGATCACCACCGCGCCGCGGGCCTTGGCCTCCTCCACCCACTGAAACCCCACCGGGTGGCACTCGGCCATGTTCGAACCCTGGATGACGATGCAGTCGGCATTCGCCATGTCTTGCAGGGTTTGCGTCGCTCCACCGCGACCGAAGGAGGCTCCCAGACCGGGAACCGTGGCGGAGTGTCAAATACGAGCTTGGTTGTCGACCTGTATCACGCCTGCGGCGGTGAAGAGTTTCTTGATGATGTAGTTCTCTTCGTTGTCCAGCGTCGCGCCGCCCAGCGAGGCGATGCCCATGGTGCGCCGCAACGGCCGCCCATCGGCGTCGTGGTCTTGCCATGCGTTGCGCCGCGAGGCGATGAACCTCTCGGCCACCATGTCGATCGCGGTGTCGAGCTCCAGCGGCTGCCAGCCCGTGGCTCGGGGCGCCCGGTAGAGCACGCTGATCTGCCGGCCGGGCGAGTTGACCAGCTGTTCGCTCGCCGACCCTTTCGGGCACAGCCGCCCCCGTGAGATCGGCGAATTGGGATCGCCCTCGATCTGCACGACCTTCTCGTCTTTGACGTAGACGCGCTGGCCGCAGCCGACCGCGCAATAGGGGCAGACGCTGCTCACCACTCGATCGGCGGTAGCGGTTCGCGGCGCGATGTTGCGGGTCTGCTCGGAGGTGACCGCCGGCCCGCGGCCGAACACGTCACCGGTGCGCAGTTGCCGGATTACCGGCCACTCCAGGAATTTTCGCTGAACCATCCTTGCAGCGTAGTCCCGTTCGTACTCAGCGACGCGCTGTTCGGTGGCAACCTGGCACGGCTGAGAACCCGACCGGCGATGATGGAGCGATGAGTCGGATAACGCAGCGTCGGCGGGTCAGTCGCCTTGTCGCAGGGGAGGTGACGCAGCGGCCCGAGACGCTGGCGGTGGAGGAACCGCTGGAGATCCGGCTGGGCGGCGCGCCGCTCACCGTCACGATGCGCACACCGGGCTCGGATGTCGAGTTGGCGCAGGGCTTTCTGCTCTCCGAAGGGATCATCGGCGGCCGTGACGATGTGGTGAGCGCGCGTTACTGCGGCGACGACTCGGAGGCCCCCAACTCCTACAACGTGCTCGATGTGACGCTGGCGCCGGACGTGCCGCCCCCGGCGGTGGACATCTCCCGGAATTTCTACGCCAGCTCCTCCTGCGGTATCTGCGGCAAGGCCTCGCTGGATGCGGTCCGCCTCGCCAGCCGGTATCGCCCGGGCGATGACCCGGTACAGGTTTCCGCGGCGGCGCTGACCGCGATGCCTGATCAGTTGCGCGCCGCGCAAGACGTCTTCGCCAGCACCGGCGGCCTGCATGCCGCGGCACTGTTCGACATCACCGCCGGTGGCGCCATGCAGGTGGTGCGCGAGGACATCGGCCGGCACAACGCCGTCGACAAGGTGATCGGCTGGGCGCTCGAGCGGCGTCGGATACCGCTGTCGGGGACCGTGCTGCTGGTCAGCGGGCGGGCGTCGTTCGAGCTGACCCA
The DNA here is from genome assembly GCA_001673575.1 of Mycolicibacter heraklionensis. Taxonomy (GTDB): domain Bacteria; phylum Actinomycetota; class Actinomycetes; order Mycobacteriales; family Mycobacteriaceae; genus Mycobacterium; species Mycobacterium heraklionense_A. Next base: position 5,815 of record LZME01000128.1, on the reverse strand, counting down.
GAAGGCGGTGATGGCCGGGGTCCCCGTACTGGCCGCGGTCTCGGCGCCGTCGTCGTTGGCGGTCGACTTGGCCGGCGAATGCGGGCTGACCTTGGTCGCGTTTCTTCGCGGTGACTCGATGAACATCTACAGCCGAGCCGACCGCATCATCGACTGACCCAGCGGTCCTGCAGGAACACGCAGTCACGTCACATTCCGGGCGCTTATCCCGCAGTAGCGGGCGCTACTGCGGGTTCAGTGTCGCTTTTTCGATAAAGCGATTAGTGTGAGCGGACTGAGTAAGCCCTGGTCGGAAACCCAAGGAGGCGCCCGATGGCCAGTGATCGTCGCGACCGCAGTCGCCGGACCGGCAGCCGGCTGATCAGCGCCGGCATGACGGCCGGCGCGTTCTTGGTCGCCGGATTGGCGCCGATCAGCCTCGCGCCGCCCGCGCATGCCGACCTGTGGGACCTGTTCGTCGATCCGATAGCAGATGTCGTCGACGGCGGGCCGGCTGCCGACCCGTTCGGGGACTTCGGCGATCTGGGACTGGGCAGTGCCGAGGCTGGCCCGCTCGACTTCTGGCAGTCGATCAACGACTCGCTGCAGGAATGGCTCGCCAGCGCCTCCGGCATGCAGATCGCCGAGATGATCAACCAGCCGTTCGTGTATCTGTTCGGGCGGGACCTGATCGGCAATGGCCTCGACGACTTCACCGACGCGAATACCTCGCTGCTGGGCAGCACGGGCATGTTCGGTGATCTCGGTGACGGCGGATTCCTGTTCGGCAACGGCGGGGCCGGGGCCGCCGGTGAGGTCGGCGTGAACAACGGCGTCGGCTGGGCGGGCGGCTCGGCCGGGATGTTCGGTGACGGCGGCGATGGCGGTGCGGGTGCGGCCGGCGCAGCGGGCGGTGCCGGTGGCGACGGCGGCAGCATGTTCGGCAACGGCGGCAGTGGGGGCGCCGGGGGCGATTCCACCGGTGTCGCGGTCCCCGGCGGTGACGGCGGCGCGGGCGGTAACGCCGGCTCGTGGTTTGGGAACGGTGGAAATGGCGGCGACGGCGGCCTCGGCCTGCTGGGCGTCCAAGGTGTGTCTGCTGGGGCCGGGAGCGCCGGCGGTAATGGTGGCGCCGGCGGTAACGGTGCATCCCTGGGCTACGGCAACGGCGGTGATGGCGGTGCCGGCGGTACGGGCGGCGACGGAGCCGCGGTGAGTGGCAGCGGAACCGGCGGCGGCGGTGGCGGCGGAGGAGGTGGCGGGGGCGGCGGCGCCTCAGGCACCAATACCGCGGGCGGCAACGGCGGGCGTGGTGGCGCGGGTGGCAGTGCCGCCTTGATGTCCGGCAACGGCGGCAACGGTGGTGACGGTGGCAACGGCGGCTACGCCGGGATCAGAGGTCCCGACAGCCCCGGTGGCCAGGGCGGCGTCGGTGGCCAAGGCGGAGCGGGCAGCATCAGCGGGAGCAACGGCGCAGCCGGTACCACCGGGAACACGCCCGGCAGCCATAGCGGCGGCGGTGGCGGATGTGTCCCCAACCCTGGTGGCGGCGGCCCGGGCGGGCCGGGCAGCGGTACTGGCTGTAATTCCGGCTAGGCGCCGCGCGAAGTCTCCGGGGTCGCCCAGTCGATCGCGGCGGCGATCGCCCAGCCGAGGATTCCGGCTACCAGGCCGAACCCGAGGTGGAACAGCGCCTTGTAGCCGACGCCTACCACCGCCGCGTGGTGGCCGCCGATAAGCCCAGTCGCAATCGGAACAGCAAGCGCGACAAGGTGTATCGGAGCTGCAGCCAGCGCGACCAGCCAGCGGCGGCTTTGCACGGCCGGGCTGGTGGTCAGCAGGTAGAGAAACGTTGCGGCGCCCAGATAGCGAACCCCGGCCCAGGGGCCGGGACCGGACTGCAGCAATACGGTGGCTGCCGTGGACACCGCACCCACCGCGAGCACCGTCTGCGGCCGTCGTGCGGTGAGGGCCACCGCCACCAGCAGGGTCAGCCACACCAGGCCGCGATGCCCGGGCAATCCCAGCGGCATCCGCATGTCCGAAGACAAGGTGATCACCACAGCAGCGGCGGCCGGGAACGCTACCTCGCGGGCCAGAGCCAGGCTGGACGGTCGCGGTGTGGTCCATGGCAGCACGGTCATCGCCTCAAGGTAGGCCCGACGGCCGGACCGCACAACCTCATCTGAGGGCTGGATCGGCCCCAGGCAGCTTGAATACGTATTGACGCGTGCTTACGGTCATGCACATGCGGTCATCTGTTGGGTGCCGGTTCGGACTGGGTTTGGCGGCGCTGGTCGTTGGCATCGGAGTGACAGGGTGCAATGCCGACACCGACATCGGCGAGGACACGGCGCCCGGGTTTCACCTGGTGGTCCGGCAGGACGGTCGAATACTGGACGAGTTCGACCTGGCCCGACTGGGTGGCCTGCCGCAGACCGAGATAGCCACGCCGCAATCCCACGGAAGCCCCGTGCAGGCAGGCCCTGCGGTGCGCGCGGTTCTGGACGCGGCCGGCGCCACTGCGGTCCATAGCGTTCGGTTCGAAGGACGCGACCCGGCGCAGACGCTGACCGCCGCCGAGCTCACCGACCAGGTCGTGTTGAGCTTCACCAAACGCGACACCCTCAAGCTGGCGGGCGTCGACCTCGAGCGCGACCGGTGGGTTCGCGATGTCAGCACCGTGGTCGTCAACCCGTGACGGTCTTTGCCGGTGTCGATCTGCTGATCGGCATCGACGACACCGATGACCAGTTCAGTCCCGGCACTGGCCGGCGCGCCCGAGCGTTATTGCGGGAGTTGGCCGCTGCCGGCCTGGGCAGCGAGGCCGGCGCCACCCGGCATCAACTCCTCGTCGACGACAGGGTCCCCTACACCTCGCACAATTCCAGCGCGTGCCTGGCTTGGCGCAGCCCTGGTTCCGACCCACACGCAGTGCGCGACGAGATCATCGGCTTTGTGGCCGGATTCCTGGAACGGGTCTGCCCGCCGGCCGCGGATCCCGGTCTAGCGGTGGCAATTCCGGCGGATCTAGCCGACACCGGCCCGCTGGTGGACTTCGGTCGGCGGGCCAAACGGGAAGTGCTGCAGCGGGCGCAGGCCCGCCGGCTCGGCGACGCGCTCGGTGTGCACGTGTCCGGACACGGCGGCACCCACGACGGGGTCCTGGGTGCTTTGGCGGCGGTCGGTCTGCAACTGTCCGGCAACGACGGTCTGTTCATCACGTTGCCCGGACTCGGGAACTTGCCCACCGAGACAACCGTCGAAGAACTCCGGGCCAGCGTGCCCATCGACGACGCCCGTGACGGCAGCGGCCATCGACCCGCGCCCGGAGAACTGATCGAGTTGGGCGACTGGGTCCGGCCCGTTCTGCTGGATGGGCGCGCGGTGCTGCTCCTGGACCCGCCCGTGCACCACGGCGAAGGCCGCCGTCGTTGGCGAACCGCACCACGATCGGTGGTCAAGAAGCACTGATGTGTATCCGCATTTACGGGATCATTGAGAGCTCAGAGTGGCATATCGTGACTGCAACAACGTAAGTATCCGCAGGTATGGTTGGTGGCATATCGGCCGGAAGGGGGCTCCGTCATGGTCCTGCGCGTTGTACCCGAGGGCTTGGCCGCCACAAGCGCGGCGGTCGAGGCAATCACCGCTGCACTGGCGGCAGCGCATGCGAACGCGGCTCCGTTGATCACCGCGGTGGTACCGCCCGCGATCGATCCGGTGTCGCTGCAGGCCGCGGCGGAACTCAGCTTGCAGGGCAGCCAGCACGAGGCGGTCGCTGCGCGCGGCGCAGAGGTGCTGGGCCGCGCCGGCGTGGGAGTCGCGCAAGCTGGGGCCAACTACCAGGTAGCAGACACCATGGCGGCGTCGGTGTTTGGGCAATAGCGGTGCGGTGATGTCGGCCCCCGCCACCTGGATGGCGGCCCCGCCCGAGGTGCACTCAGCAATGCTGAGCACCGGGCCGGGGCCGGGGCCGCTGCTTGCGGCGTCGACGGCGTGGGCGACATTGAGCAGTGAGTACCTCGCTGCCGCAAGTGATCTCGCCGCCGTTCTCGGCGATTCCCAGCAGGTCTGGGCCGGTCCGACCGCCGATGCGTATGAGGCAGCGCATCTGCCCTATTTGGCCTGGCTGCAACTGGCTGGCACGCTCAGCGCCCGGACCGCCGCCCAGCACCAGGTGATCGCGTCGGCGTACAGCAGCGCCCTGGCGGCCATGCCCACCCTCGCCGAGCTGGCCGCCAACCACACCACCCACGCGGTGCTGGTGGCGACCAATTTCTTCGGGATCAACACCGTGCCGATCGCGGTCAACGAGGCCGACTACGCCCGGATGTGGACCCAGGCCGCCACCGTCATGAGCGCTTACCAAGCGACCACCGAGAGCGCGCGAAACTTGGGGCACACCAGCGGCAGCACACAAGCCGGCGTCGCAGCGGCCGGAGGCGGCGCCGGTGGTGGCGGCGGAGGCAACGGCGGCAACAGCGGAGGCGGTGGCGGAGCCTTTGACCTGCCGACACCGGCCGAGGTCTGGCAGATGCTGTTCGGCTCCGACGGTCAGCAGGTGCCCGGCCAAGGGCAGCCTAACTGGAGCGCCGCCGAATTCCTGCAGAACCTGTCCAATTTCGTCAACGGTAACGAGAAGGCGCTGGCCTGGCTGCAACAGAACTTCCAGGGCGTGCTGACTCCCGCCCAGTGGTGGCAGCTGACTAGCTACTTCGTCGCCTGGCAGACCTACCGCGCCGTGAACTGGACACTACGCAGCCTGCGATTCCTGCTGCAGCTGTCCCCACTGCTGGCGGGCATCGGGCTGAACCTGGCGATCGGCAGCCTCGCGGCGGTGGGGCCGCCGGCCGGCCTGGCCGGATTGGCGGGGCTGGCCGGTATCCCCGCCCCGGGGGTATCGGTACCGGCGGCACCTGTTGCCGTGGCGCCGGTCATCCCGGCCGGTGTGCCCGCACCGGCGCCGAACCCCGCGACGGTGCCGGGTTCGGCGGCGCCGCCCGCCCCGGCGGCGACGTTGCCTGCCTCCGCTGCCCCCGTCGGCGCCGGACCGCCACCACCGGCGGCGCCCCCTTTGATCGGCACCGAGGGCACCTTCCACAGCTACCTGGTCGGCTGGCTTCCCTCAGCGCAGAGCGCTGCCGGCAGGGCCGGCGTGAGATCGGCCCGGCCGGCCGCCAGTGTTGGCGCCGCAGCGGCGGCGGGCGAACCGGTGGCCGCCACGGCGCGCCATGGCGGCCGTCGGTGCGGCAGATTGATCGACCCCGGCTACCGCTACGAATACCTCGAGGACGATGACGCGGGGCCTGAACCGGGCTTCGCGCGGCGGACCCGCCCCAGCGCGGTGGGTTTCACGGGGACGTTCGGCAAGACCGGGTTGGCGCACGCCGCCGGGCTGGCGGACGTGACCGGAGACGAATACGGCGGAGGCCCCACTCTGCCGATGCTGCCCACCTCGTGGGAACCCCAGGGCGGACACCCACCGAGCGAATAAAAGTTAATCCGCATTCGCGGCTATTGAACCAATTAACGGTTCGTAGAACGAGGCAAATGCCGTAGCGTTGATCCTCAGTTATTGAACGGACTGACTCCCCGGCGTTCTGGTCCGGAAGTGCTGTAGCCGCTCTCACCATGCGAGCAACGAGCGGTCACGGTTTCCATGGAACCCAGACGGCGTGGGCTGCGACTAATCGATAGGTGAGAGGAGTGCGGGGATGAGTTTGTTGGATGCGCATATTCCGCAGTTGGTGGCCTCAGAGTCGGCGTTTGGTGCCAAGGCGGCGTTGATGCGGTCGACGATGGCGCAGGCGGAGCAGGCGGCGATGTCGGCGCA
>LZME01000127.1 GCA_001673575.1 Mycolicibacter heraklionensis | reverse complement strand
CGCCAGCCCGACGGTGATCAATTACCCGGAGGCGGCCATCCTGGGGATCGGTTCGCTCAAACCACGGCCGGTGGCGGGGGTGGCGGTGCCACCTGGGTGATGGTCACCGGAGCCGGCATCGGCGGCGGGGCCGGTGGGCCGGGCACATCGGCCGGCGGCAGTGGTTCGCCGATGCTTGGCGGCGGACCGGCCGGCGGGGGGAACGCCGGGACTTCCGGCATCGGGCGGGGCATCGGCAGCACACCCAGCGGGGCCGCGGCGATGATCGACGCGGCGATGGTGCCGTGCGCATCGCAATCCTGCAGACCGCCCAGGCCCTCCGCGCCGCCCATGATGTAGTCGCCGCCGGCGATCGCCGGCAGCCGGGGGTTGGGTGTGACTCCGGTGTCGATGACCGCCACCGGCACGCCGTTGCCGGTGGAGTACTGCCACGCCGCGGCGATCCCCAGCATGTCGAATCCCGGTGCCAGCTGGGCCACATCGGGGTTGCTGACGGTGATCGGCACACTGCACGAATTCGAGCGGCGCATCGGCTGATCCGGCCCGGGCACCCCGTCCGCCGGCACCAGAGCCGGATCGACGGACGGCGGCTCGATGGCCTGCGCCAGCGGCGGGCTGCTCGACAGGCTCACCAACAGCATCACCGCGGCGACCGCTGCCCCGCGGGCGCACACGGGGTTCAGTTGCGCACCCACACGAACAGCCCTCCCAGCCAAGCGCCAAGCACCCCCACCACGATGAACGCCAGAACTTCGAGCCATTCGACGGCCAGCCGGATCCAGGGCACGAACTTGGTCTCGGGGACCAGCAGGCCGGCGGCCACCCCGAGGCCGGTGAAGACCGCGATGGCGGCGGCGGGCCACAAGAACCCGCCGGCGGTGTCGCCGGGGTACGCCAGCGCGTATTTGACGATTCCGGTGAGCACGGCCGCGCACGCCCCGCCCACCAGGGCGATCGCTTGGACGCGGCCGGCGAACCCGCGGCCCTGGGTGATGAACAGGCCCGCCACCAGACCGCACAGCGTCAACGCACCACGCGGCCGGGCGCCGCCCGGTTCCAACACCATCCAGACCGCGATCGGCAGCGCCGTGGCGATCGCGACACACATCCCGACCTGGACCGCGTTGATCAACCGTGCCGAGGCCGCGATCGCGGCGCCGCGCGCCGAGATGTCGACCAGATCGTCCTCGTCGTCCTCGCCGTCCTCCGGACTGACGGGGGAGACCGTGTCGATCGGCATGTTGGCGCGCCGCGCGAACAGGTCCCGCCCGGTGATCGAACCGAAGTACGGCGGCCGCACTCGGGCAACCCACAGCGCGATCGTCGGCGACATGCGTAACAGGATCAGCAGCCCCAACAGCATGCAGATGCCGATCACCTGCGGCGATACCGGATGCCACATCCGCGCTGCCGCCACCGCCCCGCCGACCCCCGCGGCGGTGACGATCGCGGTGGCCACCGCGGTCTGCGAACGCAGCAGCACGCTCAGCCCGATCGCGCCCAATGCCAGGACGGTCACCCCGATCAACAGGTGCGGCGCACCCAGGGCACCGGGCGCCGCGCACAATGCGGCGCAGGACAGTGCGAGTACGGCTAGCCAGCCGAACCCGCTGAACAAGTCGTCGCGTGCCGGCCAATTCCGCCGGATCACGGTGGCACCCAATGCCAGCAGTGCGCCGAGGCCGGCCAGGACCGCCGCGGGCGGCCAACTGTCGCTGAACGTCCGGGCCCGAACCGCGAGCGTCGACAGTACGACCACCGCCATGGCCATCAGCCCGATCGCGGTATGTGCCGCGGTCAACGCGGTGACCGGGGCGAACATCCGATCGACTTTGACGTTGAGCAGCCGTGTCACGGTCTGCTCGTCGGCCTTGTGCCCACACTCCTGGCACTTGATCTCGGGTTGCGCGCCGAGCCGACGGGCCGTCGCGGCCAGCGCGCTCGACAGCGATTCGTACTGCGGCTCGAACGAGTCGCCGCCCACCGCCGGGACCAGAACCAGGGTGTCGCCGTCCTGTACGCCTAGGTCGTCGAGGCTGCGAGTGATGTCCAGCCGGACCCCGTTGACCTTGTGCAGCTCGTAACTGCCCGGGGGGAGAGCCACCCCGTCGAAACCGTGGTGCCGCAGATCCTCGTCGAGCAGCTCGACCATTCCCTCGAAGAATTCCTCCACCGGAATACCGGCCGGGAAGACCTGGGACACGAGGTGTTTGTCGTAGGCGAGACTCACCGCACAGCGTGCCGGAAACGCGACTTTAGCTGGTGTCGGAGAAGTCACCGTGCTTACCTTTCGGTGTCGGGCACGAACTTGTCGGCCAGACCGGCGGTTATTTCAAATAACCGCAGCCGGGTCTTCTTCTTCACCTCGTTGTGAACGTCGATGATTCCGCCCTTTGCCAGATGGGCGTCATGCGGCATGACCTCCACGGTGGCGCCGGTTTTGCTGAACCGTTCGGTCAGATAGGCCACCGCGGCGCTGTCCTCACCCGGTGCGGAGTGGTTCAAGATCACCGTGGACCGCGACACCAGCTCGTGGTAGCCCTGCGAGGCCAGGTAGTCCACCGCCCGCAACACCGGGCGAGACTGGTCCGCGGTGATGCCGGAGACGAAGACCAGCGTGTCGGTGTTCTCCAACACCGGCTTCATGACCGGGTGCTCCAGGTCTGAGGAGGTGTCGACCAGGATCACGTTGTGGGTTCGCCGCAGTCGCGACAACACCCCGCTGAACATGGCCGGGACGAGCGGGCGCAGCTGATCCGAGGTGCGGTTACCGGCCAGGACATCCAGGCCGACGGCGTTTTGCCCGAGGTGTTCGCGAATATCGGAATATCCCTGCACGTCGGTGTCGCTCAAAACGGCCGAGTAGTCGCCGGGCGGGTGCTCGTCGATGCGATCGGACAGGGTCCCGAAGCCCGGAACGGCGTCAATCGCGATCACATTTTCCGGTCGGCATTCCCGGAACACGCTGCCGATAGCGGCGGTCATCGTCGTCACACCGGTGCCGCCTTTTCCGGACACCAACGTGATCACGTACTGACGCCGGATGTGCCGACGAATTCTATTGCGCAAATCACGGTAATGACGTTCGCGCGGGGATTCGCCGGGATTAATAACTTTCGCCGACGCGACATAGATCAGTTTCCGCCAGCCCGATCCGGGCGGAATCTTCCGCGGAGTCGCCAGGTCGGAAATGCGCATGGAGTCCGATACGGAATCCCGGTAGCGGTGGCTGGATGCCGGATCCCATCGCCCGGATGAGCCTTCGTCAGGCATATTCTGGCTATTCCATGGGCTCGTCACGTGCGTGATGTTAACACGGCTGCTGATTCCGTGTTTGCAACGTTTCTGATGGGGGACGGTAATGCACGGTAATGGTGAAGATGTGAATTCACTGTCATACAACGCGCCGATGTGAATGCCAGTCCGCGCCGGCGGGAAGTCGAGCGATGAGCCGCAGGATGGCGTTGGCGACGTCGGCACGCGTACCGGGGGAGACGATCTGGTAGCGGCGGCCACCGTTGTCGATGTTCTCCACGCAGACGCGGCCCGACGGAGTGTCCGAGATCAGCACCGCCGTGTCCGCGATCGCCATCCGCGCCAGTTCCTCGGGGCCGGCACCCGGCTGGATCGCGACGATGTTGGCCTGCCCGGACAGCTCCGGGTCGGCGGCCAGCGCCACGATCTGCTGCTGGTCGATGTCGAGCCGCTGTGCCGCCAGGTACCTCCGCAGACTGTCCTGGTCGCGGACCCGCTCGAGCAGCTCCTTGGTGTCGAGGGTGACCGGCCGCAGCTTGGCGGCCTCGGTGACGCCGCACAACCGCTCGATCTGGCCGACCAGCAGATCGCCCGCGGCCGCCTGGTCGGTGGCGCTGCCGGCGGGATAGAGCCGCACCTCTTGGTCGTGGCGTTCGAGCACCACCCACCAGGAGGCGAACCGGCTGATCGAGATGCGGGTCATTTGCTGGGGATCGCCGGTGGGACGGCCGGGGAAATGCAGGTTCAGCATCAGCGCGATGTCGCGCCGCATGATCACCGTCAGCCATTCCCGGACCATCGAGTCCACTTCGCCCTGGTCATCGAGCACGCCGATCGCGGTGAGTTCCTCGGCGATCGGGTGCCGCAGCGCCCGCTCGGCGGTGTCCAGGCGGGGCAGCAGGGGACGAAGACCCAGTTCGGGACAGAGCGTCTCGATCCCGGTGACCGCCTGCAGCACCCACAGCCCGTCGAGCGTCGTAGTCAGCACGTCACCCTCGTCTCACCTGTAGTTGCGGTAGTCGGCCTGACACACGAAATGGGGCATCTGCGCCGGTCGCGCAGACACCCCACCTCGGCGACGATCGGGGTCGATCAGAAAAGCGACTGGATCGTCTGGTCGGTCGAAATGGCGCCTTCCAGCACGGAGCCGATGGTGGAGCCGTGCTGTCCGATGGTCTCGATCAGGCCCTGCAGGCCGGACAGCATCTGGGCCTGGGCTTCGAAGAAGCCGGTGGCGCCGTGGCCGGCGAAGTACTCGGTCAGCATCTGGGTGAGCTGGTGGGAGTCCTGGTGGATCTGGTCGAGGGTGCCGGCGCTGCTGACCACACTGTGGGCGTGGTCGGAGACGGGGCCGGGGTTGTAAGTGATACCGCCACTGTCTGCCATGGGGATCGTTGTCCTTTCGAGTACGGGGGTCGGGGGTTAGGCGGACTGTCCGCCGAAGAGCGAGTGGAAGGCGTGCTCGGAGTGGGACTCGTGAGACTCCATCAGGGCAGCGGCCTGGTTGAGGCCCTCGGTCAGGCGGTGGCCACCGGTGAGGACCTTCTGCATGTCTTCGTGGATCTGCGCGGCGGTGGCGTACGAGGCCTTGGAGCCGCCACCGTCCCACGTCCCAGCACCCAGGATGTTCTCGTGGTCGGCCAGGTACTGGTTGGCGATCGCCTGCGCGTGTTCGATGTGCTGCGACAACTTCGACGCGGTGTTCCGCATCAGTTCGGGCGTGACGACAATGGCTGCCATCGGTTCCTCCTCGGTTGTAGAACAACCCCCCCGGGTTCGGCGGGATGTAGCTGGCGGTAGTGTATTGGCTCCTCTCGGATGTGTCGATTCACCCTGTATTCAGCAAACGCCCAGGTCACACCCGGTCGTCGACAACTCTCACGGTGTGGGTCCGGTCGGAGGACCGGTCGCCCTGGCCTTTTCCGCCTGCCCCCGCGCCGTGGGCCATGGGCATGCCGCCCATGCCTCCGGCACTGGTGGTTGTCACCCGTTGGGACTCGACGGAGCCCAGCGCGCCGCTGGGCCGCAACCCGACCGGACGGCCGCCGCCGGATTCGAATGCGCTCACCGGCCGGGTGAACGCGGACACCGGCGCGCCAGCTCCGCCGCCCCCGAAGCCCCCCGCACCGGGTGAGACCGTCGCATTGGCCAGCATGGCGGTGGCTGGAGCCCCGCCGGCCCCGGCAGGATTGAGAGCGCCGCCGAGCATGCTCGGGTTCATGAACATGCCCATCAGGGACTGCATCGGGCTCATCATCGACTGCGGCATCTGCATCAGCGACTGCGGCGCTTGCATCAGCGTCGAGCCGATCTGCTGGACCGGTCCCAGCATCGAACTCATCTGCGAGCCCATGCCCTGGGCGGCGTTGGCGCCCTGGCCGGCGGCATTGGTTGCCGACGACGTACCGGTGTAGGCGGCGCGCATAGCACCACCGGCCGCGGCCTGCGATGCCGCTTCGCCGACCGCGCTGGCCGCAGCCGCCGGGGCCGCGGGTGAAGCGCCCATCCCGGCCACCGGTGCCGGCACCGTCAGGCTGGAGGTGAGCGCGGTCAGCACCGCCCCGTAGGACGCGCCCACCGCGGCGTTGTTGGGCCAGAACAGGCCGTAGTACTCGAATTCGAGCGACGTGATGCGCGGCGTCAACGCCCCCAGCACCGACGGATTGATGCCGTAGTCGGTGGCGGTCTCGACCCGGTTCTCCTCGCACTCCTGCGTGGTACGCATGCTGCCGTAGGCCAGCTGATAGGCCTCGACTGCCGCCGCGACGATCGGCGCTTTGACATCGACCCAGCCCGCCAGCCCGTGCAGGGCCACGTTCAGCAGGGTTGCGTTGAGAACCGACCCCTCCGATCCGGCGCCGATCCAGCCGATCGAGGTCAAGGCCGTGTTGACCGCCGAGGCGATTCCCGACGCGTGGTGGGCCACACCCAACGACGTCCATGCCGCCCCGTTGGTCAGCATGGTCGCAACGCCCGCGCCGGATTTGAGCAACATGTCGTTGGTCTCCGGTGTGCGGGCGGCCCACCCCGGGTCGGCCACTGATTAGCCGCCGAGTGCGACGGTGGCGGCTCGCAGCGCCTCGGTGGCGCCGTACACACCCGAGGCGGTGGCCTGCGCGCCGGAGAACAGCCCGCGCTGCGCCGAATGTTCGGCGACGATGCCCAGGTATTCGGATCCGGATGCCAGCAGGGCGGCCTGGAACGCGATGGAATCGGGGTCGTTACCCATCGGCAGCACGCCCAGCAGGGCCGGGCTGGCCGCGGAGGCGGCCGCCTCCGTTTCAGCGGTGATTCCCGCTTCGACGCCCGATGACGCCAGGACTGCTTCCGGTTCTACAGAGAACATAAATTCCTCCCCTATGCCTCATCAGCCTCATCGCTGATATGCCGACGTTGGCAGGTCGGAGTCGATCGTAAACCGATATGGAGCCGCCGTCACTTCATGATGTAAATACCGGTTATTGCTGCTCGAAATCGTGGATCATCGACGAGGGCACTCCGACCAGCACACCTTCCACTTCGGAATCGTTGACCAGTAATCCCCGGCCCGCGGGCAACGCCTGTGCCCGCACCATCCGATTGACCTTGTTCTGCGGGTCGTTGTCCATGAACAAAGTGGGCACTTTGGCGGCGCGTTGCGTCTTGACCCAGGGGTCCATCTCCAGCTGGCCGAAGTTGGAGGAGTTCCTGGTGGCGAACACGTGCAGCCCGATCTGGCGGCCCCGCTCCATCAGCTTCCACAACGCCGCGCCCACCGGGGGTTTGGCCGGATGGATCTGGGCCGGACGTAGATCCTGCACGTCGTCGACCAGCACGAAATGGCGCGGCCCTTCCCAGGGCTTGAGCGCGCGCAGCTCCTCCTGGCTCAGGCCCTTGGCGGGCAGCCGGGGCAGCAGAACCTGCTGGGCAAGCGTGGTCAGCACCTCGTCGATCTCGTCCTGGTCGTAGGCATAGGCATTGACGTAGCCGGCTCCCTGCAGGTCACGCAGCGGTCCGGTTTTGGGGTCGACGATGGTGATCTGGGCTTCCTGCGGGCTGAACCGCGCCATCACCGCTTCGCCGATAGCGGCCAGGGTGGCGCTCTTGCCGCATAGGGCCCGCCCCAGAATCATCATCCCGGGATGTTCGGACAGCATCAGCGGTACCGGCAGCAGATCGTGCTGCTCGCCGATCATGAACGCGATCGACGGGGCGGTCTGGGCGGGCGGACGCTGTGCCACGTCGTAGGCCAGGATCTCCGACAGCGCCACCGCGGGCGGCAGCCGCTTGAGCGTGGCGTGCTTGGTCACGCCCGCGACCTCGGCGACCCGCGCCCCCAGTTCTCGGGTTCCGATCCGGGCGCCGTCCTCGGCGGCCAGCTCCGGCACCCCGATGAGCATCTCGTGCAGCGACTCGGTCAGACCGAAGCCGGGCCGGTTCACGGTGCGCTTGGCGGCATCGCGGGCATCCAGAGACGCCGTGCCCATCTCGTTCTCACCCGGGTTCTGCAGGCGCAACTGGATGCGCACGTCGGAGTTCTGCAGCAGCGTCTGACGCTGACCGTGAATCCAGCCGGAAGCGCTGGTCATCAGGTGCACGCCGTACTCGGGACCGACACCACTGAGCGCGATGATCCGGTCGCCGAGCATGGTGTCGGCGGCGTAGAGGTCGGAGAAGTCGTCGATGACCAGGAACACGTCGCCGTACGGGTCATTGGGATCGGTGCCCGCGAGGCTTTCGCCGCCGGAACCGAAGCGCCGGTCCCGGAATTCGTTGATGTCGATCTTGTCGCGGCGGAAGGTGTCCTGCCGGGCGCTGATCAGCGCGGCCATGGTCGCAACGGTTCGCTCCACGCCCTCGCGGTCGGCCGGTGAGACGATATCGGCCACATGCGGCAGGGTTTCGGCGTAGCCCAGCGTGGCGCCGCCGACACAGAAGAACGTCAACCGCGCCGGGGAGTACATCAGCGCCGCCGAGCACATCAGCGTCATCAGCGTCGTCGTCTTGCCGCGGCTCTTGGCGCCGACGACCATCACGTTGCTGCGCAACACGTCGACGCAGTGAACCAGCTGCTGGGCGTCCTCGGGGATGTCTTTGACCGCCAGCGGCCACACCAGTCCGGGGTTGCGGCCGTAGTCGACGTCCCACGGCTTGCCGCGGTAACGGGCCACCAGCTCGTCGACCGACTCGGAGATCTCCAACGGGGGCAGCCACGGTAGGTGCGGTGCCTTGCGGTCGGCGGCGATCAGGGACTCGCGCAGCACGTCGACGATCTTCTTCTTCTTGAAGCCGTCGGCGTGCAGAAGGAACTCGTCGGGCTCGGCGTCGGTGGCCGACATATCCTGCAGCGCTTGGGCGTCCGCCTCGTCCAGCGGCTGGTACTGCCAGGTGTAGAGCCGCGGCTTGGTCAAGGTCATGTCGAGGGTCTTGCCCGTCGACGACTTGCGCTTGGGGACGACGAACGGCGCCGACAGGTAGAAGCAGCGGAACGGGTCCAGGTCGCGCGGGCCGACCTTCAACAGGCCGAAGCCGTTCTCTTTCGAGGGCAGGTGATAGGCGGCGTCCGAGCCGATCACCTCGCGGCTGTCGTCACCGGACTCGGCGCGCAGCGCGACCCGGAAGGCGATGTTGGACTTGACCTTCTGCAGCGACGACAGGTCCAGGCGCTGTCCGCCGAGCATGAAGAAGACGTTGGCGCCGCGGCCTTCCTGGCCGATGTGGATGATCAGGTCGATCCACTTGGGATGGTTCTGGAACAGCTCCAGGTATTCGTCGATCACCACCAGCAGGATCGGCACCGGCTCCAGGTCCCGACCGGCCAGCCGGATCTCCTCGTAGTCGTTGGCGTCGCGCGCGCCGACGGAGTTGAACAGGCGGTAGCGCCGGGCGATCTCACCGTCGATGGCGCGGCGCATCCGTTCGGCGAGGTGCCGCTCGTCCTTCCCGAGGTTGGACAGGGCCGCCGACACGTGCGGGATGCCGAGGATGTCCTGGGCCGCGGACTCGAACTTCATGTCCACGAAGATCACGTTGAAGGTCTCCGGGGAGTGCGTCAGCGCGATGCCGTACACCAGGGACAGGAAGAACTCCGATTTGCCCGAGCCGCTGGTGCCGATCACCACGGAGTGGAAACCGAAGCCGCCGAAGTCTTTTGCGCGCAGCACGACGTTCTGCAGTTCGCCGTTAGGCTTGGCGCCGACCGGGATCTCAGCCCAGCGCTCATCGCCGCGGCTGCGCCGCTCGGCCCACAGCCGGTCGACGTTGAGCTCGCGCGCATCGTCGATTCCCAGCGCGCGCAACAGTTCCAGTGCGCCGCTGCCCGCGTCGGCGACGTCGACGCTGGCCGTCGGCGACCAGCGCGCCATCGCCCGCGCGTAGCGGTAGGCCCGCGGCACCGACAGTTGATCGGCGTGGGCGAAGAACTTGCCGCCGGCGCGCAGCATGGGCCGTGAAGGATTGCCGGTCACCTCGAAGATCTCGTCGCGGGCGAACCCGACACCGTTGCCGAGCCGGGAGGCGACCCGCAACACCGTGATGCCTTCCTTGCCGACGCGCCCGACGACGCTCTCCCAGGCCTCGGGGCTGCCGGTGTTGTCGTCGACGATCACCCAATGCGGACCCAGATCGTGGCTGTCAGTGCCGGTCTCCAATGCCGAGCCCATGGTGGTGGGACTCGGCGCTGACGGCGGCCGCCAGGCGCCGCGCTTGCCTTTCATGTGCAGGTCGGCGCCGAGCGTCGCCTCGAGTTCGGAGGGGCTGGTGAACACCAGGCGCCGCCACCCGCAGGCGTCGAACAGCTCGTCGTGCTGGTTGTGCGGGAGCCAGACCATCCACGACCACAGCTCGGGGTGTCGGGTCACCACCATCAACTTGACGTCCAGCGGATTGTGAAACACCGCCAGCCCGCTCAGCATCGAACGCAGCAACGAGCGGACCCCGTCGAGGTCCTCGCCGACGAAGCTGAAGCCGGGTCGGGAGCGCAGGTTGACCACTTTCGCGATGTCGCGGATCTTGCGTTGTTCGAGGATGAAGTCACGCAACGCCTGGCCGGTGACCGGCTCCAGCTCCTCGTCGATCGGGATCTCCGGCCACTGCACCGACAACACCGAGTCGGGGGCATGCTGCACGCCGACGCCCACCCGCACATCCAGGAAGTCCGGGTCGGAGCGGCGACGTTCCCACATCTGCGGACCGCCGATCACCGCGCCCAGGTCTTGCGGGTTGGAGTGCACCAACTCCTGGGAATTGCGCTGGGCGCAGACCGCTTTCTGGATCTCGTCGCGTTCGCCGTCCAGGGAGCGCAGATAGCTGCGGCGGTTCTTTTCCTGCTCGCCCCAGCTGATCTTGCGGGCCCGTCCGAATCGTCCGGAGAACATCAGCATGCCCAGGCCTGCCATGCCCACCATCGGGAACATGCCCGAACCCAAGCTACGCACCCCGGACACGTAGAGCATGACGATGGTGCCGATCAGCGCGACGATCAGCGCGGGCATGCCGATCATCACCCACAGGTTGCGTGGCTCGCGTTCGGGCAGGGCGTCCGGCGCGCGGGGGGCGACTCGCACCGGCTTGGGCTCGGGGACCTGAAGACGGACCGGAACGAACGCGCGCTTTGACATCGCCTCAGTGCCCTCCCGGGACGCCCTGCTGATTGTTGGGGACCACCGGCTGCACCGCACCCGCCGACGCCACGGTGTCGCGGGCCAGCAGGGCGGCATGCCGCGACAGTTCCGGACCGGTCGCGAAGGTGCGCAGCAGTGGCCACGGTGCCTGCTGTGCCGAGCCGGGATCCAGGCCGAGGCCGCGCAGGGTCTCGCTCTCGCCCGCGATGCCGAACCGGACACCGTTGGGCGACACCCAGAACAGGGTCTCGCGGGAATCGGAGTCGAGCAGTTCGCTGGTCGAGGTGACGAAATTCGTTGCGCCCGGCAACACCAAAACCTGGTTGGCCACCACCGAGGTCGGACTGCGGTCATCACGCACCAACCGGACGATCCGGTTGTCCATCGCCGGCGACACCGGCAGCCCGCGCCCGCTGTAGAGGGTGATCCGCGCCTGCCGGTCTCCGGAAGCCTTCTCCCAGCCCACGCACGTGGTCGGATCGGCGGCAGTATCGACGAACTTGAGCCTGCTGCTGGGGTAGAACTCGACGGGCAGCGTGCCCACTTCCGGGATGTTGACCAGCTTGTCGGGGCTGACCACCAGCGGCGCCACGGACCCGAACGAGTTCGCGCTGCGGATCAGGTCGGCAACGAAGCTGGTGATCTTCTGGACTCCGTCGGGCACAAGAACGTAGAACTGGGAGCCGCCGCCGGCCGTGCGGGTCTCCAGCACCGCCCCGACCTGGGACCCGGGCACCCACTGCGACGGCGTGCCCGCCAGGGGGATCACCGGGACCCGCAGCGGCTCGGTGCTGGGCAGGGCGTCGAACAGGGCCCGAGACATTTCTACCGGAACGGTGATGCCCGGGTCGATGCCGAGGCTCAGCGTGATCGCCCGATCGGCGGGATCCACCTGGGACCGTTTGCCGCCCCAGATGACGTAGGTGGCGCCCTGGAAGCGGGTCAGCACGGCGGCGCCCGGGGCCAGCGGCGCGGCGCGGCCGGCCGTACTCAACGGGCCCGCGATCGAGGTCACCACGGGAGGTTCGGCACGGCGCGGCGAGCCCGCGGTGTCGCAGACGGCCCAGGCCGAGGGGGCGCTGGTGTTGGCGACCAATGACGTCGGGGCGCCGGGGATGCCGATCGTGGGGCCGGTCGGGTATTTGGCGATCTCGGCGGGTTTGACCCAGGTGGGCACCTCCGCGTGGCCGACCGCCAGCCGCGCCGAGGTGATGTTCAGCGCCGGGTACAGCCGCCCGTCGATGCGTGCGTAGATCGCACCGGAGTCGCGGTCGCCGACGATCGACGATGTGCGCACGATCCCGGCCGGACGCAGCACGTTCAGCAGCAGCATCCAGCCCATGCCGATGAAGATCAGGACGATAGAGAGCACGATCGCGGCGGTCTGTTTGCGGTCGTCGTGCTTCATGCGCACCGAGAATTTGGTGGTGGCGGCGCGCAGTCGTCGGTTGTAGAACAGGTGACCGGAGTTCTGGTCCCGGTTCGACAGACTCAGCGGCATGCTCTGCTACCCCTAACGGCGCACGCTCGGCGCCGCCGCCCCCTGCGGCGACAAAGCGCACCGCGACGACATTACTGGCCTTGGCCAGCGGGAACCAGTCACTTGCGCACACGCGATGAGGCCGACGCGCGTACCTTTTGCGCTATGCCGGACCAGTCGGGGGCGTTCGCTGAGGCCGCCCGGACGCGCGAAGAGCAGTTGGCGCAGCGGTTGGCGACGTCGGTTGAGCTCGACCGGTCTTTTGAGGGGATCCTGCGCGGCGCCCACCAGCACAACCTGCGATCGCGGGCGCGTCTGGACGCGCTGGAAGCCGAGATCCGCCAAAGTGCCGCGAGTTGGCCCGGTCTGGACACCCCGGCCGGTGCCCGCCAGTTCCAGGTGTATCTGGCCGGCAAGACCAGAGAGATCCACAAGATCTTGGCCGATGCGGCTGCAGACAGCCAGCAGCGGGCGGCTCAGGTCCAGGCGTTGACTGGGCGGTATCCGGGCGGCCGGAAGACCAGTCCGCCCCGCACCACGAGTCCCACGCCCGAGCCACCGGCGTACGACCCGGGAAATGGCGCGGATGATTAAGTCTCGAGCAGCGGTCGATATCGCAGTCGTCTTAGGCGCCACCATTTTCGCGTTTGGAGCGGTTGGTTGCGGTTCACACAGTTCGGACCATGCAAGGGCTACGACGCATTCCACTGATGTGCCACCACGTCCAGTGAGCCCATTGCCACCGGAAATCAACGAAGCTGTCGTTGTGCCGGGGCCGGTGTCGCGACTGAGTCCCGGAGTCCGGGTGATGGTGGACCAGGGTCCCGTGACGACGATATGTACGGCTGGTTTCTATGTGAAGTTCCCCGACGGTAACGATCCGCAACGCCGTTCCTATGGCTTTGTCACCGCAGCGCAATGCGCCGGTGGGGACAGTCATGCTCCGGTGTCCGTCATGAAAAGCCAAGACGACGGTATGGCTCCGGTCCGCACGGCGATCGGTGAATTCACCTACCTGACCTCGGGTGTCACAAGCCCCGCCGTGGCCGGTGAGCCGTGGACGATTCCGGAGCCTGCGCTGGCTGTGTTCGGCCCCGGACGTGGTGGGTGGGTTCTGCCGGTCGACGGTGCCGTCAATGGGCAACCTCCGGCTGATGGTGTGGTTTCGGCTGTCGATGCGGCGCAGCATGGCCGGTCTGCTGTGTCTTGGACAGGATCTGACGGTGGTGTGGTCACCGGGCGGGTGTTGGAACCCGCGGAGTTCCCTGAATTGCGGGACATTCCCACCGGTGTCGACCGTGTTGTCGTCGCCGCGGATGAGTCGATCGCGTCGATGGACGCGGGGGTGCTCGGCGCGTCTGTGACGGCGCAGGCCGACGGATCGCGCCGTAATTTGGGCATCGTCACCGGTATCGACCGCTTTCGGAATTGGGTCGTGGTCGACTTGATCGGCCCATTCCTCACGCAGCAGAACGCGGAGCTTGTCGTGCACCAGTGAAGCGTCGAGGCAGCCGGGTTGCTGTCAGCTGATGGCTTCGGCCGCAGGCCAAGCACGCGCCAGCCGCTGGTCCGTGGTGAGCAGCACGAGATCTGCCGTGTCCGAAAGTTCCACGTAGAGGGCGTCGGTGAGGCGCAGAATCTCGCGCCGCGCCCACGCTCCAGCAAGCAACGGGGAGAGTTCGTGCCGAGTTACCGGGGCCCGTCGTAGCTGATCCAGTGCCGCCCCGACCTGAGCAACGGTCAGCACGCCGGCGCGTTGCATGCGCCCCAGCGCCGATAGCACCTCGGCATCAAAGTGCGCCGGCGCGTGCATCACTGTGCCGGCCAGCCGCGCACGTACCGATGTGAACCGATCCTGGGTGCGAGCAAGTAGGTCCACCATGGCACTGGCGTCGATGACCACCTGCTCTGCCGGCGAAGCGGAGAGCGGTTTCACGCTCCGAGCTCATCGCGGGCGGCGTCGAGCGCAGTCAGCACGTCATCGTGTCGAGCGCTTGTGCTCCAGGCCTCTAGCCCGTCAAGCCAGCTGTCGGTCGCGGAATGCTCCAACTCAGCGCTGATCGCGGCTTGAGTCAGCGCCGAGATGTTCAGTCCCCGCGCCCTGGCTCGCTCCGCCAAATCGTCGGGAACATACACGTTCAGCCGAGCCATGCGCACCAATATACACACATGGTGTTCGCGGGCGGATGATCCGACCAGGGGACGCGGAAGCGGCCGCCCGCGCATTCGCCCTCAACGGCTTCGCCGACCGATTCCGCAGCAGTGGCGTGTCCTCCGCCGGAGTCCAGCGTGCCGTCGACGCCGTCAAGAACGGGACCTCACCAAGGGAGTTCCTCAGCCAACTCGCGAACGCCTCTGATGCCGTCGGTGGCGGCGTGGAGAAATACGGGGAAAGTCTGCCAACGGGGCGGCGCTGGCTCGACGCTGACGCATTTTCCAAGGCCGACGCCGAGGCGCTGAGGAAGTTCGGCAGGGGTCTGGGGGGTACGGCTACCGGATTGGATGGTCTACTGACCCTAATGGACGTAAGGGACGGCAAAATCTCAGCTGGTCAGGGCGTGACGGAATTTGGTGGCCGCTGGGCAGGAGGCGCAGCGGCTGCATGGGGCGCTGGAGTTGTGATGTCATTTATCGTCGCCCCCGAGATAGCCGTTCCCTTCGCTGTGGCAGGCGGGATCGTCGGAGGTTCAAAAGTAGGCCAAGGAATCGTCGATGCCGCCCTGGCGTGCTGATATGAGTAACGCCTTCATTATTGCTGCAGGTCTTTGCATCGTAGCCGGTGGGTTCTTGGATTACCTCAAGGTACCGCTGGAGTCGAAACGCCGCATCTATTGGTATTTGGCAGCCCTGACAATGCTATTTGCTGTTCTTGCCGCCTATCCCGATCCGGCAACGATTCTGGCCGCGATCGGCGTGATGTTGATTGCAACAGTTGGCTGGGCATATGCCCACACTCCATACATTCGAATCCGCGGCACAATCTACGCGTTTCAACCACTCCACAAGAATGCCGAGTCCGAAGGCGATTCGGCGAAACTCCAGCGCCACGAACAGATTGCCACCCCGCCGAAGATCTGGTGGATCATCGCGGGATTCGGGCTCGCATTTGATGTTGCGGTGTGCAGTTCCTTTCTGCCCGGGCGCGAAGGGTTCAGTTTTCACAACGATCGTGAACTGGTCCTGTACATGCTCGGCTTCTGCCTACTGTTTGCAGTCGGCATGGGCTACGGCGAGGCGAAGTTCCGCTATCCGATCGCGCAGGGACAACGCCTCCAGTTCTTCATCGCGTCGGTCTCATCGGCCGGTTTGTTCGCCGTGGTCTACCTGTCGGCCTACCGCCTGACGTCCCTGGGGAGTAGCCGCCGCGACAACTAACTAAGTCGCCGGCGGGCTCACTTCGACGAATCGTCTTTGTCCACAATGCGTTTCAGTGGAGTGATGCCGGGATGACCGGCGTCCTTCGCGACCGACTTGGTCACCGGCACATTGGGCGGGGCCGTCGTGCGGCCCTTGACGGGCTGGCCGTTGGGCACGCCGGGGGCGGCGATCCGCTTCGCGTCGGTCTTGTCGTCTTTGCCGCCCTTGCCGCCGGCGCCCGCCGCGCCGGGCATCATCGGCATCATCCCGCCGCCGCCCCCACCCGCCGTGGGCGCACCGCCTGCAGTGCCGCCCGCACCGGCACTGGCCAGGGAGCTGGCGGGCGTTGTCGGCGTCGAGGTCCCCGGAACCGGGGGCGGGCCGAGGTTGCTGGCCGGCGTGGTGCCCACGCCCAGCCCGTCCCCGCCGCTTCCGCCGGAGCCGAAATCCCCGCCGCCCAAGCCGGATTCGGGACTGATGTCCGAGGCCAGCGTGGTGCCGCCCAGTCCGGCCTTGCCCAGCGACGACGCGGCACTCATCAGCGGCGATAACGCACCCTGGCCGGCCTGCATCAACCCCTGGGGCAGCTTGCTCACCGCGCCGAGCGCCCCGCTGAGTGCGCTGGTGATGCCCTGCATCGCGCTGTTGACACCCTGCATCGCCCCGCCCATGGCTTCCTGCGGTGATTGCTGTGCCATCAGCGCGTCACCCTGCGAGGCGACGTTCTGGAACTTCGATGCCGCGTCGGCCTCGTGCTCGGCGAACTTGCGCACGGCATCGGCGGCGTGGCCGGTGCGGTCTCGGTGATCGTTGGCGAGTTCGGTGTTCTCCTCGACCAGGTTCAGGTTGGTTGCGGCACCGAAGGCGGCCATCGTGGCGTCGACCGGGGACGATCCGCCGGGATGGACCGGTCCCGGGGGGATCGCCGTCGGGGGCTGAGAGAGCGCAATGTGCAAGAAGTCCGCACCGTAATGCCTTACGAAGTCGTCTGTCACGGCGTAACACCTCCATGCCGTACTGCCACTGCCAGGTACCACGCCAGGTGGTAGCGGGCGAGCTCTTCGCTTCCGTCGATCAGGGCGTCGATGGCCGCCAACAGCATCCAGTCGGCGACGTCCCGCGGGGCATGCTGCGGATAGGCCGACAGTACTCGCGCCTGCGTGTCGGTGACTACCTGCCGGAACAGCGCGATCTCGTTGTCGGCGACGCCGGATCTGCGTGCCACGGCCCGTGCCACGGTCTGCACGATCCGCGGTAGACCGTCGTTGGTGCCGGCGATGTCGATGAGCGTGGGACCGAGTTCGTCGATGTGCTGCCCATAGCGGGCGCGCTCCCCGCTGCCGGGAATCGGATCGTTCGGGCCGGCCTCGGTGACGTAGGTGTTCGGTTGATGGGCGGCGGCGGCGATCACCGCACCCAGCAGATCGACCGCGCTGGTGTCGCGGCGACGGTGGGCCGGATCCAGCAACGTGAGCCCGGGCGGGAGTCTGACGGTGGGCGGAATCCAGCCGCCGGCCAGATCGGTGGCCAGCACGGTGGTGGTCTCGTCGTCGCGAAGACCAGCCGCCCAGGCCAACTCCGGCGCCTGGCGGGCCACCGCGTCGACCTTGCGCTGCAGATCCTGGTGTTCGGCCAGACGCCGGGCGGCCGTACCGGCTCCGGCTCCGGCCGTGCCCCCGGCGCCCATGCTGCCGGCCACCGATGCACCGGACTGACTGGCTGCGCCGGGCGTCGGCTTGCCCGGTGCCGGACGATCGCTGGCGGAGGCGACCGTTGGTCCCCCCGACGTCGGCGTCGTGGCGCCGCCGGGCGAGGGCGGGGAAGTCGGGCCCGCAGGTCCGGCAGGCGCAGTGGGCGCGGCCGGGACGGCTCCAGCTGCTGGGCGCAAGTCTGCCCCGTAGCCGGGCAAGGGCCCCGACGGGGCCGCTGGGCCGGCGCTGATCGGCCCCGACGATACGGAGGCCGGGCTCGCTGTGACGGGCGGTGCCGTCGGTGCTGCCGGCGTCGCGCCGGCGGTGGGTGCGGACGGGGCGAGCTCGGTGTTGGGGCTGGCCAACTGGGCCATATTGCCCAGCGCACCACCGGCCATCGGCGTCACTGACGGTGAGGGCGGAATCTGCGATGGCTGGCCGAATCCTCCAGAGCCCGCTCCGCCCGGCGCCAATGGCGATGGCGGCCCGCCCGGTCCCGCAGGGCCGCCACCCGGCATGCCGGACGCCAGCGCCTGGGCCGGCCCGCCGGCGGGAAGGCCGGGCGGCATCCCGCCGCTGGGGCCGGGCGGGCCGCCGAGGCTTGGCATGCCGGACGCCATGGGGGAGGGGACGCCGCCGCCTCCACCCATGCCGGATATTCCGCCAGGGATGGCGCCGCCGGAGCCGCCACCAATTGCGGAAGCGCCGTTGCCGCCACCTGATCCACTACTGCCTAGGGCCCTACTAGCATCGCCGACTGCGGTACCGCCGCCGGTGTTGGTGCTCAGGCTTCCGTTGTTGGTGGTTCCGTAGCTGGCGTTGCCGGCTGCGATGCTTCCGCTGGTGTTGTTGTTGAGGTTTCCGTTGTTGGTGGTTCCGTAGCTGGCATTGCCCACCGCGGAACCACCGGTGGTGCCGTTGTCACCGTTCCCACCATTGCTGGCAGATGAGCCTGATGTCCCCGCCGGAACAGCGACCGAACTCGGCGTGGTCTCGGCGCTTGCCGGTCCGACAGCTCCGCCCTGGTCAGATCTGGGTCCGCTTGGGTTTGCTGGACCGACCATGTTGTTGAAGGGAAAGGGCAGCCCGCCCTTACCCGCGTGGTTGTTCATGTCGCCGGTGCCGAACGGAAAGGGAAGTTCGTCTGTGCCTGCGGCCTTCTTGCTCAACTCTTCGCTGGTGGGTGGTTGCGACGGTGGCGGGTTGAATTTTGCGCCGTTGTCTTGCAGCCACCGCTGTGCGTCACCTTCGACGCCCAGGTCTTTGAACATCTGCTGGGTTGCCGCGATGATCTTGCCGTTAGTTGCCGAACTCTGTTCGGCTGCCTTACCGTTGGCTTCGGCGATTAGGCCGATGGCTTCGGTCATTGCCTCAGGTGTATTTTTCGCTACCAGGTCGTCGATTTTTGGGTTGTACTGATTGGCGATACTCGTCAAGTTCTGGCGGAGGTCATTAACGGCCCTGACCACGCTTTCGCTAGCTGTTTTTTTGCTCCTACAGTGCTCGGCGGCGTTCGTCAGACGGTTGTAGCCGATACGTAGCCGTATCAGCTCGTCCTCCGTGGTTCGTCCGCTGTTCCTTGCGCTTACACCGTTTGTGAAATCCCGGAGTTCGATAGCTTCGTGCTCTTTGGCGTCGGATTGACTAGACCAGTGCTGGATCCCCTGCTCGGGTCGGGTCGGGGGGCCGGGCCACCACACACCCACCAAGTAAGATGACCATTTACCTGGTGGTAGATCAGTTGGTGAATCAGTCACCGCATAAGCCGATCATTACTAGGGTCTTTGAGTTAGTATCAGCCATTGCCTCCTGGTACTGTTCGGAGGTAGCAGTAATTCCCTTTGCTGATTGGGTTTGGTAAGCGTTCGCTAGTGCGCGTGCGGCATCACGGTATTTAGTCTCGAGCGCCGGGTCGGACGCCGCTGTCAGGAGCATCAGAGCGCCATTAGTCAATGAGAGGCGCGCGACGGCTACGTCGCCGTTGGGGATATTCGTAGCAATATTCATCGCCTTCGATGCCAATTTGTAGGTACTGCAAAGTTCGGCTTGCGCAGCGTTCCTTTGAGCGTCCGAATATTTCGGTGATGAAGCAGGCTGCCTTAGAGCCATCACCCCGACAATCAGCACGGCCACTGCTAACAAGGCGGCGAGCGCAGCGAGTCCCGGAGCCAGCCGGCTGCGTCGTTGCGCGGTCGGCGGCGCGGGACCCGGCGGCGGCGTGATGGTCACATTGCGGATGGTAGACCTCAACGCGATTTCACGTTTACATCCTGATCGAGACCCACGTTCGTTCGGCCAGCGTAGGTGCTGAGCATTGAACTTGGCGGCAGTGGGCGCGGTCGGCGCGCGCGTCAAGTTCGGTGAAGAAAGGGACCTCTCCCGGGGTGCCATCGAGTACCGGCCAGCGTGACGTCCGCCGGATATCCCCAGGTTGGCGCGACCGCCGCCTTCTTGCTGCCGCCGGCGACGGTTTAGGTGCCATGTCAGTCCGGAGCTGGGATCGGCCCGCGCGTCCTTGCGATCGGGCGCGAGCTTCGAAGTCGACACGGCGGAACCGGCCGCGACCTTGAGGATTGATCGTTCTTGGGGTCAGTCTACGTTGCGCTAGTGGGGTCCTTCAGCACAAGAAGTAAGCGGCTAAATTAGTGATGCGGGCGAGCGCCGTTACGTGGTGGATCAGTCTCCGCACAGTTCCTTCAGTGCACGGTCCCTGTCGTTAACGGCGTTCATCGCCTCTTGGAACTGGGATTCTGCTACCACGCCGTTGGTTCCCATGGCCGTAAGATCCTGATATCCGAGCGCCAATTCATGCGCAGCGTCACGCGCCGATGCATCAAGCGCAGGGTCTGCGGCTGCAGTCTCCAGCATGACAGCGCCGTTGGCGAGGGAGATGCGCGCCAGCGCGACGTTATCCGGAGTTTTGGTCTCGATTTGGACGCTCCGTGCTGCGAGCTTGTATCTGTCACACAGGTTTGCTTGTGCGGCTGCTCGTTGCGCCGCCGTCGGGGTCTGCGGGGTAGTTGAGCGGCCGAACGCCACAATCGCCAGGACCAGTGCAGCAACGGCGGTGATGAGCGTGAAGACCTGAACTACGAGCGCGGTCCGATTGCGCGGATGATCGGTCGGAGGAGCGGGCCAGGGTGGCGGCGGCATGGTCACATTTCGGATGGTAGACCTCAATGCGTCGATCTCGCTTGCACGTGCAGATGGGTGTAAACGTCGCCCCGTGAACGGGCAAAGGGTGGGTTTCAGTTGGCAACGTAAGGACGGCAGGTTAGGCCTCGCACAACTCCTTGACCACGCGATCCTTGGCGTTCGTGTCGTCAATGATCTGGTGCCATGCCACAGAGTCGGCCGACTCTCCACTGGCCATAGCCGCTTGGGTTTGGAAGGAGACCGCCAACGCGCGTGCGGCATCACCGTATTTGACGTCGAGTGCTGGGTTTGCGGACGCAGTTTCCAGCATTATTGCGCCATTTAGCATCGAAATACGAGCCAATGCGGGGTCGCCCCCCAGGGGCTGTCTCGATCTGCGACGTGCGTACAGCAATTCTGTAGCGGTCGCACAACTGCGCTTCTGCTTCGGCCCTCTCTTCCGCCGAGTAATCCACCACCGGACACGCCGGCCTGGATAGGGCAATGGCAACGCCAGCTATGGCCACCGCGGCCGTTGCAATCAGACCGACCGTGAGCGCGACGAACTGCCAGCGATGCGGGCGGAGAGGGGCGCAACAGGCGAATGCAGGGTCACCGTCGGACCCCCCTACCGCCCCAACGGCTTATAGAACACCAGCCCATTGCCCTTGTTGTCGTAGACCACCGCCCGGCGCTCGTGCGCGTCGTCGTAGGGGCCCTTGACGATTCCGCCGCCACTGGCCTCGATCGCTTTCGCCGCACCGTCGACGTCGTCGGTCTTGATGCCGACCACCACCTGCCCGTGGATGGGGTGGTCCACCGCGGTCGCCAATGCCAGCGTCACCGACCCGCCGTCGAGAGCGGCGAAGTGCGCGCCGTCGCGAAACTTCAGTGGCATGCCCAGGGTCTCGCTGTAGAACTTGATCGACTCGTCCAGGTCGTCGGTGGACAAGACGATCATCCGAATGTCGTGGTCGCTCACTGCTACCTCCTGTGGATTCGGTCTCGGTCCAGGTTAGGCCCGAGATAGCGTCATCGGGTGGGTAAACGCCTTGCCGCTTTGGTCATCACGCTCGTCCTTGTCGCACTGCTGGTCCATGCCATGGTCACCGACCGCATCGCGCGGGCTGCCGAGCCGTTCGCGCAGGGGCGGGTGCTGGAGCTGCCCGGACCGGATCTCAACGTCCGCGAGTACGGCCCGGGTGGGGACCGCGCCATCGTGCTGCTGCACGGCTATTCGGCGTCGATCCAGTGGTGGGAGGCGGTGGCGCCCACCCTGGCGCAGGGCGCCCGGGTGATCGCGATCGATCTGGTCGGCCACGGCGGGTCAGAGGCACCTAGCGACGCCGCCCCCTACAGCGCCGAGGGCCAGGCAACCGCCGTGCATCAGGCGCTCGATGCCCTGGGTGTGCGCCACGCGGTGCTGGTCGGGCATTCGATGGGTGGCACGGTCGCCACCGCCTTGGCCGAAAGCGCACCGGATCTGGTGGACCGCGTGGTCGTCTCCGACACTCCCGCGGCGCTGGGGATGACTGCCATGCCCGCGCTGGGCAACGCGGTGTGCTGGCCGGTGCTCGGCGCCGCAGTGGACAAGTTGCGCAGCCTCGACGCCGTCGACAAGAGCTCGCTGCAGACCGGATTCGACGCCGACTTTCCGGTTCCCGCGTTGGCCTACCGTTCGTTGAAACGCATGACCCACAACGCATTGTGTGACGCTAAGGCCGCGGGACAGATCAACGAACAGCGAGCGGTGGCCGACCGCTTGGCGGGTCTGGGCAAGCCGGTGCTGGTGGTGTGGGGTGACAGTGATGCGCTGACCCCGACCGCCCAGAACGTGGACCGCTATCGCCAGGCCGGCCTGCAGCCGGTCGTCATCGCCGGATCAGGCCACAGCCCCATACTCGAGAAACCAAGCGAATTCATCAGCACCATAAAGTCTTTCATCAACGGACAACACAGAACCTAGGTCCGCCAGGTCTCGCGTGCCACCCGGTGGAAGTTGCCGCCGAGCACCGCGTTGACGTCGGCATCGGCCCAGCCGCGTACCGAAAGGTGGTCACGCAGGCCCAGCCAGGTCTCCGGAGGCATCCACTGGATCGGGCCCCAGCGGGTGTAGCTCTCGTCGAACAGCTGCGGGTTGGCGAGCAGCTCGGCATTGAAGTCGGCGTGGTCAAAGGAGTAGTCGGTGCTGACACCGACGTGCTCGATACCCACCAGCTCGACCGCGTACTCCAGGTGGTGCGCTACCGCGTCGAGGGTTGGAGTGTTGGGGCCCAGGAAGATTCCCACCGCGGTGATACCGACGACGCCGCCGGTGGCCGCGCATGCCCGCGCTTGATCGTCGGTGATGTTGCGCGGGTGATCCCACAGGGCCCGCATACACGAATGGCTGTAGACGACCGGGCCGGTCGAAACCGCACACATGTCCAGGCCGGTGCGGGCGCTGCAATGTGAGCCGTCGGGAACCATGCCCACGGCGTTCATCTCGGCGACGATCGCGCGACCCCACGCCGTCAGTCCGGAGTCCGCGGCATCCAGGCAGCCGCCGCCGGCACGGTTGGTGTGGTTGTAGGTGGGCAACAGAGTGCGGACGCCCTGCTCGGCCAACACGGCCAGGTTAGACAGGTCGTCGTCGAGCGGATTGGAATCCTCCAGGTCGAACACCACCGCGATCCCGCCGGCGCCGGTGATCGCGTCGACGTCGCTGACGGTGGCCGCCACCGTGAGATCTGGGTGAGCCTCGATGGTGCGGCGAAAGTGCCGCAGCAGGGCCAAGGTGTCGGCCAAGCGCTGCGGTGCGTAGCCCACGTTCACCGACAGCAACGCGCCGCCGGAATGCTGGTAGCGGGTCAGCGGGGCCACCTCGGCACTGTCCTGCAACGGCAGACAAGTGTGCTGGTCCCACAGCAGCGTGCTCATAGTCGGTGATCTTGCTCTGCGCGCCGCCCGAATGCGACGCATTAACCTAGCCGCATGGCAATCGACTCGCGGCCCGCGTTGAAATCGGACATCCCCTCGCTGGCGCAGGCGTTGGGGCGCGCGTTCTACGACGACCCGGTATCGATGTGGCTGCTTCCCGACGACGAGGCCCGCACCGAGCAGTTGACGACGTTCTTCGGCACCTCTACGCGGGTTCATCACCTGGCGGGCGGTGGCGTCGAGGTGGCCGACGACGGCGCAGTCGTCGGGGCGGCTGCGCTGTGGGACCCGCCCAACCGCTGGAAGCAGTCGATCTGGTCGCAGCTGCGCATGGTGCCGTCGTTGTTCCGGTCCTTCGGCTTCCGGCTTACCCAAGGCCGCGCACTGACAGACCTGTTGGATGCCAACCACCCCGAAGAGCCGCATTGGTATCTGGCGGTGATCGGCAGTGACCCGTCGGTGCGGGGACGCGGCTTCGGGCAGGCCGTCATGCAGCCACGGCTCGATCGCTGCGATGCCGAACTCTGCCCGGCCTATCTGGAGTCCAGCAAGCACGAGAACGTGCCGTACTACGAGCGTTTCGGATTCCGGGTGATCGGCGAGATCAACGTCCCCAACGGCGGGCCGACGCTGTGGAAGATGTGGCGGGAGCCGCAGACTCCCTAGGGGCGCAGGAGCGCAAGGTGCTATGTGGCAGATAAGCGGTAGCGGCCATCACGGACGGCGTCTGCCACCCGGCGGGCGCTGCGCTCCTCGGCTTCGCTCGAGGTGTCGAGTACGTGGTTGTCGAACTCACCGAGGTCGGAGAACTGATCCCACATCGAGAGGATCGGGCCCTCGTCGGTGAGGGCGCTCGGCGCGGTTCGGGCCTGGGCCCGCTGCAGTGTTACGGCGCGCTGCGGTCGCAGGACTACGTAGTCGAGCGGCAGGTTCGGGTGCTGTGCTGCTCGGATTCGGAAGTGATCGAGCATCCACGGCCCGATGATTCCGTCGATCACGGTGGCGAAGCCGCCGAGTGCATAGGCGTAGGAGGCACCCGCGATCACGTCCATTACAGTCTGGTTCTGCGCATCAGAGGCGGGATCGTACGGGGGTATCGCGCCCGACACGATGTAGTGCCAGAAGTCGTCCGTGTGCAGATGAACGCCCTTTTCATAACCGCAGGCAAGCTTCGATGCGAGCGTTGACTTTCCCGACCCGGGTGGGCCGGTCAGGATGATCACGCGTCCGGTCACGGACGACAAGCTACCCGCGAAGTCGACCAGCGACGGACAAACGAGGGTCAGTCGCTGACCGAGCCGCCGAGTCGTTCGGCGGCGGCGAGGTAGTCCTCGACGAACTCGAACACGACGTCGCGTGCGGGCTTCACCTTGTTCATCAGCCCGACGCCCTGGCCGACGAAATAGGTGGACAGGGCTTGGGCCCCAGGGTGTCCGGTGGCGGCCAGCTTGTCGATGCGACGCAGTGTGGGTTCGGCGATCATCGACTGCAGCGGTAGCGGCAGGGTCGGGTGGCCGGTGTCGTTGGGTCGCCACGCATCAGTCCAATCGGAGATCAGTTGGCGTGCGGGCTTGCCGGTGCGTCCGGTGGAGCGAATGGTGTCGCGCGACGTGGCCGCGAGCATCTTCTGCACGGTGTGCGGAGCCGTTTCGGCCTCCTCGGTGGTAAGCCACACCGAACCCGTCCACGCGCCGGCGGCGCCCAACGCCACGCAGGCCGCCATCTGCCGACCGGTGACGATCCCGCCGGCGGCAAGCACGGGCACGGCGTTGTCGATGGCTTCGATGACTTCGGGAACGACCACCAGCGTGGAGACTTCGCCGCAGTGGCCGCCCGCCTCGGTTCCTTGAGCGACGATCAGATCCACGCCTTGTGCCACCTGCTTGAGGGCATGCTCCTTTGCGCCGACGAGCGCTGCGACGGGGATGTCGTTGTCCTTGCCGGACTTGATCATGTAATCCGGCGGCACGCCGAGCGCGTTGGCCATCATGCGGATGGGATGGGCGACCGCGACTTCGAGCAGTTGCTCGCCGTTGCTGCCGGAGAGCATGGCAGATCCCAACCGGGGCTTCTCGTCGGGTTCAATGTCGTGCTGTGCCAACAGTTCTGCGATGAAGGCCTTGTACTCGTCGGGGATCCGGTCGGATAGTTGGTGGCCGGAGAGGTTCTCGCCCTTGCCTTCGAATTTGGCGGGCACGATGATGTCGATGCCGTAGGGCTTTCCCTTGACCTGCTCGTCGATCCAGGAAAGTTCCTGATCCAACTGCTCAGGGGTGTAGGCGGCGCCGCCGAGCACGCCGAAGCCGCCCGCGTTGGTCACCGCGGCCACCACGTCGCGGCAGTGGCTGAAGGCGAAAAGCGGGAAGTCGATGCCGTACTGCTCGCAGATGGGGGTCTTCACGGCCGCTCCTTTGGTCAACTGGGATCGAGAACGGGTCCGGGTCCCGCGGTGTGAGGTAGCTACCGCGACGTTAGCGCAGCGGCTTCCGGCCGAAACACCGATGCCGCCAGGTCAAAGACCTGGCGGCATCGGTGTGCGAGGAGCTGTCAGCCCACCAGTGCGTCGAGCAGCCCGGACAGGTCGGAGCCCCCGA
>LZME01000126.1 GCA_001673575.1 Mycolicibacter heraklionensis | reverse complement strand
ACCTGGTCGCGGCGTCGCTTGCACTGTGGGGAGTCAGCTGCTTCCGGCCGGCGCGGCCCTACGTGCGCCGGACGGGTTTATCGGGGCCCGATGGGCCAATCCCACGGTGCCCCAGCACCAAAAGCTA
Organism: Mycolicibacter heraklionensis; assembly: GCA_001673575.1. Classification (GTDB taxonomy): domain Bacteria; phylum Actinomycetota; class Actinomycetes; order Mycobacteriales; family Mycobacteriaceae; genus Mycobacterium; species Mycobacterium heraklionense_A. Next base: position 52,203 of record LZME01000126.1, on the reverse strand, counting down.
GGACAAGATGAGGGCCTCCCGCGGACCCGTCCGGCGCACGTAGGGCCGCGCCGGCCGGAAGCAGCTGACTCCCCACAGTGCAAGCGACGCCGCGACCAGTACCGACGAACCGGGTGCCTTGCGGTCCCAGCCGAACGCCTGCCCGCCCAGCATCGGCCGCTGCTTGGCCGACAGCACGCCGCGGGACAACTCGACCTGGCCCTGGTGGGCCAGCGCGCCGTCGGGGAAGACACCTTCACCTACGGGTTGCTGTATGCCCGCGAGGCCGCCGCGCGGTGCCGTGCGGAGCTGCGGCCCGCGCTGCGCAAGCTCGACCGGGCGGTTCGGTGAGGCTCGGTTAACCGACGATGGAAGTACCTGCCAGTGCATCAACACAACATCAATGAACCTGTCAGCGTGACCACGCAGACTGTGATTGGCGCTTTCGGTGGTGTCGACCTTGACCGAGTCCCCCAATCCGAAGCACCCTACGATGGCGCGCCGGTACGTCCGCTCCCCGATCGCTTCCGCCGAACCGTAGGCGTTGACGTAAACCCCAGTGACCTGACTCAGCGGGCGGATCACCGCAGCGAGACTCTGCTCCTCCGCAGCGTCCGCAAGGTAGTCCAGCTGTCCGATCACGTGTCTGTCGATCCAGACAAGACGGCACTGCCGATCTGGCAGCATCTCGCGAGCGAAACCTTCGACCGGCCAGCGCCTTACCAGCTCGCCGATCTGCTCGACCACAGTCCTCGGCGGACGCGACCAATCCGGGAATACGTCCCTGGCGATGTGCCGGAGTTGTTCCTCGCTCGTCATGGACGACAAGTTAAACCGCGATCCCCCCTCGCGCAGTCAGCCCGCGGCCCGAGGCGACAGCGTCAAGACCGGGCAGCCCCGGCTGGGAACTCCAGTGCCGTCGAGACAGCTCCCAATGGGCATGGACTGCTCAACACTGCGGGGCGGACGAGCTACGGTCTGCCCTCATGGCTAATGCTTCCGAGTCGTGGGCGAAGATGACCGGTGACCCTCAAAGGCTCAACAACGTGACGTTGTTGCAGCGTTGGTGCTCGGCATGGGCCGACCTCCTGCATGCTGACATGGCCCTTCTGGAACACCATGAGCTACCTGCCAAACCGTCGACAGTGTTTCACCGTCGAGCGCTATGGGAGTCTGCGGTTATCTCGTACGGACGCTGTTCGGTCAGCGACCAGAAACGAGATATCCCGTTCAAGGAGTTGGTAAGGGAAGCAACAGGGGACGAAGGCATCGCACTCCACGAGCGGATTTTGGACTGGAGACACGGCCATGTTGCTCATAGGAAGCGCTCGGAGTTCGAGTCAGTCGAGACCGTTCTTGCCTTCCCATCGGGAGCGCGCAACCACGCCGCTCTGAGGCTCGTGCTGAGCGTTCAAGCCGAACCAGAGGATGACACCGGAATCGTCGCGGCATTTGAACAGCATGTGAAGACGGTCCGGGACTTCATGTACGAGAACCGGGTTCGGCCGATTAGCAAGAGCGTCATTGCAGACCTGAACGCCGGACTTCTCACGCTATCCGAACTGCAACCCGCAGCCGACCAGTCGACACGCGCGCGTCTCGTCATTACACAGAATCTGCTAGAAGTTAGCGCAACTCGACGACTTGACTGAGGCCGGTTGAAAAGTAGGCGGCAACGTTCTGCGTCCCACCGTTGGGGATGCATCTCCAGGCGCAACCGACAGCCAGTTTCAGAACTAAAGAACTGAAACACCGTGACCGCCCAACACACGGCCCCAAATAGTGCCCAGGCCGATCTGGCGCAGAAGCTGCCTCAAAACGCCTGTCGCATATTCAGATGTTGTGCTGCTTTTGAGGCGCTGCGCGTACGGCCGCGCCCATTTCGCGGCCCCGATTGCGCACCGCCGTGCGTAGTATCTGCGTACTGCAAAGCCACAACAACTACATATTGCCTGGTCAACGAGGCGGGGCGGACGAGTTGGCCTCTAAGCCGGATTCTGTCCCGCACCGCTTACGCGGTGCGGCGGCGACCATCCATCTGGGCACACCGTCGCCGGGTACCTCAAGCGGCCTACCCGCAGATTCGGGCGAGCAGCCCTCAAACACCTGCGCGACCGCACCGAAATGCGGTCTTCTTGGCCTTGCTTCGGGTGGGGTTTACCAAGCCGTCCCGGTCACCCGGAACGCTGGTGCGCTCTTACCGCACCGTTTCACCCTTACCACCTTGCGGTGGCGGTCTGTTTTCTGTGGCACTGTCCCGCGAGTCACCTCGGATTGCTGTTAGCAATCACCCTGCTCTGTGAAGTCCGGACTTTCCTCGACCCGCTTTTACGCGTGCCGCGGCCGCCCGGCCAACTCGTCCGCGCTGATCACCGTACTACGCGGTGCCCGGCAATGCCGCACCGTAAACGGCGACCACCACGGATCGGTCCGGGCTGTTCTCCGACCACACGCCGATCGCGGTGTTGGCGCAGTCGGACATGATCGCGAAATCCGCGGGGTTGTAATACCACCGGTTGAGGATCTCGATGCCGCTGATGGCCACGGCGGGGTTGATCGCCACGGTTTCGGCTATCGTCCCCCGAAAGCTGGCGGCCTGCCCGCGGGTCTGCGGTGTGGATCCGTCGGAGCCGAGGTCGCCGTCCAGATCCCGATGTCCCAGAACGTCTTTGGCGTGCCACTCGGCGGCAAGCACCAGCCGGGGATCGACCATCACTTTCTCCGCGCAGCCGGCCTGGTGGTGAACCGTGTAGACGTTGGTCACGACACTGTCGTTGAGACGCGAGTTGTCGGCACCGGCAACGGGCGGCGCCCCCGCCCCGGCAATCATGATCGCCAACACCGCGGCGCGGCACACATCAATTCCCATCGGCCACCTAGCCCCTACACCGGGTCGAACTGCGAGACCAGCCACCGGCCTCCGACCTTGTCTAAGGTGACCCGCACACTCGATGCGGTCGTGGTCGGCGGCCCGTTGCCGATCGTGGTCGCCTGGTCGACGAAGAGCAGGACCACCGCGTGGCGCGCGCTCGCGCTCACCGACGACGCCGCCGGCACCGTCACAACGGTCGAAATGTGCTGTTGTTTGGCGCCGGGCGCCACCACTTCCTTGATCAGTTGGGTGTACTCGTCGCGGAAGGCGCCGGTCATGCCCTCGGCGGCGGCCGCCGACGCGGACTCGACGGTGTCCGGGCGGTACGACAGCATCGCGATGGTGGCCTCGGTCGCGGTCTGTATCGACTGTGCGGCCGCCTCGTGTGCGACCCGCGCGGAGACGTCTTGCCATCTCAAATAACCGACCGCAATCGCAAGCGTCAGGATCACGCCGGGCAGCAGCGCTACCAGCGACCAGCGCCGCAGAGTCGTTCTCGACACGGTGAACCCCCTGCTCACTGGACGAATGCGATGTTGGATACTTTGGGGCCTTCGCCGGTGTCTTGCAGGCTGATTCGCATCCGCCAGCGGCGCGGTTCCGGTTGGACTTCCCCGGCGATCGTGGTGCGCACCGAGACCGCCAGCAGGACATCGGCTTGGTCGCCGTCCACCGATTCCAGGCCGGCCTCGGTGACGGTGCCTTCCGATGCCGACTGAGCTTGTTTGACAACGTCGACGAAGGGCCGGGATCGCTGGCCGAAGTCGTCGCGGAACGCCCCGGTCGTCGAATCGATGATGCGCTGCACATCGGCGTCGGCCTGCGCATAGCTGATCGTCGTCAGGTTGATCGCCGCTTGACGCGCCACCTGGACGTAGCTCTCGCGCTGCTGCTGCGCCTGTTGGATCTGGTGGTCGCGGTAGCCGAGCCAGCCGACCGCACCGGCCAGCGCCGCCACGGCCAGGATCGCGCCTGCCGCCGCTCGGCGGTCTATTCGCTCGGGGGCAACAACAGCGTCTGCCATGTCTGATCCTTCCGCTGGGGGGCCAGATCGGCCCGGGTTTGGCGCTTGCCGTCGGGGCCCACATAGCTGCCGGTCCGCGGGTCGTAGGGCACGAAGGCGACCGGCGGCTGCGGCGCAGGGGCGCGCGGCGGGTCCTGCGGCACAGCCTGACCGGACAAGGTGGCGTTGGGATCGCCCTTCCAGTTGTAGCCGTCGTTGAGCGGGATGTACGACTCGTCGCTCTCGCACATCTCGACGGTGGGCGCACGCTTGGCGGGATCGTTCTCGCAGGGAATATTGCGTGCACCACGCACATTGAGGTCCGAGTCCTGCGGAACCCGGCAGTACAGCTCGCCGGCTGGCCGGTCCGGGTAGTCGACGGAACTGGGGGCCCGCTGCTGGCGGGCCGGCAGAAATCCCGTGTTGCACGGCGGCGGGTAATTCATATTGAGGTTGAAGTCCAGATAGATGCCGCGATAGGGCGTGTTGAGGCCCGAATCGGCCAGTGCGATCGCCGACATCACCGCGGTCCCCTGCGGAAACAGCACCAACAGCTGCTCGATGCCCTGGCGGAACGTCACCGCGATCTGACCGAGGCTGACCATGTTGGCCAGCAACACCGGCAGCGCCGGAGCCACCCGGCCCAGCAGCGCATTGGCCTCATCGAGCGCCGGGGCACCGACGCTGAGCAGGCCCGCAAACGCCCGATCCTCGGCGCTGAGCTGACCGGTGATCGACGCCAGCCGCCGCGCCCACGTCGCGATCGAACCCGCGGTATCGACTTGGGAATTCAGGACCGGTGGGGTCTCATCAATTAACTGCGCGAAAGGCTGCGCGGCCTCGCCGCCTTCGATGGCCAGCGACGTCGAACCGGCGACGATGCGGGACAGTTCCGCACCAAGACCACCCACCGCCTTGTCGGCCTCGTCGATGACGGTGCGCAGATCGTCGTGCGGGATCGCCAACAGCGCACGGTTGGTGGCGTCGAGCAGGTTGGCGATGTCGGCGGGAATGCGCACCTTGTCCGCCGGGATCACGTCACCGGCACGCAGCATCCGGTGCTCGGCGGCGCCGGCGGTCGGGGTGAGTTCGAGGAACTGTTCCCCGATCGCCGAGCGGCTGTGCACCGCGGCGGTCAGCTGTGCGGGCACCTTGATCGAGGAGTTCAGTTTCAGCACCGCACGCACCCCGTCGGCGTCGACGTCGATGGCGCTGACCCGGCCGATCTCGGTGCCGCGATAGGTCACCACCGATGTCGGGTACAGACCGCCGGACGCCGGCAGTTCGACGGTCACCGTGTAGCGGCCGATGCCGAACAGCGCCGGGACCTTGACGAAGCCGAACGCCATCACCCCGCCGGCGACCAGGGTGACCGTCGCCAGGATCGCCAGTTGGGTCCAGACGGTGCGGGACAGTCGAAACACCTCAGTACCCCCCGAAGTGGTAGGGGGCGACCAACGGGTTGCCGGCCGTGTACGGGCTGGGCATCTGACCGACGGTTCTCCCCCACTGGAGTTCCAACTCGGTGAGGTCTCCTTCCCAACGTGTTCCGGTGAACAGGCCGCTGTCGATCCGGCTCAACGTCAGGTCGACGACCAAGCTGATATTGGCGAAGTCGCCGCGAAACCAATTGGGGATGTTGCTCTTGACCCAGGGATAGGTGGACAAGAAGTCCAGGCCCTGCGTCAGCGCCGGACCGGCGTCGGCCAGCGAGCGCAACACCGGGGCGATGTTGCGCAGGTTCGCCACCAGGGCCTCCCTGCTCTGTTCGACGGTGGAGACGGCGATGGCGCTGAACTTTCCGAGCGCGTCAGCGGCGTCGGCGATCTTGGTGCGCTCCTGCGCCAGCACCGCCAGTGCCTGCGGGATCGTGGTCAGCGCCTTGTCGACGGTTTGGTTCTGTCGGGCGAACTGGCCGACCAGACCGTTCAGCTTCTCGGTGGCCGAGATGATGTCATCGGTCTGATCGTTGAGTGCGGCGATGAAGGTGTCCAATTGCGTGAGCAGGCTGCGCATGTCGCTCTCACGTCCCGCCAGCGCGCGAGCAAAGCTCTGGTTGATCTCCTGCAGCTGTGCCAGTCCGCCGCCGTTGAGCAGCAGCGAAACCGACGCCAGGGTCTGCTCGGTGGTCGGATAGGTGGCGGCCCTCGACAGCGGGATGACCGCGCCGTCTTGCAGTTCGCCGCGCGGCGGCTCGTCGGTCGGTGGCGCCAACTCGATATGCATCGAACCGAGCAGGCTGGTCTGTCCGACTTTGGCGGTGCTGTTCGCCGGCAGGTGCACGCTGTTGTCGATGCGCATGGTCACCAGCGCGTGCCAGTCCTGGACCTCGATCTTGGTCACATTGCCCACGTTGACGTCGGCGACCTGCACCCGTGAGTTCTGTTGAATGACCACGACATCGGGTAACTGGGCCGAGATCGTGTAGGTGCCGTCGCCGCGCCCGGTGCCCGGCAGGCTCAGCGAGTTCAGGCCCCGCCACTGGCAGCCGCTGGCCCCGAAGGCGACGGTGATGCTCAGCGCGATGATCACGAGCCTCACGGGGGGCCCTCCGGTGGCGGCAGCAGCAGGCCGGGCAGGCCCAGCTCGGGGTCGACGGGCTGGCCGGGCGGCTCGGCCGGTTGTGGGGCAGCGCCGGGCCGGAGCCGGTCTTCGCTGTAGGTGATCTCGTTGGGCCGCGCCGCGGTGCCCACGAACGGGTTGCCGCCGATCGGCAGAAAGTTGTACTGGCGGTTCTTGATGATCGGCGCCAGATACTGCACGCACAACTTCGAGGCCTGCAGTGAATTCGCCCGCGCCAGGGCTTCGATTCCGCTGCAGATGAATTGGACGGTGTTGGCGAAGTTCCCGAGCGCCATCACCCCGGTGATCGCACTCTGGGCCGGCTGGTAGATGTTCACGAAGTTCTGGAACACCGACGGGGCAATGTGCAGAACCTGTTTGAGGTCGCCGCGGCTTTCGTTGAGTGCGGAGGTGATCGCCGTCAGGTGATCGACGGTGACGCCGAAGCCCTCCCGGTTCTCGCCGATGAATCCGCGTAGGTCGTTGACCACGCCGTCGAGGCTCGTCATGGCGTCGGCGAATTCGCGGGGCGAATTGTTCAGCAAGGTGGTGATATCGGCGAGGTTGACGTTGAACGCCGCCAACAGGTCGCTGCTGGAGGTCAGCGCCGAGACCAGCAGTTGCATGTTGCGGACCGTGCTGAAGATGTCGGTGCTGTGATCGCCCAGCGCCGACATCGCCTGCGACAGTTTGATCACCGCCTCGCGTGCGGTGTCGCCCTGGCCCCGCAGGTTGGCTGCCGCGGTGTTGACGAAGGCGCCGACGGCGCTGCGGCCGGCGGTGTCAGACGGCTGCAGGGAATCGGTGAGTTTCTCCAGCTGCTGCCGAAAGTCGTCCCATTCGACCGGAACCGCCGTGCGGTCCTGCGGAATGCTGGCACCGTCGGCCAGTTCGGGACCACCCGTGTAAGCCGGGACAAGCTGGATCGCCCTGGCGCTCACCAACGACGGCGACAGGATCGCCGCCCGCACATCGGCGGGTACCTGGTACCGGCCGCCGACGGAAAAGGTCACCTTGGCGGTGTCCGGGAGCGGCTCGATGCGCTCGACGGTGCCGACGGCAACCCCCAGGATGCGGATCTCGTCGCCGGTGTAGAGCCCGTTGGTGTTGGTGAAGTAGGCGGTGTAGACGTGCTTGCGCAGCTGCGCCCAGGGCAGGCCGGCCACCAGCAACACTGCGATGACAAGGCTCGACACCAATACGGCCGCGGTCGCCAGCCGCAACAGTCGCGCGCGGTTGGCCGGCACGGTTACACCGGCCACGGAGTGAGTGCCCATGTCAGTTGCCCCCGTCTGCCGCCGGGCCGAGCGCGGGCGGGCCCGGGGGTGGTCCGCCCGGTGGCGGAGCCGGCAGCGGCTCCCGGTAGGGATAACGCGGGTCCCCGGGCTTGCCGGTGATGGCGTCCGGCAAGGTCAGATTGGGTTCGCCGCCCTGTCCGGTGCGCGGAAACGGCATCGGCAGTGGTGGGGTGCCGGGCTGGCCGACGGCCGGGTCGTTCAGCTGCGAGGGCAGCAGCACATTGGGGTCCAGACCCAGATCGGAGAAGGCGGCTTCGATGGCCGGCTGCGCCAACTGGCCCGGAATCAGGTTCACCACTGAGGCTTTGAAGAACGGCCCGGATCCCAGCACCTCGCCGAACGACATGGCGTAGCGGCGAAACAGGTAGAGCGTGCGCTGCAGGTCGGCTCGGCGGTTGTCGAGGATCTCCAGGACGCCGTTGAGCTTGTCCACCGCGGGCTTGAGTTGCTGACGGTTGTCGTCGACCACGGCCGACACCTGTCGCGACACCGCGGTCAGATTGGCCATCAGCGCGTCGACGGAATTGCGTTGTGACAACAGTTCGCTCAGCAGGGCGTTGCTGTTGGCGACCAGGCCGGCGATCTGTTCGCTGCGCCGCGCCAGCACCCCGGTGACGTTGTTGGCGTCGGCCAGCAGCTGACGCAGTGTGGCGTCTCGCTTGTCGAGGGTGTCGGAGAAGCGAGCCACTCCTTGCAGCGCCATCTTGAGGTCCGGGGGCGTGTCTTTGAAGGTCTCGGCCAAAGTGGTCAGCGCCGAGGACAGCTGGGTGGTGTCCAGGCCGCTGATGACGGCGGTCAGATCTCCCAGGGCATCCGGCAGATCGTAGGGGGACGTGGTGCGTTCGACCGGTATCGGACCGGTGAGGTGGCCGTCGCCGCGCGGGGTCAGTTCCAGGAACTTGTTGCCCAGCACCGTTTCGGTCTTGATCGCGGCCTCGGTCCGGTCGCCGAGCACGACTCCCTTGCGGACCGTGAACGTCACTCGGACCCGGTTGCCCTCCAGCCGCAGACCGGCAACCCGGCCGACGTCGAGCCCCGACACCCGGACGTCACTGTTGGATTTGATGCCGCCGGCCTCGGTGAAGTAGGCGGCGTAGTCGGAGGTGCCCTTGACCAGCGGCAGCCTGTCGTAGCTGAACACCGCGACCACCAAGGCGATCAGCAGGAGTATGCCGGTGACGCCGACCGCGGGCCGATTGCGCTCGGCCAGCGGCTTGATGGTGATCCGCGGCAGTTTCGGTCTGGTCATTTCGGGGCGCACCGTCCGGTCGTCTGGTTCATGATCTTGGAGTAAAGCGGTTGGCCGCCTTTGCCATTCACCTTGATCACCAGGTCACACATGTAGAAGCCGAAGTAGTCGCCGTAGAGCCCGTTGCGCGCCAGAACCTGGTACGCGTCGGGCAGTGTCTTGACCAGATCGTCGACATAGTCGCGGTCGGCCATCACCTGGCCGGCGGCCCGATCGGTTTGCACCACCACATCACGAATGGGTTCGCGGGCCACGGTCAGCAGGTCGGCGACCGAGCCGGCGGCGGCGTTGATGTAGGCCGCGCCCTTGGTGATGTCGGTGCGGCGATCCGCCAGGCCCTGGACCATCTGGGTCAGTGAGTCCAGCCCGTGGCCGAACTCGCGGTCGCGGGTGCTGAAGGTGCCCAGCACGGTGTTGAGGTTGGTGATCACCTGGCCGATCAGTTCGTCGCGGCCGGCCAGTGTCGTGGTCAGTGCCGAGGTCTGCGACAACACCGAGGCGATGGTGCCGCCCTGGCCCTGAAATACCTTGAGCAGCTCACCGCTGAGCGCGTTCACCTGGACGGGGTCCAACGCCCGGAACAGGGGCCGGAATCCTCCGATGAGAGCATCCACGTCGAGTGCGGGTTCGGTCCGCGTCAGCGGAATGGTCTGGCCCGGTTGCAGAGTGCGTACCGACCCCGCGCCTTGCTCCAACGACAGGTAGCGGTCGCCGATGAGGTTTTCGTAGCGCACCGCGGCCCGGGTGCCCTCGGTGAGCGTCAGCCCCCGGTCGATCAAGAAGTCGACCGTGACGGTGCCGTCGGGACGCAATGCCATCTTGGTGACCTTGCCGATCTCGACACCGGCGATGCGAACGAAGTTGCCGCCCTTGAGGCCCGACACGTTGGTGAACTCGGCTCGATAGCCGACCCGGGAGTCGAATCGGAACTGTCCGAACACCGTGACCAGGATGAAGATGAACACCAAGCACGTCACCGTGAACAACACGACCCAGGTCGAGGTCTTGCCGATATTGCCTCTCATGGCGACTCCGGCCCGGGCGCGGGCGGTCCGGGGTAGCGGATTCTCGGCGGTTCCGGCTCCGGTTTGGTGACCGGGAAGTAGTTGGCGAAGCCGGGAAAACCGATGCCCGGGTTGGGCCGAACGTCTAGGCCGGTGCCGAATCCGGTGTCGGTCACCAGGTACTTCACCGGGAAGTTCTTGCTCACGTCGGGCAGCGAGCCGCAGCTGGGTCTGCCGCCCGGCCCGCCCCGGGCGTTGACCAAGGGCAAGTTGTCGGGGTAGCGGTACGGGTCGTCGCCGGCGAGCATCGCGGCGTCCATGATGACCGATCTACCGTTGCCGCCCATGGCGTCTCGTCCGCCGTTCTCCAGGAACCATTGCGCCCCCTGGAACAGGCAGGTGTAGGTCGGCGAGTACTCCTCGAGCAGGTCGGTGGTCGGCGCCATCAGGTTGAGCGCTTGAACCAGTCCGGGCTGGTTTGCGCCGATGGTGTCGATTCCGGTCGCGGAGAACCCGACCGCGGCGAGCAGCAGCGCGTCGAGTTCGCCGGCCTGGCCGGACAGGGTGGTGCTGGTGGTGGAGGCGGAGTCCAGGATTTCCAGGATGTTCTGCGCGGCAACGGAATATGCTCCGGTGGTCTGGCCGAACAGTTGCCAGTCGCGCTGCACGGTCGGCATGCGTGGGTTCACCGCTGTCAGCATCGTGTTGGCTCCGGTGATCGCCCGCCCGATGACGTCTCCCCTGCCCCGCACCGATTCGGCCACCGCCGACAGCACCGAGTTGAGCTTGGCGGGGTCGATGGCGTGCACCACCGCCTGCAGGTTCTCGAACATGGTGTTGACTTCCACCGTCACGTTGCGCGAGCGCAACACCGCGCCGGCCTTGAGCCGTTGGCCACTGGGGCCGCCGGAGGGGATGACCAAATCGACGTACTTGGCGCCGAAGGCCGTACTGGACTTGATCTCGGCTTCGATGTTGCTCGGCAAATATCCGAAGGGCCGCGGGTACATCTTCAGATTCAGGGTGGACAGTCGGGAGTGGTCGCTCCCCGGTTGGCTGCCAATGGATCTCACCTCGCCGACCTGGATACCGCGAAGTTTCACCTTCGCCCCGTCCTCCATCACCAAACCGGCTCGATCGGAGACCAGCGTGAGCGGGACATAGCCCCGGAACGCTCCGGAGAACAGCAGGGCGGTCATGGCGCACAAGGCCGTGATCACCACCACCAGGACGGGCGACCACCAGATCGGGTCGATCCCGCCGCGGCGGGATCTGTTGCGGGTACCGATATTCATCGCCTCACCCCGACAGATGGAAATTGCCGGACTGTCCGTAGACGGACAGTGTGATGGTCAGCAGCACAAACACCGTTGCGGTGACCGAGGTGCGCACGGCGCGGCCAACAGCCTCGCCGACCCCGGCCGGGCCACCGCTGGCGGTGAAGCCGTAGTAGGTATGCACCACCATGACCGCGGTGGCCATCGACAGCGCGGCCAGAAACGACCACAGCAGATCGGTGGGCTCTAAGAAGGTGGAGAAGTAGTGGTCGTAGACGCCCCGCGACTGCCCGTAGATCACGGTGGTGCCGAAGCGAGTCGCCAAGAACGCCATGAGCACCGTGACGGTGTAGAGCGGGATCACCACCAGCACGCCGGCCACGATCCGGGTGGCGGCAAGGTAGGTGATCGACCGAATGCCCATTGCTTCCAGCGCGTCGATCTCTTCGTTGATCCGCATCGAACCGATCTGCGCGGTCGCACCGGCACCGATGGTCGCGGCCAGCGCCACCCCGGCGGTGGCCGGGGCGATGAACCGGACGTTGAGGAAGGCGCCCAGGAAACCGGTCAGTGCTTCAATTCCGACGTTGGACAAGGTGTTGTAGCCCTGCACGGCGATCAGGGCCCCGGTGGACAAGGTGAGGAAGCCGACGATCACCACGGTGCCGCCGATGACGGCGAGCGCGCCGGCGCCCATTCCCATCACCGCGATCAGCCGCAGCACCTCGCCGGGGTAGCGGCGGACCGCGTCGCCGATGGCGGCCAGTGCGGCGCCGTAGAAGGCAGTCTGTTCGCCCACCCGCCGGGCGGTCTCCGCGGCCGTCACGGCGCGACCTTCACACCGAAGGCGGTGGCCAGGATGTTGATCAGAAACAGCGCCATGAACGCGAACACCACGGTCTCGTTCACCGCATTGCCCACCGACGTCGGGCCACCACCCACCGACAACCCCTTGTAGCAGGCGATCAGCCCGGCCGACAGGCCGAACAGCAGCGCCTTGATCAGCGAAACCACCACCTGCGGCAGGCCGGTCAACAGCGTCATCCCGGCGACGAAAGCGCCCGGCGTGACGTGCTGCACGAACACCACGAAGGCATAACTTCCGGTCAGGCCCACCACCGCGACCACCGAATAGAGCATCACCGCAACGAATGTCGCCGCGATCACGCGGGGAACGACCAGTGCCTCGACGGGGTTGACCCCGATCACCTTCATGGCGTCGATCTCCTCGCGAATCGTGCGGGCACCCAGATCAGCGCACATGGCAGTGGCGCCCGCCCCCGACACGACGATGGCGGTCACTACCGGGCCGACCTGGGTGACGGCCGCCAGCGCCGCGCCGGCGCCGGACAGGTCGGAGGCGCCGATCTCCAGCAGCACGATGTTGAGCGTGAAGACGATGAGCACGGTGTAGGGAATCGACAGCATGATCGTCGGGACGATCGACACCCGGGCCACGAACCAGATCTGATTGATCAGCTCACGCCACGCCCACGGGGGTCGCGCCATGGCCGCGAACGTCTCGCCGGCAAGCACGACGAAATCGCCGACCGCGATCGCGGGCTTGGTCCAGGAGGGCCCGCTCATCGCTGCCTGCCTCTGAAGTTCGCCAACGCGTCAGCCCGTTCGTGCTCGCACGCGCCGACCGGTCAATGACAGTTCGGCCACTGCCCCACCCGATGCGCATGTCACCGCTGATCTCCCGCGCATTCGGCACTCCCCTCCTGTAGTTGGCCGAACAGTAGAAGTGCAGGAATTAGCTGTCAACGACCCCAAACGGCCTACTACCGCGCTGTTCACGGAAGCTGCTGGTTGCCAGGCGCCGGCGATTTGGCGCACGGCGATTTAATCGAACCGACCCGAACGACGGCACTCATTCGCGTCCCGCAGCGCGGTTCGCGGGCCGTGGCGCACACTCGATAGCACCCGATCGGAAGGATTCCAGGTGATGGCGACGACGGTCACGCGCTGGGAGCGGCGAGTGAATGCCGGCGACTGGGAGACCGTCGCCGCCGAACTCGACGAGTGCGGCGGCGCCCTGCTGCCGCGGTTGCTGACCGCCGCCGAGGCCGCCCGGCTGCGGCGGTGCTACGCCGACGACGCGCGCTTCCGTGCCACGGTCGACATGCAGCGCCATCGCTACGGGTCCGGGCAGTACCGCTATTTCGCGGCGCCGGCACCCGATCCGGTCGATGCGCTCAAGCGGGCGCTGTACCCGCATCTGCTGCCGATCGCCCGGGACTGGGCGACCCGGCTGGGCCGGGACGCGCCCTGGCCCGACGACTTCGACGAGTGGCTGGAGCAGTGTCACCGGGCCGGTCAGACCAAACCGACCGCGTTGATGTTGCGCTACGGCCCCGGTGACTGGAATGCGTTGCACCGGGACCTCTACGGCGAGTTGGTGTTTCCGCTACAGGTGGTGATCAATCTCAGCGACCCCGCCGTCGACTACACCGGGGGTGAATTTCTGCTCGTCGAGCAGCGCCCACGTGCGCAGTCTCGGGGCGTGGCCGTGCAGCTGCCACACGGGCACGGTTATGTGTTCACCACCCGCGATCGCCCGGTGCGCTCCACCCGCGGTTGGTCGACGGCGCCGGTGCGCCACGGCGTCTCACCGATCCGCTCGGGTGAGCGCGTCACCCTGGGGCTGATCTTCCATGACGCCGCTTGAAAGACACCGCTTAACGCACCGCCGCCTTACGCCGCAATAGGATCACGTTGTCGGTCAGCACGCCGGTCTGGCCGTCGGGTCCGACGGCGTCGCGCTCTGCAGTCCCGAGCCGTAGCAACTCCCACTGCGCGTCATCGAGCGCCAATCCCGCCAGTACCTCTTCGGCCGTAGCGAAGTGATGCTCGTGCACGTGCTCGCCGGCCCATGGCGGCGCGGCGGCATGGTCGACGATCAGCAGTCGCCCGCCCACCGCCACGGCGTCGGCGGCCCGGCGCAGCACCGCCTCGCGTTCCAGTGGCACCGGCGAGTGCAGGAACTGCGCCGACACCAGGTCGAATCGGCCGGCGGGGAAGCTGGTGGACAGATCGTGGCGCTCGAAACGGATGCGAGACAACAGGTCCCGCCGCTCGGCAGCGGCGCGGGCCCGTTCCAGCGCGTTGGCCGAGACATCGACCGCCACCACCTGCCAGCCGTCTTCGGCCAGCCAGATCGCGTCGGCGCCCTCACCGCAGCCCAGATCCAGTGCCCGGCCCGGAGCCAGGTCCGCGGTGATCTCGGCGAGCTGAACGTTGACCCGCCCACTCCACACCGGATCGTCGCCACCGTAGAACTCGTCCCAGAATTCCCGTGGGTCGCGCACGGCGTCGGTCATCGGTCCACTTCCTTTTCCGTCATTGCGTTGCCGGGAGGCAACGGCAATCCGTAGTCGTCGGCGGCCAGGCTCTGCACCACCGCCGCCGCGGCGCGGGAGCCCGCCGCGATCGCGGCAGCCACCTGTGGCATCTCCCCCGTCAGGTCTCCCGCGGCGAACACTCCGGGAATCGAGGTGCGGCACAACGGATCGACGCCGACCGGGTCGTGCGCCACGGGACCCGGTGCCGTAACGGCCACGCCGAGGCGCTCGGCCAGTTGATCGCGCTGCCGCAGAGCCGCCGCGACCAGAAGTCCGCGCCTGGGCAATCGCTCACCGTCGGCGAACACCACCGCCGACAGCTCGCCGTCGTGCGCGTCCAGCGCCGCCACCGGCCGCTCGTCTACCCGGACGCCGGCATTGGCCAGCCGGGTGCGGTCGTCCGCGCCGAGCTCGGCAGGACCGCCGGTGAGAACCACGATGTCGTCACTCCAGCACCGCAGCAGCAGCGCCAGGTGAACGGCCCGGGCGCCGTCGGCCAGCACCGCCAACGGCTGGTCCCGCACTTCCCAGCCGTGGCAGAAGGGACAGTGAAACACCGATCGGCCCCACAGCTGCGCTATGCCGGGGAGATCCGGTGGCAGGTAGGCCATTCCGGTGGCCAACAGCACCCGGCGTGTTCGTTCTGCGCGACCGCCGGCAAGCCGCACCACGAACTCGCCGTCGACGGTTTCGATGTCTGCCACTTCACCGGCGCGGATCTGCACACCGTAGGAGGCGAGTTCGTCGCGGCCGAGCCGATAGAGTTCGAGCGGCGGGCGGCCATCGTGGCCCAGCAGGCCGCCGATTCCGTGCGCGCCGCGGTTGCTCTGCTGGCCCGCGTCGATCAGCAAGGTCTTTCGCCGGGCTCGGCCCAGTACCAGACCGGCGCTGAGCCCTGCCGCGCCGCCGCCCACCACGATGCAATCCCAGATTTCGCTCATACATCGAGCATGCAGCCTGTAGCGCAAAACAGCACGCTCGTTTGCCATCCAGGCAAACGGCCCCCGGGGCCCGGCTTTCAGGAGGCAGCCACTCCCCAGCCCAGCCAGCGCGAGGTGACCAGCACCAGCCCCAACGACACCGTGGCCACCACCACCAGGCCGATGACAGCCACCAGCAGCGGCCGCCAACCCGCCCGGGCGATCTGCCGAAAGTCGGTGGACAGGCCGACGCCGGCGAACGTCAGCAGGAACGCCCATCGCGACACGTTGCCCAGGCTGGCCAGCTGAGCCTTGTCCAGCCACCCCAGCGTGGCCACCGTGGACACCACCAGGAAGCCCAGGACGAATTTGGGGAACTGGTGCCAGATGAACGCCGCCTTGGCCCGAAACCCGGAGGCCACCTGGTCGGCCTGTCCGCGCGCCGCCCAGTACACCGCAAAGCCCAGTACCACGAACCCGATCAGGGCGTTGCGCACGGATTTCACCAGTACCGCGATCTTGCCGGCCTCATCGGAGAACAGGTAACCGGTGGCGGTGGTCTCCGCGGTGTTGTCCACCGATAGGCCTGCCCACAACCCGAACTCATGGTCGCTCAGCCCGATCAGGTGGCCTAGCGGCGGTAACACGAACAGGCCCACCGCACCGAGCGCCAGGATGGCGGCAATCGCATAGCTGACGTCGGAGTTCTTGGCTCGGATAGCTCCCTTCGACGCGATGATCGCCGACACCCCGCAGATCGAGGTGCCGATCGCCAGCAGTGACCCGAGTTTTCCCGACAAGCCGAAAAGATGCGCTGCGCCAAGGATTATCGCGCCAGCGATCGTCATGTCCAGCAGAATCTGGATCAGGCTGATCCCGCCCAGTTTGGCGATGTCGCCGAGCACGAAGCGAGAGCCCAGCGCGACGATGCCGATCTTGAGCCAGAACTCGTAAGTCAGCACGCCCGGCAGAAAGACCCGGTGCAGTCCCACGGTGTTTCGGATCACGAGTCCGATGACGATGGCCCACAACACATATTCGATGTCGGGCACCGTCGCGTGCAGCTGATGGCCCAGCGCCAGCCACCACCGCTGGGCATACTTGCCGAGCAGTCCCACAGTCAGCAGCAAGGCAAAGCCGGGCAGATAGTCCAGCGGGCGCCGGCTGGTGAAGATCGCCTCTGGTTCGGCGTGGTCGGATTCGGGTTGTGTCGTGGTCATTTCCTCACCACGGAATCTTCGGGAGCACATCGGCCAGGGCCAGCGCAATGAGCACGCCGACCACGAGGTTCGCCCATCCGTCCACGCCCAACCACTTCATCTGCGGCCTCTCGTCAGCGGTTCGGGCGTAACGGTATGACATCGCCGGTGCGCGATGACAGAGTTCAAATCACCGTCGCTGAAAAGTCGCACTCACGGTTGCCGTCCCACCGAAGGTGCTGGCAACCTGGATTGCTATGCAGGCAAACACTGGCGACGGCGGCGTGGATCTACTGGTGCGGCGTCGACTGCGTGAGCTGCGCACCCAGCAGGGGCTGACCCTGGAGGATGTGGCGACGCGCGCCGGTATCGACGTCTCGACGTTGAGCAGGCTGGAATCGGGCAAGCGACGCCTGGCATTGGATCATCTGCCCCGGCTGGCCGAGGCACTGTCGGTCAGCACCGACGACTTGCTGCGCGCCCCGCAGCACCAGGACCCGCGGGTGCGGGGTGCCTCGCACAGTCACAACGGCATCACCTATTGGCCGCTGACCCGCCACGGCCCGGCCGGGGGTTTGCATGCCTTCAAGATCCGGGTCGGCATGCGCCGCCGGCGCCCCGCCGAGTTGCCGGTGCACGAAGGCCACGAGTGGATGTACGTGCTGTCCGGCCGACTCCGGCTGGTGCTGGGCGACGATGATTTCCTGATCGGGCCCGGCGAGGCGGTCGAGTTCTCCACCTGGACACCGCATTGGTTCGGTGCGGTCGACGGTCCGGCCGAGGCCATCGTGATCTTCGGAACCCACGGCGAACGCGTGCACCTGCACGACTGACGCGCGCAGGCCGCCGGCTACAGATAAGCCGTCTGATTCACCAGCCGCACCGACGCCGGCCCGTCGCCGTAAAACTCGGCGATGCTCAGCGACGCCAGGTCCAGGTGCAGCCGGTACAGGATGGCGGGGCCGGCGTCCAGCGCCAGGCGCAGCACGGTCTTGATCGGTGTCACATGCGACACCACCAGCACGGTGGTGCCGGCGTGGTCGGCGACGATTCGGTCGCGCGCGGCCTGCACCCGCTGCTGCACGGCGTCGAAGCTCTCCCCACCGGGGGGCTGCGTGGAGGTGTCTTTGAGCCAGCGGCGGTGCAGGTCGGGATCGCGTTCGGCGGCCTCGGCGAAGGTCAGCCCCTCCCACGCGCCGAAGTCGGTTTCGGTCAGGTCCTCATCGACGGTCACATCCAGCCGAAGCAGTCGTGCCGCCGCCTCGGCGGTGTCGCGGCAGCGCTGCAGCGGCGAGCTGATGACCGCGGCGATGCCGCCGTGCTGGGCCAGGTAGCGCGCGGCGGCATCGGCCTGCCGCCGGCCGGTGTCGGTCAGCGGCGGGTTGCCACGTCCTGAGTAGCGCCGGTTCACCGACAGTTCGGTCTGCCCGTGGCGCAGCAACAGCAGCCGAGTCGCCGTTCCCGTCGCGCCGGTCCAGCCGGGAGCTGTCGGGGCAGGCGCCGGCGCCGTCTCCACCGGCTGCGGTTCAGGTTCCCCGATCCCGGCAGCGGCGTCCATGGCCTCGTTGGCCAGCCGGTCAGCATGGGAATTCTTCTCCCGCGGAATCCAGGAGTAGCGGACATGGTCGAACCTCGCGGCCAGCTCGCGGGCCTGCCGGTGCAGCGTGATCAGGTCCGGATGCTTGACCTTCCACCGGCCGGCCATCTGTTCGACCACCAGCTTGGAGTCCATGAACACCCCGACCTCGGCGGCGCCCAACCGGGCCGCCTCGGTCAATCCCGCTACCAGGCCCCGGTATTCGGCAACGTTGTTGGTGGCAACACCGATGGCCTCCTTGACCTCGGCGAGCAGCGAGGTGCGATCGGCGGACCACACCACCGCCCCATAACCGGCCGGGCCCGGGTTTCCACGCGACCCGCCGTCGGCTTCAACGACGACCTTCATCCCCCCACCTTCACCGGCCAGCGGACTAACCGAAGTCCTTGACCCGCAGCAAGATCGCGCTGCACTCGGGGCAGCGCAACACTTCTTCGGGAGCCGCCGCGGAGATCCGGGCCAGCTCACCGCGGTCGATCTCGATCCGGCAGGCGCCGCACTGCCCCCCACGCAGCGGTCCCGCGCCGACCCCGCTGGACGCCCGCTGCCGCTCATAAAGCGCCAACAGCTCGTCGTCGATCGTGGCGGCCAACTCGTCGCGGCTGGCGGCGCGCTGCCCGCGGGTGGTTTCGATCTCGGCCAGGGCCGTGCCGACCGCCTCTTGTACCCGGGCCAAATCGGCGGCCAGGCCTTCGATCACGGTTGCTTCCGC
Organism: Mycolicibacter heraklionensis; assembly: GCA_001673575.1. Lineage (GTDB taxonomy): Bacteria > Actinomycetota > Actinomycetes > Mycobacteriales > Mycobacteriaceae > Mycobacterium > Mycobacterium heraklionense_A. The sequence continues at coordinate 33,187 of LZME01000126.1, read as the reverse complement.
GTTCGCCTGGGTCTGCAGTTGCTCACGCTGCTCCATCAACTCCAGCAGCGAGTCCTCCAAGCTGGATTGGCGCTTCTGCAGCGTCTCGAGCTCATGCTGCAGATCGACGACCTGCTTGGGGCTGGCCTGCCCCGAGTCCAGCAGGGCGCGGTCGCGGTCCTCGCGTTGGCGCACCGCGTCGATCTCCGACTCGAATCGACCGGCTTGAGCGTCCAAGTCCTCCAAGGCCAACTCCAGCGCGGCCAGCCGATCCGCGGCCGCGGTGTGCTCGGCCTGAATGCGCTCGCCGTCCTGCTGTTCGGGAAGATTCTTGGCGCGGTGGGAGATCCGGGCCAGCTCGGCATCCAGCTCCAACAATTCCAACAGTGAACGTTGTTGAGCTACAGCAGCCTTCATGACCGGTCTCCTTCGTGCGCGAGATTCCAGGGGTCGGTGCGCAGTGTGCTGACACGCACCGGCAGCGTCGCACCGAAGTGCGAGCGGAGTACGTCGGCGGCTTGCGCGCACCACGGGTATTCACTGGCCCAGTGGGCCACGTCGACCAGCGCCATCGCGGACCGGCGGGAATGCTCGTCAGCCGGATGGTGGCGCAGGTCCGCGGTGACGTAGACCTGTGCGTCGGCGGCGGCCGCGACATCGAGCAGGGAGTCCCCCGCGCCGCCGCAGACCGCCACCCGCGAGATCACCAGGTCGGGGTCTCCCGAGGCGCGCACGCCCCACGAGGTGGCCGGCAGGCCCGCGGCGACGCGGGCGACGAACGCACTCAACGGCTCCGGGTTGGCCAGGCTGCCGATCCGGCCGATCCCCACCCCAGCGGGCAGCGGCTGCAACGCGAAGATGTCGAACGCCGGTTCCTCGTAGGGATGGGCGGCCAGCAGCGCCGCGTGAATCGCACCGCGGGCCCGCGCCGGCGCCACCACTTCGACGCGGTCCTCGGGAACGAATTCCACCTGGCCCACTCGTCCGATCGCCGGCGTCGCACCGTGACCGGGCAGGAACTGGCCGGTGCCCGGCACACTCCAACTGCACTGCGCGTAGTCACCGATATGACCCGCGCCCGCCGCGAACACCGCGGCCCGGACCGCCTCGGCGTGCTCTGCCGGCGTGTAGATCACCCACTTGTCGGTGTCGGCCCGCGGGCCCGCCGGCTCCAGCACGGACTCCACGGTCAGCCCGAGCGCTGCCGCGAGCGCGTCCGAGACCCCGGGCGAGGCCGCGTCGGCATTGGTGTGGGCGGTGAACAGCGCCCGACCGGTGCGGATCAGCCGGTGCACCAGCGAGCCCTTGGGGGTGCTGGCCGCCACGGTGTCCACCCCGCGCAGCAACAGCGGATGGTGGGCCAGCAGCAAGCCGCCGTCGGGCACCTCGTCGACCACCGCCGATGTGGCGTCGACCGCGATCGTCACCGAGCTCACCGGGTCGTCGGGGTCACCGCAGACCAGCCCGACCGAGTCCCAGGAGTGGGCCAGCCCGGGCGGGTAGGCCGCATCCAATACGTCAATGACGTCAGCCAGCCGCGCGGTCACACTGCAAGACAGTAGTGCGCCACCCGGCGAGCTCTTCGCGCACGTCGGGGACAATGGGACCGTGACGCGCACGAGCACCGCCGCCGCCGAATTGGTCATCTTCGACCTCGACGGCACCCTGACCGACTCCGCGGCCGGGATCGTCGCCAGTTTCCGGCACGCGCTGGACCACATCGGCGCGCCGATTCCCGAGGGTGATCTGGCTGCTCGGCTGGTCGGCCCGCCGATGCACCACACGCTGGCCGCGATGGGCCTCGGCGAGCAGACCGAGGCCGCGGTCGCCGCCTACCGCGCCGACTACACCAGCCGCGGATGGCAGATGAACACCATGTTCGACGGCGTCGCCGCGCTGCTGCGCGACCTGCAAGCCGCCGGGGTCCGGCTGGCCGTGGCCACCTCCAAAGTGGAGCCGACAGCGCGCAAGATCCTCGCCCATTTCGGGCTCGCCGGTTATTTCGAGGTGGTCGCCGGCGCCAGCGTCGACGGCACCCGGGCCGCGAAGTCCGAGGTGGTGGCCCACGCCCTGGCTCAGCTGGCGCCGCTGCCCGCGCGGGTGCTGATGGTGGGCGATAGACGCCATGATGTGGACGGTGCGGCCGCGCACGGCATCGACACGGTGCTGGTCGGCTGGGGCTACGGCCAGGCCGACTATGCGGACACCGCCGATGCCGGTCTTGATTCCCCCGACGGTCCCCTCGCCCGCGTGCAGACCGTCGCCGAACTACGGGAGGTACTCGGTGTCTGAGCCGATGCTGCATGTCACGTTCGTCTGCACCGGCAACATCTGCCGCTCGCCGATGGCGGAGAAGATGTTCGCCCACCAGCTCGCGCAGCGCGGGCTGGGCGGCACCGTGCGGGTGACCAGCGCCGGCACCGCGGACTGGCACGTGGGCAAGGGCGCCGACGAACGCACCAACCGGGTGCTGCGCGACAACGGCTACCCGGTGGAGCACTGTGCCGCCCAGGTCGGGCCCGACCACGAGGCCGCGGATCTGGTGGTGGCGCTGGGACGCAACCATGTCGGGCTGCTGCAGGGGTTGGGGATTCCGGCCGAGCGGATCCGGATGCTGCGGTCCTTCGACCCGCGTTCGGGAGCGGCCGTGCCCGACGTCGACGACCCGTACTACGGCGGCCATGACGACTTCGTGGAGGCGTTCACCGTCATTGCGGCCGCCCTGCCGGGCCTGCACGCCTGGGTCGACGGGCAGCTGGCGTTGGGCGAGAGCGGCTGATGCGACGCCTGGCCTTCCTGCTGCGCCCGAGCTGGCTGGCTCTGGCGGCGGTGGTGCTGGGCTTCGCCTACCTGTGTTTCACCGTGCTGGCACCGTGGCAATTGGGCAAGAACACCACCACGTCTCGCGCGAACAGCCAACTCGAGCACGCGTTGACCGCCGAACCCGTGCCGGTGACCACGCTGCTGCCGCATCAGGATTCGTCCGCGCCGGACGAGCAGTGGCGGCCGGTGACCGCCACCGGGCACTACCTGGCCGAAAAGCAAGTGCTGGTGCGGTTGCGGTCGGTCGACGGAGTGCCCGCGGTGGAGGTACTGGCACCGTTCGCGGTCAAAGACGGGCCGACCGTGCTGGTGAATCGCGGCTTCGTGCGCACCGACGACGGCGGCTCGCGGCTGCCGGACATTGCGGCACCGCCTGCCGCCGAGGTCACCATCACCGCGCGGCTGCGCGACTCCCAAGGCGCCATCGAAGGCAAGAACCCGTTCACCGAGAACGGTTTTCGCCAGGTGTACTCGATCAACACCGAGCAGGTCGCGGCGGTGACCGGCGTCGCGCTGACCGGGTCCTACCTGCAGCTCGTCGAAGATCAGCCCGGCGGCTTGGGTGTGATCGCGCTGCCGCGCCGGGATGCCGGCCCGTTCCTGTCCTACGGGATTCAGTGGATTGCGTTCGGGATCCTGGCGCCAATAGGTCTGGGGTACTTCGCGTTCGCCGAGCTGCGGGCACGCCGGGCGGAGCGCGCCGCGACGCAACCCGAGGCCGGCTCGGACGAGCCCGCGCCACCGATGACCGTCGAGCAGAAGCTCGCCGACCGATACGGCCGGCGCCGCTAGGCCACCGACACCGCTGTGCCATCCTGGGGCCATGGTGAACATTTCGGGTGTCGGGATCTGGAGCGCGCCGCTGCGCTACGGCGATCAGGGCGAGGCTGCCGAAGCGGCCGCCGAATTGGAGGAACTGGGCTTCGGCGTGCTGTGGATACCCGACGTCGGCGGTCCGGTGTTCGACGCGGTGGGCAACCTGCTGGCCGCCACCCGCAGCGCGGTCATCGCCACCGGCATCCTGAACCTGTGGATGCACACCCCGGCCGACGTCGCGGCGTCCTATGCAACGCTGACCGCGGCACACGGTGAGCGGTTCCTGCTCGGCATCGGGGTCAGCCACGCTCCGCTGATCGACGCCGGGGATCCCGGGCGGTACCGCCGCCCGCTGCGCGCCATGAGCGAGTTTCTCGACGGGCTCGACGCCGCCGACGCGCCGGTGCCGGTCGAGTCGCGGGTGCTCGCGGCACTTGGCCCCAAGATGCTCGACTTGGCCGCCTCCCGCAGCCGCGGCGCCCACCCCTACCTGACCACGCCTGAGCACACCCGGTTTGCCCGCGAGCAGCTGGGCGACGGGCCGTTGCTGCTGCCCGAGCAGACCGCGATCTTGTGCACCAGCCGCGACGAAGCACGCGCGATCGGCACCAAGTGGCTGGGCTCCTATTTGGCGCTGCCCAACTACGCCAACAACCTGCTGCGGTCAGGTTTCTCCGAGGACGACATCGCTGGAGTCAGCGATCGGCTGTTCGACGCGATCATCGCCTGGGGAACCCCGGAGGCCGTGCTCAGCCGGGTCGCCGAGCACCAGGCCGCCGGAGCCGACCACGTCTGCGTCCAGCTGCTGGATGCCGACCCGCGCGCCTTCCCGCGGGAGCAGTGGCGGCAGCTGGCCGCGGCGCTGCGCTGATCTCAGCCGACGGAACGCTCTGCGCCGGACCAGAACTGGGCGCGCACGGCCTTCTTGTCCGGCTTGCCCAGCGCGGTCACCGGCACCGATTCGGTGACGATCACCTGTTTGGGCGACTGGACCGACCCCTTGCGCTCCTTGACCGCAGCCTGGATCTCGGCGGTCATGGCTGCTACCGCGGCGGCATCGCTGTCCACGCCCGGGCGCAGCACCACCACCGCGGTCACCGCCTCACCCCACTTCTCGTCGGGGGTTCCGATCACGCACACCTGGGCCACCGACGGGTGCTCGGCGATAACGTCCTCGACCTCGCGGGGGAACACGTTGAAGCCGCCGGTGACGATCATGTCCTTGGTGCGGTCCACGATGAAGTAGAAGCCGTCTTCATCCTCCCGGGCCAGGTCGCCGGTGTGCATCCAGCCGTCCTTGAACGTGTCGGCGGTGGCCTCCGGAAGCTTCCAGTAGCCGCCCGACAACAGGGGTCCGGACACACAGATCTCGCCGACCTCCCCCTGGGGCACCGGGTTGCCGTCGTCGCCCAGCAGCGCCACCCGGGCGAAGACCGTCGGTCGGCCGCATGAGGTGAGTCGCTTCTGGTCGTGGTCCCCCTTGGCCAGGTAGGTGATCACCATCGGCGCCTCGGACTGGCCGTAGTACTGGGCGAAGATCGGGCCGAACCGGTCGATGGCCTCCTGGAGCCGGACCGGGTTCATCGCCGAGGCGCCGTAGTACACCGTCTCCAGCGACGACAGGTCGCGGGTGTGCGAGTCCGGGTGATCCATCAGCGCGTAGATCATCGACGGCACCAGCATGGTGGCGGTGATCTTCTGCTCCTCGATCACCCGCAGCACCTCGGCCGGATCGAACTTGGTCAGCACCACCAATTGGCCGCCCTTGATGATCGTCGGCACGAAGAACGCGGCGCCGGCGTGCGACAGCGGGGTGCACATCAGGAACTTGGGGTGCTCGGGCCACTCCCACTCGGCGAGCTGCGTGGTGGTCATCGCGGTGATGGACGACACCGTGCCGATGACACCTTTGGGCTTGCCGGTGGTGCCACCGGTGTAGGTGAGACCGCCGATATGGTCGGCAGGCAGGTCGGCGGCCGCCAGTGGCTGCGGCTCGTATTTGGCCGCCTCCGCAGCCAGATCCACGGCCTTGCCCTCGAGTTCCGCGGGCACCGGCCCGATGGTGAGCACCTGGCGCAACGACGGCACCTTGTCCAGCAGACCCAGGGCGCGCTCGACGAAGGCCGGGGTGGGATCGATGATCAGCGTGCTCACCTCGGCGTCGGCCAGCACGTAGGCGTGGTCGTCGAGCGACCCCAGCGGGTGCAATGCGGTGCGCCGATATCCCCGGATCTGCCCGGCGCCGATGATCATCAGCACCTCGGGCCGGTTCAGCGACAGCAGGCCGGTGGCGTCAGCGCCGAGCGCGTCGAAGGCCTGGATGTATTGGCTGATGCGCTCCGCGAGCTGACCACCGGTCAGCGTGGTGTCACCGAGAAACAGCACCGGCTTGTCTTTGTTGCGCTTGAGGGCGCCCACGGTGAGATGTCCGGAGTGAATGGGCTGGCGCAGTGACTGCGTCGACATCGAGTTACCTCCACTGGTGCGTGACGACCTGCCCGCTGGACACTACCGGCAGCCAGACCCACTCATGGGACGAGCCGGGGTTGACATCCCCCCAGGCCCCACCGGTCGACTGCCTCGTGCCTGGTCGGCCACAGGTGCGCTTGGCCGCGACCGGCCCGCGAACGCACATCCGATCACAACCATACGAATCGGTCAGTATGTATGGTGTGGCTGTGGCGGACTCTCCTACCGCCGACGCACACACGGCCCGCCCCCAACGACTAAGGAGAAGCCACGTGCCAAAACGTCTTTCAGGAAAGGTCGCACTCGTCAGCGGTGGCGCACGTGGAATGGGCGCCTCGCATGCGCGAGAACTCGTCGCCGAGGGCGCTCAGGTCGTTATCGGCGATGTGCTCGACGACGAGGGCAAGCAGGTGGCGGACGACCTCGGCGGCGCAGCCCGGTACGTGCACCTCGACGTCACCGATCCAGAACAGTGGGATGCCGCAGTAGCTGCAACCCTCGGCGAGTTCGGCTCGGTCGACGTCCTGGTGAACAACGCCGGCATCCTCAACTTCGGGCTCATCGAGGACTACCCGATCTCCGAGTGGCAACGCATCATCGACGTCAACCTCACGGGCGTCTACCTCGGGATTCGCGCCGTCACCCCACCGATGAAGGAACGCGGTCGCGGATCCATTATCAACATCTCGTCGATCGAGGGACTTGCCGGCACTATGGCGTGCCACGGGTACACCGCCTCCAAGTTCGCCGTGCGCGGACTGACGAAGTCGGTCGCCTTGGAGTTGGGCCCGTTCGGAATTCGGGTCAATTCAGTGCACCCCGGTCTGATCAAGACCCCGATGACCGACTTCGTCCCAGACGATCTGTTCCAGACCGCGCTGGGCAGGGCCGCCGAGCCGCGCGAGGTGTCCAGTCTGGTCCTCTACCTCGCCAGCGACGAGTCCAGCTACTCGACGGGTTCGGAGTTCGTGGTTGACGGCGGCACGGTAGCCGGTTTGGGCCACAAGGATTTCAGCGCCGTCGAGGTGGACTAGAAGGGGATGACCGAGGCCTCTCGCCGCAACGCGTTCACATCGACGGAATCTCTCGACCCGGACCTCCGCCGGATAGCTCGCATGCTCCCGCGCGGCTACGCGCTGCGGCTGGGATTGCGACCTCAACGCGCGGTGATGAACGCCCTCGGCAGGCTCGCCCGCGACCGCACGGTACCGGTCCACCGAGTGGACGAGAACGTCACAGTCCGCCTCCACAGGCCCGCCGCACTACCCGAATCGGCTCCCGCGCTGCTGTGGATTCATGGCGGCGGCACAGTGATGGGCACCGCGGCTCAAGACGACCGCTACTGCCGGAAACTGGCGCACCTCTCCGGCGTAGCGGTCGCAGCGGTCGAACACCGGTTGGCCCCCGAGCACCCCTACCCGGCACCGGTGAACGACTGCCACACGGCCTTCCAATGGCTCGCCGAGCAGCCGTGGGCCGACTCGTCACGCCTCGCCGTCGGCGGAGCCAGCGCCGGTGGGCACTTCGCGGCCGCGGTGGCGCAGATCGCCTACGATCGCGGCCCCGCTCAGCCGATCTACCAGCTGCTCGTCTACCCGATGTTGGATGATCGCACGGGACGAAGCGGCGACGGCCGCCGGCGAATCATGTGGTCGGAGAGCGACAACCAACGCGCGTGGGATTGGTACCTCAACGGTGCCGACCCGATCGGGGCAGTGCCTGCACGGCGCGCCGATCTGTCCGGCCTACCCGCGGCGTGGATCGGTGTCGGCACCCTCGACCTCTTCTACGAGGAGTGCCGGGAATACGCAGCGCGCCTCCGCGCGGCGGGCATCAAGGTCCACGAGGAGATAGCCGAGGGCGCCTTCCACGCGTTCGACCAGTTCGCCCCTAACGCACCGGTGTCCGCGGCATTCTTCGCGAGTCTGTGCAACGGTCTGCGCTGCGCACTCAACGCGTAACCGCCGTCGGCTGCCGACGCCGGTTCCGCCTCAGGGCATAACCTCAACCATGGCCATACGCTAGATCATGGGTGTATGGTCATTTCATGAGCAACCTGACGGTACGTCGCGTGAGGTTCGACCTGGCCGGCGATGACATTCCCTTCAACTGGCAACCCGAGCGTCCCGCCTTCAGCATGCACAACAACGTGGTGTCGTTCTTCGCTCCGGGTTTCGAGAAGCTCATTGTGGATGCGACCCGCGAGGCCATGCCCTTGATCGCCGATCCCGCTGTCGCCGACGAGGCCAACGACTTCCTCCGTCAGGAGGCCCAGCACTCGGCAGCGCACGTCCGCCACATCAACGCACTCTGCAGGAGGTGGCCTGGACTGCAGGAAACCATGGACCAAGTCGTCGCCTCCTACGATCGCCTCACCGCCACCAAGCCGTTGGTGTGGCGGCTGGCGTACACCGCAGTCGTCGAGAACACCTTCACCCCGTACTTCAAGGTGTTTCTCGACCACGAGGACCTACTCTTCGAGCCCGGCGACGAGCGCGTCGCCTCACTGTTTCTGTGGCACTTTGTCGAGGAGATCGAGCACCGGAGTTCTGCGTTGACGATCTACAACGCCATTCATCCCAGCTACTCCTATCGCCTTCGGGCCATTCCCGGCGTAGTCAAGCATCTCGGCGAGATCGTGGCGATCATCCGCAACGGTTTCCTCGCGCACGTTCCAGCGGAGGAGGGCGGCGAGTTCGCACGCTTGCTGCCAGACGGGCTGTCGCTTGCCGCAATCCGCGCGCAGATGAAGGATGCCAGGCGACTACAGCGGCCGGGGCAGGGTATTTACGCCGGCGTTTCCCGCCGCGAGCTGATCGGCATGATCATCGGTCTGATCCGCTCACAGGGTCCTGGCCACGACCCCGCCCATGAAAAACTGCCGGCCTTCGCCGGCAAGTGGTTCCGCCGCTACGGCGAGGAACCCAAGAGCGCCGCACGCTGGTACAGCGTGGGTGCCCAAGCCTGACGGAATCAGCGAGACCGTTGGGGTGTGAAGCCGCGACTGCCGACAGCACACGGATATGATTGCGGCATGCAAGGCCGGCGCGGTGAGGTGAGTCGTGGTTCGTAGTCATGGCTGGTCGGGAAATACGCCCGCATCCGACGAGGAGGCGATCGACCGGATCCTGAACGCGGCTGATGACATCATCGCCGAACGCGGCACCAGCATGCGGATCGCGGACGTCGCGCGAACACTCGGCGTCACGAGACAGACTGTCTACCGCTACTTTCCCAGTACCGACGCACTTCTCCTGGGCACGGCGATGCGTTCTGGAAACGGATTCCTGGAACAGCTCGCCACCCGTGTCCGCGGCATCACCGATCCGGTAGCCGCCATGGTCGAGGGCGTCGCCTTCGGCATCGAACAGATCGGTGAGGACGAACAGATCCGCGCCATGCTGACGACGCGAACCCTGGGTGGCATCTCCGCATCCATCACGTCCGACACCGCGCTGGCGTTCGGCCGATCAATGCTTCATCGGTTCGAGGTCGATTGGGAGGAAAACGGTTTCGACGCGGCCGCACTCGACGAACTCGCGGAGTTCTGCCTGCGCATACTGCACTCGTTCGTCATCGACCGCGGCCATGCGCCGCGCGATCCCGCGAAACTTCGTGAGTACCTGGCGCGGTGGCTCGGCCCGGCGATCATCTATCCACGCTTCGCCGGCGCCATGGACTCTCTGACGAAGATCACCGCACCGCGACGGCCACGACGCCGGACGGCTTCCTAGACGGCCCGCACCGTAGGCGCCGGGGCCGATGATGCGGGACAGATCTCGCTGACGCCCGGCGTCCTTACGGCGTTCCCTCGTGCCATCAATTCCCCTGTCCGCGACACTAGGTCTACACATACGCGATTGTGTATGGTCATGAGGAGGCGACCGGTACAGGGCGACCGCCGGCCGAGGTGACGGATGCGGAAAGGCTCGCGCACGCATGAATTTCCTGATCATCAACAATCCGGCGCAGTTGCCGTGGCAGACCATCGTCTACGACTCCCTGGTCTTCGTCCTCTTCGTCAGCGCGGTCATCAACGCCGTTATCGAGTTCCGCCGCGGTGTGCGCATGTACGCGTTCGTTCTGGTGGCGGCGCTGTTCTACGGGGTCGTGCTGGAACTGGCCGGCATGGCCACGCTCAACATGTACCAGCAGGGCGACTTCCTGGTCATGCTGAACTTTCCCGTCCTTCCCCTGTTCGAGGGGACGACGGCGATGCCGTTGTACGTCACCCTCTTCTATCCGGTGATCTTCTCGGTGGGCTTCAAGGTCATCGAGGCGCTGGGAATCGCCACCCGATGGAAGGCCGCGGTTGCCGGCGGCATGTTCATGATCTTGCTCGACGCGCCGTACATCATTGAGGGCAACCTTCGCCACGTCGTCTGGTGGACGTGGCGCGCCGACTTCTCGCTGTTCCAGTACTGGCTGGGCTGGCCACTGGTCGACATGGCGTGGCAGGCCGTGTGGGGCATGGTCTTTTACTACTTGATGCTCGGTGCACGAAGCCGCGTGGACGGTGCTGTCGGAGAACGTTGGACGGCGGGGCGCGCATTCGGTGTGGAGGCGCCCGTGCGTGCTGTCAGTGTGCTCGTCATCGGAACCTTGTTGCTGTCACCGCTGACCATTTGGACATTCCTGGTCGGCCGCCAGTGGCCGTTCATGGTCGTGCTGGTCACGGTTTTCGCCGTCATCACGATCAGCGCACTGCGTTCCGCGACACCGCCTTCCGGTCGGCCCGATGGGCTGCTCTCGGCATGGATCGCACTCTACGTAGTGGCGTTCGGCGCGATGATCATCGCCAACGTCATGCGCGACGGCACGGTGTCGCTCTACGTCGTGGTGCAGGCCTTGGGCCTCGTCGGGGTGGTCGCGATGGCCACCTTCCAGTTGTGGGCGCGCCGAGTGCCGGCACCGGAGACAACCCACGAGGACGTCGTGTCGGATGCGCTGCCCTGACGATTCGGCGAACTCGCGGACCACGGGATCGATCGATCATACGATCTCGTCACTACGCATGGTGTTCCAGAGCTGAGACGATCGACCGGAGGACACGATGTCGATGGAGACCTGCACCGAGGAGTTCGCCCGGCTGGCCGTCCACGCGCCCCTGGTGCGCTGCGACTCCAATCCCATCCTGACTCTGCACAACCCATTCAGTCTGCAGAACTGGACCTTCCCCGTGATCGAGATGCTCCTGATCGCGGGCGCCATTGCCTGCCTGGCGCACGGCATCCGCTGGTACCGCCGCCAGGGCGATTCGTCCAACCTGGTCGTTTGGGGATCCCTGATCCTCGCGCTGCTGTTCATCGAACCCATCACGTACTTCCCGCAGTGGTTCGGCCTCGAGGATGCCCTGGGTCTGACGTTCATCCACAATCAGTTCTCGATTCAGTTCCTCTACGACCGGCTGCCGCTGTACATCGTCGCGATCTACCCGGTGTACGGGTACCTGGCCTACGTGCTGGTACAGCGCACGGGAATACTCAAGCGATACAACGCCTTCATCAGTTCGGTATGCGTCGCGTTCGTGTTCATGTGCCTCTTTGAGGTGGTCGATACCGTTGGCCCACAGTGGGGTTGGTGGGTATGGAACGAGGATCTGCCGACATCGCAGCCATCGATGGGTCCGATCCCTTATTTGAGCCTGCAGGCCTTCTCGCTGGTGATGCCGTTCGGCATTGCACTGCTCACTCGCTGGGTGACCGGGGCACCCGGGCGCGGCGGGCGGAGACTGGCCCGCGACATCACCATCGTCAGCATCGGGGTGTGGCCACTGTTCATGTTGATGAATCTTCCGGGCAAGGTCCTGGAGCTGATCGGACTCTCGACACTGACCGCACGTGGTATCAGCGTCTGGAGTTTCATCGTCGCTGGCCTCGCCATCACCGCGTGGGCGTTCTACGGTGCCTACCGCGCACGACTCACCGATCCGTCGATCGTGCCGGCGGGCGCGCGCGGTGACCGTTTCGCAGCGGTCACCGTTTCCGTCTACCTCGCATTCGGCGTGTTGTTCTGGGGCGCAGCCATCCCCGGCTATCTCGATGCGGTCGACGGCGTGGCGCCATCGGGCAACCCAACCGGCTCGCTGACGTTCGGCGCTGCCGCCGCGGTGTTGACGGCGGTTCTGACGGCCACGGCATACCGCGGGACCGGGAGACTCGTCGGGGCGCCGGGCCCCGGCCCCCGGCTTTCCGTAGGGTCCGGAGACTAGGTGCGAGCTGCGCCCCCGAAATCGACTACCCACCATCGATGTCCGATGCGATACACGCGGGCAGTGACCGTCACAGGTGCTTGTCCACCCGTGGCCGGCCCAGCCGCAACGAAGGGATTCCGGATGGATTTCGCCAAGGGCTACGAAGGGCGCAGTGACTTCCTGCTGTTGCTCGACCCTCCCTCAGCCCTCTCGCTCGAAGCCCGCTCGGTACAGGTCTTGTGCGACCGGCGCCACGGTCTCGGAGCCGACGCCGTAGCCCGAGTGACCGTCGCCGGGTCCGCCCGTGAAGCCGGGGTGTTCGACCTCCTGCCGGACGGCGTGACGGCCGATGACTGGTACCTGGACCGGCGCGGGGCGAGGGGCTCCGCCACACCGGAACCCACCGCCGGCCTCCGACTCTTCGCGCACTTCCTGTGGGCGGCGGGGCTGGAACGGCGGCCGCGGTACATCGTGGGCACGCCGGCCGGTGCCAGCACGGTCGAGTTGATCACCGTCGACGCAGCCCATGCCGAGGTGTCAATAACCGATGCGAACGGCACCACCGTCGGCCCGTCGGTGATAGTGGCACAGGGCAAGATCAACAACAGGTGGTGGCGCTCTCACGTCGTCTCGGGCTGATCGGTACCGGCGACGCAGGTCACCCCGCGCCACCCTTCTTCGGCAACCGCCTCACGCGATCGAGTAGTCCGTGAGCGGGAAGATCTCTTGCTCGCGCAGTGCATTCCGACGGGTCGTCGGCCGAAACCACGCCGCGTCGCCTTCGTTGTTGAAGTAGTAGCTGTTCGCGTTGGAGCACTGCCCGCTGTAGAGGACCGTCGGACCCATCATCGAGCGCATCCGGCCGGTGAAGCGCTGACAGGCAGCATCGGTCACTTCGAATGTCGACGCGCCGCGTTTGCGGACCTCCCCCAGCAATCGGCTCATGTGCTTCATCTGCACCGCAATGGTGTTGAAGAAGGACAAACCGGTGAAGGCCCAAGGGCTCGTCATCGCGAGGTAATTAGGGAAGTTCGGCACCGTAATGCCCTGATAAGAAGCGTATCTCTGCTCGATCCACCACTTTCCCAGATCGACTCCGCCACGCCCTATGGTCTCGAAGGCCGGAAAGTTGTGGTCCCACACGTTGAAGCCCGTTGCCAATACCAGGGTGTCGATCGGGGTCTTCGTCCCGTTGCGGCCGACGATGCCATCCGGCTCTATCCGTTCGATCCCACCAGTTTCGAGGTGGACGTTGGGACGTGCGAACGTCCGGTAGTACAGGTTGGACACCGCAGGCCGCTTGCAACCAAGCGAGTAGTCGGGAGTGAGCTGTCGCCGCACCTTCCGATCGCGCACCGTCAGCAGCATCAGGATCCGGCACTGATACTCGACGAACCGTGTCAACGCGTGGTATCGCCGGTAGTTCAAAATGCCTGTGTTCAAGCAGAAATCGTAGAGAAGAGTCGTCATGATCGCCAGGAACCTGTGCGCTGCCGGAAACCTGGCGAACGAGCGCAGGACGTTCTTCGGCAGGGACACATCGATCTTCGGCGTCACCCAGATCGGAGTGCGCTGGTAGACCGTCATGTAGTCGACCTGCTTGGCCAACTCGGGCAACAGCTGGACGGCCGTCGCGCCGGTGCCGATCACCGCGATCCGACGGCCGGTGAAGTCGTTGTCCTGGTCCCACCAGGTGGTGTGGACGATCTCACCCGCAAAGGCCTCGAGGCCGGGGATGTCGGGATAATGCCGCTGCGAGAGAAACCCGCTCGCGTTGACCAGGAATCGGGTATCCACCGTCTCGTCGTTCGACAGCGAGACACGCCATAGTGCGGCGTCCTCATCCCACACCGCACCCAGTACCGATGTGTCGAACCTGATGTGACGGCGCACGTCGTACTTGTCCGCCACATGATCGGCGTAGCGCTTAAGCTCCGGGCCCTTCGCGTACAGCCTGGACCACGTGGGATTCGGCTCGAAATGGTATTGATAGGCCGCCGACATGATGTCCACGGCGGCACCGGGGTAGCGATTGACGTGCCAGGTGCCGCCCAGATCGTCTTCGCGCTCGATGACGAGGATATCCTCATAACCCAAGCTTTTCAGCTGGATCGCCGCGCCGATTCCGGAGAATCCAGCACCGACCACAACAGCGTCGAAGCGGGTCATTCCGCGTCTCCAATTCTTCGCGGCCAGGTCACGTGGCGCACGATGGGGGGCATCTTGTCACCATACGCTTTTCCAATTATGGTTTGTCAAGGTCGAGACCGCCGAGCGCGGAGCAGGAGTAGTCGATGGACCATCAGTTCACCCTCTCGGGCGTCTTCGAAACGCTGACGGCGGCACTGCCCGACCACCGGGCGCTGATCTGGCGGGATCGTGAATTCACCTACGCGCAGATGAACTCGCGGGTGGACGGCGTCGCCCACTACTTGGCGACGCTGGGCCTCGGGTGTCACACCGAACGATCCGAATTGGCCAATCACGAATCCGGCCAGGATCACCTCGGCCTCTACCTGCGTAACGGAAATGAATACCTTGAGGCCATGATCGGGAGCTACCGCGCTCGACTGGCACCGTTCAACGTGAACTACCGCTATGTCGAAGCCGAACTGGTTTACCTGCTGGAGAATTCGTCCGCCCGCGCTCTCGTATACCACGCGGAGTTCGCGCCGCGTGTCGCCGCGATCCGCGACCAACTGCCCGAGCTCGAGTTCCTGATCCAGGTTGCCGACCACACCGACACACCGCTGCTGCCAGGAGCGGTCGACTACGAGTCGATCATCGGGACACCTGCCCCTGCCTCGGGCATGCCCGAACCCAGCCCGGACGACCTGTTCCTGCTCTACACCGGCGGCACCACAGGGATGCCCAAAGGTGTGTTGTGGCGACAGCACGACGTGTTCGTATCCTCCATGGGGGGAAGGAACTTCGGCACCGATGAGGCCCTTTCCTCGTATGCCGAGCTCGCCGCGCGCGCCACGGCAGCACCGGGTTTCACCTCCGTACTGCTGGTCCCCCCGCTGATGCACGGCGCCGCCCAGTGGGGTGCGTTCCAGGTCATGTCGATGGGCGGCTGGGTGGCCTTCCCCGACGACGTCGAGACGATGCGGCCCGACCAGATCCTGCGGCTGGCCGAGCGGGAACGCGTGCTGAGCATTCCGGTCGTCGGCGACGCCATCGCACGCCCACTGATCGACGAGCTCGAGCGAGGAGATTACGACCTGTCGGGCCTGATGTCGATCAGCAATGGTGGCGCGGCCCTGAGCGCCTCGGTACGGCAGCGTTTCACGGCCCAGCTTCCCAACCTGGTATTCATCGACAATGCCGGCGCATCGGAGTCGGGGCTGCAGATGAGTTCGGTCTCCACGGCCAACGCACCCGTCGACGTCGGCTTGTTCACGCCGGGCGCCGAAACCGCCGTCATCAGTGAGGAACTCACGACAGTGCTCGGTCCCGGAGAGGGGCCCGGCTGGCTCGCACGACGAAATCTCATCCCGCTCGGATATCTGAACGACGAGGACAAGACAGCGCGTACATTTCCCGTGATCGACGGCGTTCGGTGGTCGGTGCCAGGTGACCGTGCCCGCGTCTTGGCGGGCGGGACCATCGAACTCCTGGGCCGCGATTCGATCACCATCAACTCCGGGGGCGAGAAGATCTTCGTCGAAGAGATCGAGGCCGCGATGGCCGCACATCCCGATGTCTACGACGTCGTCGTCGCAGGCCGCCCGTCGCAGCGATGGGGCAACGAAGTCGTGGCCATCGTGCAGCTCGTCGAGGGCGCCGAACCGACCGACGAGGAACTCATCGAGGTCTGTAGCCGGGCGGTGGCCAGGTACAAGCTGCCCAAGGCGATCCTGCGCAGCGCGAAGGTGCAGCGCTCCCCCTCCGGCAAGGCCGATTACCGCTGGGCCAAAGCGATCGCCGCGGCCAGCGGAGGTCCTCACCAGTAGGCGGTCAGTCGGCCGAAGAGTTGCAGCTGCCCGATCGACTCGGGGCGAAGCGAATCCCTCAAGCCCGGTGGTCAGGCAGCGCGTCGGAACCGTGCAATGCCTGCTGCCACACCGTTGCGAGATGGTGCAGCATCGGCTCGTTGCGTCCGAACACGACCTCCGGGACACCGCCTTCAAGGCCGCGCTGGCATGCCTCGGCCATGGGAAAGTCCTGATTGGACAACACGTTGCACACGGCATCCATCAGCAGTGCGTACCAAGTGCGGTCCTGCTCTGTCGTGACCGGAGAAGGCGACCCGTACGTCACCTCGACGATGCTTTCACCAGGGGCGTTGCCCGGATAGACCCGTAACATCTGAAACGAGGCGGGGGCCTCGATAAGGACGCAACTCGGGAACAGACCATAGACCACAGTGCCGAAGAACTGGTCGGGCCAGTCGCCTTCCGGAACGTCTCGGAGGTCGATAATGTCGCGAAAGGGGAACGCCCACCGATTGTGTCGGCCATAAATGTCGCACACCGAGTTGTTGACGGCGATCGGATCCAGAGTGTCGGCGTGGACGAATGGAAAGTGATAGCCCTCGAAGTTGACGTCCACAGCCAGTTTCCAATTCGCGGCAATAGTAAAGCGCCGCGTCTCCGCGTGGTGACGGGTGCTGAAGTCGTACTCGACCAGATGCTGGCCAACCTCACCGAAGACGTTGCGGACACAGACATCCGGCCGCAGTCCGACCACGATCAGACCGGCCTCCTCACTTACCGGTAAGGGCGTCAATCCGCGACCTTCAGCCGCGCCGGCGAACATCTTCCTCGCGGGTGCCCCGGTCAGCCGACCGTCGAGGCCGTAGGTCCATCCGTGGTAGGGGCAGGTGAACAGCCTGGTCGTTCCGCAGTCTGCGGCGACCTGCGCGCCACGATGGGCGCACCCGTTCACGAACGCGCGCAACGCGCCGTCCCGAGCCCGCGTCACGAGAACCGGAACACCCATGACGTCCTTGGTCGTGTACTGACCGGGGTCGGCGACTTCTCCCGCCCAGCCGATGACGTGAGGAACGTTCACCAGCATCGCCAACTCCGCCTCGAACCGCCGCCGATCGACGAACGCCTCTCTGGGCTCAACCCACACCTCGTCGGCGATGTCGAGCGTGTCGCTGTCCATCAGCTTGAGGACTCGGCGGGTCAGGTCTAGAGCTTCCGCTCTGGGCATCGTCGTTCCTTCCGGTCACCGACAGACGGATTTCGAAATGTGACTGCTGGCCCTACGCACAGACCGTCGGCTCGCTGATCGCTTCAAGCCAGGCCGCAGACAGGTGCTGAAGCAGCGGCTCGTTACGTCCGAACACCACGTGGTCAAGTCCAGTGCGGAGCCCACGCTGACACGACTCCGCCTGTGGGATGTCCTCTCCGACCAGTACCTCGCAGTTGGCATCCAGCAATCCGGTGTGCCACGCGCGGTCCGTGTCGCTGACGACCGCACCGAGAGCCCCTTGAGTCAGATATGTGACCGAGCGATCGGGACCGGAATCTGGATACACGCGGATCATCTGCACGCTTCCCGGTACCTCGATGAGCACGGTGCTGGGGAAGAGGAACCACGCGAGGATGCCGGGGAAGTCGGGAGACCAGTCGGATTCGGGCATATCCCGAAGATCGACGATATGGCGGAACGGGATACCGAAGCGTGCGTGTCGCCCGAACGTATCGGCAACGCAATTGTCCAACACCAGAGGAGCGAGCGTTTCGGAGTGCGCGTACTTGATGTGATAGCCCTCGAAGTTGATGTCGAGGTTGAGCTTCCAGTTGGCTGCGACGTCGAAGCGCCGGGTCTCATAGTGCCGGCGGCTCCCGAAGTCATAGTGCGACAACGCATCTTCGACGTCAACGAGATGAGACTTGACGTCGACAGCAGCGTCGAGGCCGACTGTGAGGAGCCCGCATCGCTCGGAGACGGGGATCTCCCGCAGACCGCGCTCTTCCAGATGGGCCCCTTCGAACATCCTGCGGTCCGGCGCTCCGGTCAGCCGTCCATCGAGTCCGTACGTCCAGCCGTGATAGTTGCAAGTGAACGCACGCGCTTTGCCGCAGCCTTCGGCCACAACGGCGCCCCGATGCGCACAGACGTTCACGAAGGCCCGCAACACGCGGTCTCTGGTCCGGGTTATGACGATCGGGACCCCGAGCACGTCCCTGGTGACGAACTCGCCCGGCTCCGCCACCTCCCCGGCCCAGCCGACCACGTGCGGTGTTCGCTTCAACATGTCGACGTCGGCATCGTGACGCCTCTGGCTGACGAACGCCTCTGCGGGCTCGAACCACACCGCCTTCTCGGTGTCGAACGTGTTCGCATCCACATGGGCGAGCACTCGCCGGGTCAGATCGGCGGCTTCCGGCTGCGGCATGGGGTGCTCCTTCGGTAGTCGACCGTCACGCCGGCGTGATCGGATTATCGGTTCGGGCGGTGTACCAGTGCGACACAGCGGTGGGGTCGGCGTTGTAACGGCGGAACCACTGGTGCGCGAACATCGGCACGTCCTCGTCGGTGTGCAGCGCGTGCGGTCCCTGCGAACGAATCAGGCCAACGATCATGGTCAGAATCTCCCGCCGTGGAACCCCGGCCCACATGGCCTGGTCGGCGCCCTGTCGCAGCCGCTTCCGTGCGCGGCGTGCGCCTCCGATCCCCTTGAACGTGATGCCCTCCGGAAGAAGTGCCCCGTAGCACCCGCCCTCCTCCGCGGGGACGTGCGCCTGAAACCCGCGCGAAACCATCGCCGTGGTGGCGCTGATGTGTTTGACCACGCTTGCGATCGCTCTGAGCCGATAGGCGAAACCGGCGTGCACGGCGTTGTAGACCACCATTGCCGAACTGCGATGCTCGATCTCCTCGCAGAAGTGCCAAAGGAACAGCGACGCCACCCGATCATCACCTGGGCGGAACAACTTGTCCTCGTGGTTCAGGTAGACGCTGAAGTACGGAGTGAAGGTGTTCTCCAGGACCGCGGTGTAGGCCAGCCGCCACAGGAGCGGTTTGGTGGCGGTGAGTTGCTTGTACGAGTCCATCAACTCGTCGAACGTCTCCTGCAGGCCGGGATAGCGACGAATCAGTGCATTGATATGCCGGATGTGCGCCGACGAGTGCTGCGCCTCCTGGCGGAGGAAGAGGTTTGCTTCCGCGATCGCTTCGGGATCGGACATCAGCGGTATAGCCTCGCGGGTTGCGTCGACGATCATGTTCTCGAAACCCGGTGCGATAAAAGACATGTAGTTGGTGGTCACGCTGAACAATGGGCGTTCTGGCTGCCAGATGAACGGAATGTCGTCTGCGGCGAGGTCGAAGCGTACCCGCCGCACCGTGAGATCAGCCGTCACAGCAGGGCCCCCTGTCGTGCGCATTCGGTCACGTGGCGCTAATCACTAGACCATACATCTTTTTATTATGGTATGCCCAATGGCATCATGGTGATTGCCCGTCGATGACGGTGCCGGCGGAATCCATCAGCAGGGAGTCGCTGCGCTTCGCAGTACGCATGACGTCCACGAACCGGTAACCGGCGAACGCCGCAAAAAAGCCCATGGTCCACATCGCGACATTGGCGACCGTGGCGTTATTGATGGGATTGAAGTAGTTCTGCAGCGCGATCACAGTCCAGAAGAGAATGGGCGCCCCATCCGACCACGCCGGCTTCCGCGTCAGAGACCGTGCGACGGCGCCACGTCCCCACCGATGTGCCAACAGAGCGGCGAACAGCAGCATGCTGACGACGACGTAGCTCAACCACCCGCCGGGCGCCGCTGGGTCGCCGAGGAACATGTCGTCGGTGGGCCTCTCAGTAGAGTGGCCCACCCACCGATACACGCCCCACGTCTCGCATAGTTCGTTGTACGTCAACATCATCCACGAGTGGACGAATCCATACAGAACGCAACGCCAGAGGTTCTGCCACCACGTGATGCCTCGAGGGTCGACGACGACGCGACCATCCAGGGCGAGGTTCACCGCCGCGTAGGTGGGCCAGAGTATGACGGCCATCAAGAAGGGGACCGCCGCAGGCACACTGCCGATGTGCACGCCGAACACCGCCATACTCCCGTACCGGATGTCACCCCAGATGAAGCCGTTCAGCTGAATGTTGCCTTCCTCGAACGCCCACTCGACCACGGCTGCCACGGCAACGAACCCCGCCATCAGCGACCACCCCAGATGCATCCACATGTGCCCGATCAACAACACGGCGAGCGCGACCACCATGAGCAGAAGGGCCGCTGGAGGTAACGCCGCACCTCCAGGTACGGAGACCGCCCACCCACTGAGGCCGATGAAGACAACGCAGGCTACGCCGACGAGTGTGTTGATCGATTTCATACGCGCCTCCGGCTCCTCCGCATGACCTCCGGCAGAGCGCATACGCTTTCTAGCATGCGTATGGTCAAGGGATTTGCGTTCAGCCTGTACGACGACGCGCTGGCGTCGGCTGGTGACGCCCTGCTGGGGCGGTCGCGCGGCAACGCCCAAAAGGATGGGCCCCGGCCCGCGCCTTTCCCCGGCTGTACCGTCACTACCTCGACCAGAGAGAGCGCAAGAAATTCGCCTTCGATCTGAAGACCATGTGGGACCTCGGCCTATACGTCGTGGTGGTCGGCGTGTGGAGCGATAACAACTTGCTGCTCCACTTGAACCCAGACCTGACGGGGCGTGTGCGTGAGGTGTCGATCACCTGGTCAGAGGCCGATTTGGGCAAAATCCTCGACAAGGGATGCGACGCGCTGCACATCTCCATGTCTCAGGAGGTGCGAGAGAAGCTGATCGACATCAGCTACGGCAACGCCGGGATTTTGCAGCGCATCACCATCGACACGCTGGACCACGCCGGAATCTACGAGCGCAAGTTGTCGAGGCAATCGGTGAACGATGCCGCCCACGTGGACGCCGCCGCATTGTTCTACGCCGAAGAACTGAACACCGTCTACCAGAAGTTCGCACAGAACGTGGCGAGCGGAATTCGTCGGCGGAACAACGCCACTGGCATCTACGCGCACGCCATGGCGGCGGTGCTCGACGAGCCGGACGCAAAACTGATCGCCGGAATCCCGCACCAGGAAATCTACGCCGTCGCGCACGCCCGTGAGGAGCGGATCAAGAGGGGTAACCTCACCACGGCATTGGGGAACATCGAACGGCTGCAGGTTGACTCCGAAGGCCGAGGGCTGGTGCTCTCGTACGCCGAGGGCCGTGTGCGCGTTGTCGACCATCAGCTGCTTCTCTACCGTCGCTATGCCACTTTGCGCTGGCCGTGGGAGGACATGATCGCGGAAGCCGACGCGTCGGGTGATGACGGGCGATATGCAGCGACAAGCGATACCGGTCCAGATGACGGCTGACCTGCCGATGCCTTGGCCCGTTTTTGGCCCACCGGGGGTTCGGCGTGAGCGAAGGATTGGAGATGTAAACCACCTTTTACCAGGTGGTTTACTGGTGGGCGCGGACGGTATCGAACCGCCGACCGCTGGTGTGTAAAACCAGAGCTCTACCACTGAGCTACGCGCCCCTGCCTCGGGCAGGTTACCTGGATCGGCACCCCAGGCCCAAAACGGTCAGCCCGTGAGGGCGCCCAGGGCGTCGAGCCAGAGCTGCTGGTCGCGCGCCTCCCCGGGCTGCTTCATCTCGGCGAACCGGATGATGCCGGACTTGTCGATGACGAACGTGCCACGGTTGGGAAAGCCGGTGTCGGAGTTGAACACCCCGTAGTCCTGGCTGACGGCACCGTGCGGCCAGAAATCCGAGAGCACCGGGAACAGGAACCCGCTCTCGGTCGCCCAGATCTTGTGAGTGGGCGGTGGGCCGACCGAGATCGCCAGCGCCACACTGTCGTCATTGACGTAGCTGGGCAGGTGGTCGCGCAGCTGATCCAGCTCGCCCTGGCAGATGCCGGTGAAGGCCAGCGGGAAGAACACCACCAGGACGTTCTTGTCGCCCCGGAAGCTGCTCAGCGTCACCTGCTGCTGATTCTGGTCCTTGAGGGTGAAGTCAGGGGCCTGCGCGCCGACTTCCAGCATCAACGCTTCCCCGCGCGGGACTTGGGCTGCACCAGGCGACTGGCACTCCAGTCCCCCAGGTTGACCGACGACGTCGGCATCAGGCCGGCGGTCGGCGCCGCCTCGGCGATCTCGGCGGGCTGCACGTGGCCGGATCGGCCCGTCTTGGGTGTCAATACCCAGATCACCCCGTCGTCGGCCAAGGCGGTGATCGCATCCATCAAGGTGTCCACCAAGTCACCATCGCCATCGCGCCACCAGAGCAGCACGACGTCGACCACCTCATCGGTGTCCTCGTCGAGCAGTTCGCTGCCGGCGGCCTCTTCGACGTCGACACGGATGTCGTCGTCGGCGTCCTCGTCCCAGCCGAACTCCTGGACCAACTGCTTGCTCTCGATGCCCAGTTTGCGGGCGAAGCTCGGGGCGTTATCCGCCGCGACCACCGTGTGACCTCCCTCGATCGTCAGCGCTGTGTGTGATGTGAATCATCGTTGCACAGCTCCCCGTGCGGCGCGGGATCAGCGGGCTCAGAAGGCTTTGCACAGCTGCATCCCCTTGTCCCGAGCCCGGTTGAGTTCATCCTTGCGGGCGTTGTACACCGACACCGGCGCCTTGGATGAGATCGCCGTCGCGACGCCGCGCGCGGCCTGTGCATAGGTATTGAATGCGTCGGTCAGGTCCTGCGACAACTTCTCGTTGATCGCCGCGGCGACCTCGTCGGCGCTGTGGTTGAGCGCCTCCACCGCCGGCCCGGCGGTGCCGGAGATATCGCCGCCGTTGTTGAACGCCTCGACGTACTTGTTCACCACGTCGACGGCGTCGCTGCTGCTCGAGGCGAACCGGCCGCACGCGCCGCGGACCGCCTGGGTGGTCATCGACTGCTGACGCTGGGTCTCACGAATGCTGGAAGTGGCCTCCGAGGCCGACACCGACGCCGACACCGAGGAGCGGTAGGCCGGGGCTTCGGAGGTGTCCGCCTCCGGGGTGCCGCCGATGATGCTGGTACAGCCGACGACACCCATCGCCAATGCCGCAACCACACCGGCCACCGACGCGCCTGCCCGAGCGTGTCGCCGCGTCTGGGCGCGCGAGGCAGTCAGCCGTCGGGTCAGCACAACTTCAAACGTTACCGCGTACCTGCCACCAGGCCGAGATCAGCCCACCCAGCGGCACTGGCGCACCGGCGGT
This sequence comes from Mycolicibacter heraklionensis, assembly GCA_001673575.1. Taxonomy (GTDB): domain Bacteria; phylum Actinomycetota; class Actinomycetes; order Mycobacteriales; family Mycobacteriaceae; genus Mycobacterium; species Mycobacterium heraklionense_A. The sequence continues at coordinate 9,733 of LZME01000126.1, read as the reverse complement.
CGGGTGTCCGGTGGGGCACGATAGAAAAGACGAGACCGGCGAATCGATCGGTCGGTGTCGTCCTGGCCACAAGCCGGGAGGCACATCTTGTCCTCCGAACCAAGGAGCAATGCGTTGACCACTGAGGCCGTAGATCAGGATCAGGCCAAAAAGCCAAGCAGCACAACCGAATCCGACCGGGTCCGGGTGATCCGCGAGGGGGTGGCGTCCTACCTTCCCGACATCGACTCCGACGAGACCTCCGAATGGCTGGAGTCCTTCGACGAACTGCTGGCCCGCTCCGGTCCGGCCCGCGCCCGCTACCTGATGTTGCGACTGCTCGAGCGCGCCGGCGAGCAGCGGGTGGCGATCCCCGCGCTCACCTCCACCGACTACGTCAACACCATCCCGACCGAACTGGAACCCTGGTTCCCCGGCGACGAGGAAACCGAGCGCCGCTACCGCAGCTGGATCCGCTGGAACGCCGCGGTGATGGTGCACCGCGCACAGCGCCCCGGAGTGGGAGTCGGCGGACACATCTCGACCTACGCGTCGTCGTCGACGCTCTACGAGGTCGGCTTCAACCACTTCTTCCGCGGCAAAAACCATCCCGGTGGTGGTGACCAGGTGTTCATCCAGGGCCACGCCTCCCCCGGCATCTACGCGCGCGCCTTCCTCGAAGGCCGGCTGAGCACCCACGACCTCGACGGCTTCCGTCAGGAGCACAGCCACCCGGGCGGCGGGCTGCCGTCCTACCCGCATCCGCGGCTGATGCCCGACTTCTGGGAATTCCCCACGGTGTCGATGGGCCTGGGCCCGATGAACGCCATCTACCAGGCCCGGTTCAACCACTACCTGCACGACCGTGGCATCAAGGACACCTCCGATCAGCACGTGTGGTGCTTCTTGGGCGACGGCGAGATGGACGAGCCCGAGAGCCGCGGGCTGCTGCACGTCGGCGCCCTGGAGGGCCTGGACAACCTGACGTTCGTGGTCAACTGCAACCTGCAGCGCCTGGACGGCCCGGTGCGCGGCAACGGCAAGATCATCCAGGAGCTGGAATCGTTCTTCCGCGGTGCGGGCTGGAACGTGATCAAGGTGGTGTGGGGCCGCGAGTGGGATGCCCTGCTGCACGCCGACCGCGACGGCGCCCTGGTCAACCTGATGAACGTCACCCCCGACGGCGACTACCAGACCTACAAGGCCAACGACGGCGGCTACGTGCGGGAGCACTTCTTCGGCCGCGACCCGCGCACCAAGGCGCTGGTGGAGAACCTGTCCGATCAGGACATCTGGCACCTCAAGCGCGGCGGACACGACTACCGCAAGGTCCACGCCGCCTACCGCGCAGCCATCGAGCACAAGGGCCAGCCCACCGTCATCCTGGCCAAGACCATCAAGGGCTACAGCCTGGGCAGCTACTTCGCCGGCCGTAACGCCACCCACCAGATGAAGAAGTTCCGGCTGCAGGACCTCAAGGACTTCCGCGACGAGATGCGGATTCCGATCCCGGACTCCCAACTCGAAGAGAACCCCTACCTGCCGCCGTACTACCACCCCGGCGAGAACGCCCCCGAGATCCGTTACCTGCTGGATCGGCGCCGCGCCCTGGGCGGCTTCGTGCCACACCGCCGCACCCAGGCCAAAACGGTCGAACTGCCGGGCCCCGACGCCTATGCGGCGGTCAAGAAGGGTTCGGGCAACCAGGAGGTCGCCACCACCATGGCGACCGTGCGGGTGTTCAAAGAGTTGTTGCGGGACAAGCAGTTAGGCCCGCGCCTGGTGCCGATCATCCCCGATGAGGCGCGCACCTTCGGGATGGACTCGTGGTTCCCGTCCTTGAAGATCTACAACCGCAACGGCCAGCTCTACACCTCGGTGGACGCCGACCTGATGCTGGCCTACAAGGAAAGCGAAGTCGGCCAGATCCTGCACGAGGGCATCAACGAAGCCGGCTCGACGGCCTCGTTCACCGCGGTCGGGACGTCGTACGCGACCCACGACGAGCCGATGATCCCGATCTACATCTTCTATTCGATGTTCGGCTTCCAGCGCACCGGCGACGGCCTGTGGGCGGCCGCCGATCAGATGGCGCGCGGTTTCGTGCTGGGGGCCACCGCGGGACGCACCACGCTGACCGGTGAGGGGCTGCAGCACGCCGACGGCCACTCACTGTTGTTGGCGTCCACCAACCCGGCGGTGGTCTCCTACGATCCCGCGTTCGCCTACGAGGTCGCCCACATCATCGAAAGCGGCCTGCAGAGGATGTACGGCCCGGACCCGGAGAACGTGTACTTCTACGTCACGCTCTACAACGAGCCCTACGTGCAGCCGGCCGAGCCCGAGGGTTTTGACCCCGAGGGTCTGCTGCGCGGCATCTACCGTTTCCGCAAGGCCGCCGACGCGCGGTCGCACACCGCGCAGATCCTGGCCTCGGGGGTGGCGGTGCCCGAGGCGCTGCGGGCCGCCGACATGTTGGCCGCCGACTGGGATGTGGCCGCCGACGTCTGGTCGGTGACCAGCTGGGGCGAGCTCAACCGGGACGGTGTCGCCATCGAGCGCGAGCGGCTACGGCACCCCGAGCGCCCGGCCGCGGTGCCGTATGTGACCCGGGCGCTGGCGGATGCCACCGGCCCGGTCGTCGCGGTGTCGGACTGGATGCGTGCGGTGCCCGAGCAGATCCGGCCGTGGGTGCCCGGCAACTACGTCACCCTGGGCACCGACGGGTTCGGGTTCTCCGACACTCGTCCGGCCGCGCGGCGCTACTTCAACACCGACGCCGAGTCGGTGGTGGTGGCGGTGCTGGCGGCGCTGGGCCGCGACGGGGTCATCGACCCGTCCGTGGCGGTGACTGCGGCCACGCAGTACCAGATCGACGACGTGTTGGCGGCCCCCGAGCAGACGTCGGATTCCGGGGTGGCCTAGCCGGCCCCGCAGATTTGGGTGCGATAGTTCTCGCTGAGCGGGAACTATCGCACCCGAATCACCACTTGTTGTCAGTTGTCACCAGAAAATAGGCGTAGCTTTTAGGAATGGTTGACAACCCGGCGGGCCCCGTCCTGCCGCGCTCCACGCTGGATCTGCTCAGCGCCGTCCCGGACACCCTGCTGCGCCGGCTCAAGCACTACTCGGGCCGGCTGGCCACCGAAGCGGTCTCCATGATGGGCGACCGGTTGCCGTTCTTCGCCGACCTCGAGGCCTCCCAGCGCGCCAGCGTGGCCCTGGTGGTGCAGACGGCGGTGGTCAACTTCGCCGAGTGGATGCACGATCCGCACGGCAACGTCAGCCACACCGCGCAGGCGTTCGAGTTGGTTCCCCAGGACCTGACCCGCCACATCGCGCTGCGGCACACCGTGGACATGGTGCGAGTCACCATGGAGTTCTTCGAGGAGGTCGTGCCGCTGCTGGCCCGCTCCGAGGAGCAGGTCACCGCACTGACGGTGGGCATCCTCAAGTACAGCCGGGACCTGGCGTTCACCGCCGCCTCCGCCTACGCCGACGCCGCGGAGGCCCGGGGCACCTGGGATTCCCGAATGGAGGCCAGCGTGGTGGACGCCGTGGTCCGCGGCGACACCGGTCCGGAGTTGTTGAGCCGCGCAGCCGCGCTGAACTGGGACACCACCGCCCCCGCCACCGTCGTGGTGGGCACCGCACCGCCGGGCCCGGACGCCTACGCCGGACAGAAGGCCAGCCAAGACGTCCGCGATGTCGCCGAACACCACGGCCGGGCGGCATTGACCGACGTGCACGGCACGTGGCTGGTGGCCATCGTGTCGGGCCCGCTGACGCCCACCCAGAAGTTCCTCGCCGACCTGCTCGGCGCGTTCTCCGACGGTCCGGTGGTGATCGGACCGACGGCACCGACGCTGACCGCCGCCTATCACAGTGCCAGCGAAGCGATCTCAGGGATGAACGCCGTCGTTGGCTGGACCGGGGCCCCGCGGCCGGTGCTGGCGCGCGAGCTGCTTCCGGAGCGGGCACTGATCGGCGATGCGTCGGCGATCGCGGCCCTGCACACCGATGTGATGCGACCGCTGGCCGAGGCCGGGCCCACGCTCACCGAGACCCTGGACGCCTATTTGGACTGTGGCGGGGCGATCGAGGCGTGCGCCCGTAAGTTGTTCGTTCATCCAAACACCGTCCGTTACCGACTCAAGCGGATTGCCGATTTCACCGGACGCGATCCGGCCGTGCCGCGCGACGCCTATGTGCTGCGGGTTGCCGCCACGGTCGGGCGGTTGGCCAACCAGGCGCAGCACGCCAGTTTCAGCAATGCAGACGTGACCTACGCCGCTTCGCCGCTGTCCGCCGGCCGTCCCGGTGAACCTCAGGTCAGCCCGGAGGAGTGACTTGCCGGAGGTAGCCCGGGCACGTACGGGTGCACACCAACGGCGGACAGTTGTCGCAGTTCGGTATCGAACACGTCGCATCGAACGGCAGGTTTGTAGGGTCTCCACAAAAACATAAGACAATGTTCATAATCTAGGACATCCTGCAAATCGCGCTTCACAATGTTCTCTTAAAGACGTGATTGCGTTGCTCGCTCCCGGACAGGGATCTCAGACCCCCGGCATGCTCGCGCCGTGGCTGGAGTCGGCCGGCGCCGATGCCGCCCGCGAGCAGTTGGCCGCCTGGTCGGAGATCGCCGGCCTGGATCTGATCGCGCTGGGCACCACCGCGACCGCCGAGGAGATCACCGACACCGCGGTCACCCAGCCGCTGGTGGTGGCGGCGACCCTGCTGGCCTACGCCGAGCTGGTCAAGCTGCGCAACGGCCCGGTAAGCGGCAGCGACGTGATCGTGGCCGGTCACTCCGTCGGTGAGATCGCCGCGTACGCGATCGCCGGCGTCATCTCCGCTGACGACGCCGTCATGCTGGCCGCCACCCGCGGCCGCGAGATGGCCAAGGCCTGCGCTCTCGAGCCGACCGGCATGGCCGCGGTGCTCGGTGGCGACGAGGCCGAGGTGCTGACCCGCCTCGAGCAACTCGACCTGACCCCCGCCAACCGCAACGCGGTCGGTCAGATCGTGGCCGCCGGCCCGCTGCCGGCACTGGACAAGCTCGCCGAAGACCCGCCTGCCAAGGCTCGGGTTCGCAAGCTGGCCACCGCCGGGGCGTTCCACACCCAGTACATGGCACCGGCGCTGGATGCCTACTCCGCCGCCGTCGAGCAGGTCAAGGCGTCCGGCGTTTCGGAACCCACCGCTACCCTGTTGTCCAACCGCGACGGGCAGCCGGTGACGTCGGCGGCCGAGGCACTGGAGCACCTGGTGGCGCAGCTGACCCGGCCGGTGCGTTGGGACCTGTGCACCGAGACGCTCCGCGCCCGGGAGGTCACGGCGATCGTGGAGTTTCCGCCCGCCGGCACTTTGGCCGGTATCGCGAAACGCGAACTTCGGGGGACCCCGACGCACGCCGTCAAATCTCCCGCGGATCTGGACGGGCTTCCCGAGTTCTAGCCCTTTTCAAGCCCGTTCCAACCTGCACAACCAGATACGCAGTAATTCACTCCCGCACACCCCGTGCGGATCCAACCGAAGGGAAACACAGTGGCTGCCAGCCAGGAAGAAATCATCGCCGGTCTCGCGGAGATCATCGAAGAGGTGACCGGTATCGAGCCGAGCGAGGTCACCGTCGAGAAGTCCTTCGTCGACGACCTGGACATCGACTCGCTGTCGATGGTGGAGATCGCGGTTCAGACCGAAGACAAGTACGGCGTGAAGATCCCGGACGAGGACCTTGCCGGTCTGCGCACCGTCGGTGACGTGGTGGGCTACATCCAGAAGCTCGAGGCCGAGAACCCCGAGGCCGCCGCCGCGCTGCGCGAGAAGTTCGGTTCCGAGAGCTAATCGTGTCCTCTCAGCCTTCTACGGCCAACGGCGGTTACCCGAGTGTGGTGGTAACCGCCGTTGAGGCCACGACTTCAGTCGGGGCGGACATCGAGAGCACGTGGAAGGGCTTGCTCGCCGGTGAGAGCGGCATTCACGTGCTCGAAGACGAGTTCGTCAGCAAGTGGGACCTGCCGGTCAAGATCGGCGGCCACTTGAAGGATCCGGTCGACGACCACATGGGCCGGCTGGACATGCGGCGCATGTCCTACGTCCAGCGGATGGCCAAGCTGCTCGGCACTCGCCTCTGGGAGAACGCCGGCACGCCCGAGGTGGACCCTGACCGGTTCACCGTAGTGATCGGCACCGGTCTGGGCGGTGGCGAGAAGATCGTCGAGACCTATGACCTGATGAACGAAGGCGGACCCCGCAAGGTGTCGCCGCTGGCCGTTCAGATGATCATGCCCAACGGTGCGGCCGCGGTGGTCGGCCTGCAGCTCGGCGCTCGCGCCGGGGTCATCACCCCGGTGTCGGCCTGTTCGTCGGGTTCGGAGGCGATTGCACACGCGTGGCGTCAGATCGTCATGGGCGACGCGGACTTCGCGGTCTGCGGCGGTGTCGAAGGCGGCATCGAGGCACTGCCGATCGCGGCGTTCTCGATGATGCGCGCGATGTCGACCCGCAACGACGACCCCGAGGGTGCGTCGCGGCCGTTCGACAAGAACCGGGACGGCTTCGTCTTCGGTGAAGCGGGCGCGCTGATGATCATCGAGACCGAAGAGCACGCCAAGGCACGCGGCGCCAAGCCGCTGGCCCGGCTGATGGGCGCCGGAATCACCTCCGACGCCTTCCACATGGTGGCTCCCGGCCCCGACGGCAAGCGGGCCGGCCGTGCGATGACCCGGTCGTTGGAGTTGGCGGGGCTGTCCGCCAAGGACGTCGATCACATCAACGCGCACGGAACGGCTACTCCGATCGGTGACACGGCCGAGGCGAACGCGATCCGGGAAGCCGGTTGCCAGCACGCCGCGGTCTACGCACCCAAGTCGGCGCTGGGCCACTCCATTGGGGCGGTCGGTGCGCTGGAGTCGGTGTTGACGGTGCTCTCGCTGCGTGACGGGGTCATCCCCCCGACGCTGAACTACGAGACGCCGGATCCCGAGATCGATCTGGACATCGTGGCGGGCGAGCCCCGGTACGGCGATTACAAGTACGCCATCAACAATTCATTCGGGTTTGGTGGGCACAACGTCGCGCTCGCCTTTGGGCGGTACTGACACCGGATCAGAGAGGGAAGTTCGCAACAGCCATGTCAACGCTGGCAACGGGAAAGGGTCTCCCCAACGTCGTCGTCACCGGCTACGCCATGACGACGGCATTGGCCGCGGACGGGGAGAACACCTGGAAGAAGCTGCTGGACGGCCAGAGCGGCATTCGCAAGCTCACCGATTCATTCGTCGAGGAGTATGACCTGCCGGTTCGTATCGGCGGGCATCTCGTCGAGACCCCGGAGTCGTTCGACGAAGGGCTGAACCGGACCGAGCTGCGTCGGCTTTCCTACCTGCAGAAGATGGCTTTGGTGCTGAGCCGGCGTGCGTGGGAGCACGCCGGCTCACCCGAAGTCGACACTCGGCGCCTCATGGTGTCGATCGGCACCGGGATGGGTTCCAGCGAGGAGCTCGTCTGGGCCTATGACGGCATGCGCGAACGCGGCCTGAAGGCGGTCTCGCCGTTGGTCGTGCAGAAATACATGCCCAATGGAGCGGCCGCCGCAGTCGGTCTGGATCGGCAGGCCAAGGCCGGGGTGATCACTCCGATCTCGGCATGTGCATCCGGCTCCGAGGGCATCGCCCATGCCTGGCAGCAGATCGTGCTCGGCGAGGCCGACATGGCGATCTGCGGTGGTGTGGAGACCCGGATCGAAGCAGTGCCGATCGCGGGATTCGCCCAGATGCGCATCGTGTTGTCCACCAGCAACGACGACCCGGAGGGCGCCTGCCGTCCCTTCGACCGCGACCGCAACGGGTTCGTGTTCGGCGAGGGCGCCGCACTGATGGTGATCGAGACCGAGGAGCACGCCAAGGCGCGCGGGGCCAACATCCTCGCCCGGATCATGGGTGCCTCGATCACCTCGGACGGCTACCACATCGTCGCGCCGGACCCCGACGGCCAAAGCGCGGGTCGGGCGATGACACGGGCAATCCAGGCCGCCGGGCTGACACCCGGCGACATCAGCCACGTCAATGCGCACGCCACCGGAACCACGGTGGGTGACGTGGCCGAAGGCCACGCCATCAACCTCGCGTTGGGCCCGCACGGCGGCAACGCCGCGGTGTACGCGCCCAAGGCGGCACTCGGCCACTCGGTCGGTGCGGTCGGCGCGGTCGAGTCCATCCTGACGGTGATGGCTCTGCGTGAACAGATCATCCCGCCGACTCGGAACATGGAGAACCTCGACCCAGAGATCGACCTGGATGTGGTGGCGGGCGAACCGCGACCTGGCAACTACGAGTACGCGATCAACAACTCATTCGGGTTCGGCGGGCACAACGTCGCAATCGTCTTCGGCCGGTACTGAAGACCCCAGACGGACCAGAAGCGAGACCCGCGATCAAAAACCAAGGAGAGGCGCGATGACGACTATGGCTCCCGAAACGGTGGGCGAATCGCTCGACCCGCGCGATCCCCTGCTGCGTCTGTCGACGTTCTTCGACGACGGCACCGTGGAACTGCTGCACGAGCGCGATCGCTCCGGCGTGCTCGCCGCGGGTGGCACCGTCAACGGAGTGCGCACCATCGCGTTCTGCACTGACGGCACCGTGATGGGCGGGGCGATGGGCATCGAGGGCTGCGACCACATCGTCAACGCCTACGACACCGCGATCGCCGAGCAGAGCCCGATCGTGGGCCTGTGGCACTCGGGCGGCGCCCGGCTGGCCGAGGGCGTGCGAGCCCTGCACGCGGTCGGACGGGTCTTCGAGGCCATGATCCGGGCTTCCGGATTCGTCCCGCAGATCTCGGTGGTGGTCGGTTTCGCCGCCGGCGGCGCCGCCTACGGGCCGGCCCTGACCGACGTCATCGTGATGGCACCGGAGGGCCGGGTTTTCGTCACCGGCCCCGACGTGGTGCGCAGCGTCACCGGTGAAGACGTCGACATGGCCGCGCTGGGCGGCCCCGACACCCACCACAAGAAGTCCGGCGTGTGCCACATCGTCGCCGACGACGAGCTCGACGCCTACGAGCGGGGCCGCCGTCTGGTCGGGTTGTTCTGCCAGCAGGGCCATTTCGACCGCAACAAGGCCGAGGCGGGCGAGATCGACCTGCACGCGCTGCTGCCGGAGTCGGCGCGACGCGCCTATGACGTGCACCCGCTGGTGAATGGGCTGCTCGATGCCGACGCGCCGTTCGATGAGTTCCAGGCCAAGTGGGCGCCGTCGATGGTGGTCGGGCTGGGTCGGTTGTCGGGTCGCACCGTCGGTGTGCTGGCCAACAACCCGCTGCGGCTGGGCGGCTGCCTGAACTCCGAGAGCGCCGAGAAGGCGGCACGTTTCGTGCGGCTCTGCGACGCGTTCGGAATTCCGCTGATCGTGATCGTCGACGTACCGGGCTACCTGCCCGGTGTCGGCCAGGAATGGGGTGGCGTGGTGCGCCGCGGCGCCAAGCTGCTGCACGCGTTCGGTGAGGCCACCGTCCCCCGCGTCACGCTGGTGACCCGCAAGACCTACGGCGGGGCCTACATTGCGATGAACTCGCGGTCGTTGGGCGCCACCAAGGTGTTCGCCTGGCCGGACGCCGAGGTCGCGGTGATGGGCGCCAAGGCCGCGGTCGGCATCCTGCACAAGAAGAAGCTGGCCGCCGCGCCCGATCACGAGCGCGAGGCGCTGCACGAGGAGCTGGCCGCCGAGCACGAGCGGATCGCCGGCGG
>LZME01000125.1 GCA_001673575.1 Mycolicibacter heraklionensis | reverse complement strand
GGGCCGGGCCTGGTCGTCGGTGGTCATGGCGGTTCAGGCCCCGCCCGTACGCGCAGAACTGGCCGGCCGCGGCGTGGCCGCGGTCGAGTGTCGATCTGCCGCTGGTTTTCCTCTACCCATGCACCAGCCTCCCGGAAGTGACACGGGGCAGCGTCCCGTCCGGTTCAGTGTCGCGCGCGGCAGGCGGCTGCGGTAGAGGCTCTTTAGGTCGTGATTTACGTGCTGGTGACCAGCGTCAGTTGCCAGGTCTGCAGCCAGGGCTTGATCAGCTGCGCGACGGAGGACTCGTGGGGCTCCTCGCAGGTGGGGTCCTCGCCGTCGGATGCCGTGGTGAGGATGCCGACCGCTTCGGCGGTGCCGTCGGGACGCATCCGGTAGGCGGGACCGCCGGCGTCGCCGCAGGTGGTAGCCGCGGCGAACCTGACCTTGTTCTTTTCGCTGGCAACCACCGGACCGCACATCGGCTCACCGCTGCGGACGCCCAAATGACAGAGCGTGTCGCCGACCTTGATGTTGTCAGCGACGCCGCTGATTTGGTGTCCGTCGACCTCCGGGGACAGCGGGAACTTGTCCGGGTCATCCAAGGTGATCAGGCCGATGTTGTCGCCGTCCTTGCCGTCGACGACGCTCTCGGTGAAGGCGCCGACGGTGGGGTACAGCGCACCGTTGTGGATGGCCACCGTGCCGGAGCCGCCGGGCTTGTTGCAGTGCCCCGCCGACAGCAGTCCCGGGCGGCCGTCTTTGCTGCGGACCAGGAAACCCGCGGTGCAGCTGGTGGCCTCGGAGCTGCCGGTTGAGGACACATTGATGCCGACCCCGGGTCCGATCGCCTCGGCGGGCGGCTGGGGGATGAGCTGCTGCACCGGCTGGGCGCGACTGACCCAGACCATGCCCGCCAGGATTGTTAGTACGCCGGCCACGATGGACACG
>LZME01000124.1 GCA_001673575.1 Mycolicibacter heraklionensis | reverse complement strand
CGGTGGCCGCAGCGACGGTTGCGGCCACCGCTTCCCCCTGCCCACTTGACAACATGTCTCCCATATCAGCGGCGATCTCGAGCGCGGCGGAGCCGGGCGCTGCGGGTCGCCGCCATCCAGCTCAGCAGCGGCGCCGATGGCCTCGCTCCCAGGCCGGAAGGTGAACAGCGGGTATCGTTGCCCGATTGAGGAGGGGGCCATGTCGACAGGGAATTTCCTAGCGGCGTTGCTCGCGTTGTGCGCCGCACTGGCGTCCGCGATCGGCGACGTGATCCGACAGCGGTCGGCCCAGGAGATCACAGACCAGCAGGTAGGCCACCTGGAGCTGTTCTGGCTGTCGCTGCGCGACCCGCGGTGGTGGGGCGGCGGTGCAGCGGCGGTGGCCAACTACGCTCTGCAGGCGGTGGCGCTGGCGGTCGGCTCGGTGATGCTGGTGACCGGCTTGCAGGTGACCGCGCTGCTGTTCGCGTTGCCGATGTATGCCTGGCTGACTCATCGCCGGGTGACCAACTGGGAGTGGATGTGGGCGATCCTGCTGGCCGCGGCGCTGGCGGTGGTGGTCGTGGTGGGCGATCCGACCGAAGGTAAACAACACGCGCCGGCGGCCACCTGGATCATCGTGTCGACGGTGCTGGCGGCGGTGCTGGTGGGCTGCGTGCTGGCCGCGCGGATCTACAAGGGTCGGCCCGCGGCCGCGGTACTGCTGGCGGTGGTGGCCGGTACCTCGCTGGCGGTGTTCGCCCTGCTGACGAAGGTTCTGGTCGAGGTGCTCAAGGCCGACGGCATCGGCGCGGTGCTGCGGGCACCTGCCCTGGTGCCGTGGCTGGTGGCGACGCTGGCCGGGATGATCTTCCAGCAGTCGGCGTTTCGCGCGGGTGCGTTGACCGCGTCCATGCCGACGATGACCGTGGCCAAACCGCTGGTGGCCAGTGCGCTGGGCGTACTGCTGCTCAACGAGACCATTCAGGCCGGCGGGACAGAGGACGTCGCGGTGATCATCGGGGTGGTGCTGATCGTGATCGCCACCGCGGCGCTGGCCCGCGGCGAGGCCGCCACCATCGTCGCCGATGCCGGCGCCGACCTGGCCGAGCCGGTGGCGGCACCAACCACCAGCTAGCTTGGGTGCCGTGCTGGGACCGATAGCGATCATGCCGTCGGCGCCGGTGTTGGTGCCCGAGCTGGCCGGCACCGCCGCCGAAGCCGCCGAATTGCGGGCCGCCGTGCTGACCGCGGCCCGGGCGCTGCCGGCGCGCTGGGTGGTCCTCGGGGCCGGCCCGGATGCGGTGTACGGGGCCGAGAGCACCGGCACTTTCGCCGGATTCGGCGCCGATGTCGCGGTGCGGCTGTCACCGGCGGCCCAGCAACCCGTCGATCTGCCGTTGACCGCGTTGGTCGCCGGCTGGGTGCGCGGTCAGGTCGCACCGGGTGCCGAGGTGGTGGTGCACTGCTGCGCCGACCCGGAGGCGGCGCTGGCCGTCGGCAGGCGGGTGCGCGCCGCGATCGACGCAGGCGGCGAGCTCACCGGGGTGTTGCTGGTTGCCGACGGCGCCAACACCTTGAGCCCGATCGCCCCGGGTGGACACCAGCCGGACGACGTCGAGTGCCAGCGCGCCCTCGACGATGCGCTGGCCGGCGGCGACGCCGCCGCACTGACCGGCCTGCCGGCGCAGGTCGTCGGCCGGGCGGGGTTCGCGGCCCTGTCCGGGCTGGTGGGGACCGCACCGCGCGGTGTCACGCAGCTCTACCGCGACGCGCCGTATGGAGTGGGTTACTTCGTGGGGGTCTGGCAGCCGTGAGGCCGATCGCGGTCGTCGGGCCCACCGGCACGGGCAAATCACAACTGGCGCTGGACCTGGCCGCGCGACTGGGCGGCGAGATCGTGAACGCCGACGCTATGCAGCTCTACCGCGGCATGGACATCGGCACCGCGAAACTGCCCCCGGGGGAGCGCGGTGGCATTCCGCATCACCAACTTGATGTGCTCGATGTCGTTCAGACCGCGACGGTGGCGCGCTATCAGCAGGCCGCGGCGGCGGACGTCGAGGCGATCATGGGCCGCGGTGCGGTGCCGATCATCGTGGGCGGGTCGATGCTCTACCTGCAGGCGCTGCTCGACGACTGGTCGTTCCCGGCCACCGATCCAGTGGTGCGGGCCCGCTATGAGCAGCGGCTGGCTGAGGTCGGGGTTGCCGCCCTGCACGCCGAACTGGCCGGCGCCGACCCGGCTGCCGCCGCGGCGATCCTGCCCAGCGACGGCAGGCGGATCGTGCGGGCCCTGGAAGTGGTGGAACTGACCGGGCAACCGTTCGCCGCGTCTGCGCCCACCATCGGAGCGCCGCGCTGGGACACGGTGATCCTCGGATTAGACTGCGACACAGCCATTCTCGATGAGCGGCTGGCCGTCCGCACCGACACGATGTTCGCCCAGGGGCTGGTCGCCGAAGTTCAGGGACTGCTTCGGGCGGGGCTGCGGGACGGGGTCACCGCCGCCAGAGCGCTGGGCTATGCCCAGGTGATCGCCGAGCTCGATGCCGGAGGCGACGGTGCCGGCGCCCAGGAACCGACGTTCATCGGAACCCGCCGCTACGTGCGTCGGCAGCGATCCTGGTTCCGCCGCGATCATCGCACCCAATGGCTCGATGCCGCCGGCGGCGGCCTGCTCGACGCGGCGCTGGCCGCGGTGCGGCACGTATCCTGAGCACATGCTTTTCGCCAAGGGCCACGGCACCCAGAACGACTTCGTGTTGCTGCCGGACCTGGACGCGGCACTGGATCTGACCGCGGCCGCGGTGGCCGCGCTGTGCGACCGCCGCCGCGGCCTGGGCGCCGATGGTCTGCTGCGGGTGACCACCGCCGGTGCGGCGGCGAGCGCCGGGGTGCTCGACCAGCTGCCCGAGGGTGTCGCGCCCGGCGATTGGTTCATGGACTACCGCAACGCCGACGGCTCGGTGGCCGAGATGTGCGGTAACGGAGTCCGGGTGTTCGCTCACTACCTGCGCGCCGCGGGCCTGGAATCGGCCGACGAGTTCGTCGTCGGCTCACTGGCCGGGCCGCGCCCGGTGATCGTGCACCACGCCGACGACGTGCATGCCGAGATCACCGTCGACATGGGCAAGCCGAACCTGCTCGGGAGCTCCGGACCGGCATTCGAGGCACTGGTCGGGGGGCGGCGCTTCGCGGGCCTGGGCGTCGACGTCGGCAACCCACACCTGGCCTGCGTGGATCCGGGATTGTCCGAGGCCGATCTGGCCGCCCTTGATGTCGGTGCGCCGGTGACGTTCGACACCGCCCAGTTCCCGAACGGGGTGAACGTGGAGATTCTGACCGCTCCGCGGGACGGCGCGGTAGCGATGCGGGTGCATGAGCGCGGTGTCGGCGAGACCCGCTCGTGCGGCACCGGCACGGTGGCCGCCGCCGTGGCGGCCCTGGCGCACACCGGCGCCTCGACCGGCACGCTGCGCGTCGACATCCCCGGCGGACAGGTCAGCGTCACCGTCACCGAGGCCGGCAGCTACCTGCGCGGCCCGTCGGAACTGGTGGCCCGCGGCGACATCGCGCCTCGGTGGTGGGCGGCGCAGTGAGCTATCCCGATTCGAGGCCGCAGCCCAGCACCGGTGAGCTGAACCTCGATGACCGCGCAGCGCTGCGCCGTGTTGCCGGCCTGTCCACCGAACTCGCCGACATCTCCGAGGTCGAATACCGCCAACTGCGCCTGGAACGGGTGGTGCTGGTCGGGGTGTGGACCGAGGGCACTTCTGCCGAGGCCGACGCCAGCATGGTGGAACTTGCGGCGCTGGCCGAAACCGCCGGCTCGGAAGTGCTCGAAGGTCTGATCCAGCGTCGCGAACGGCCCGATCCGTCCACCTATATCGGCTCCGGCAAGGCCCAGGAGTTGCGGGAGATGGTGCTGGCCACCGGCGCCGACACCGTCATCTGCGACGGCGAGCTGTCGCCGGCGCAGCTGACCGCGCTGGAAAAAGCGGTCAAGGTCAAGGTCATCGACCGCACCGCGTTGATCCTCGACATCTTCGCCCAGCACGCCACCAGCGCCGAGGGCAAGGCACAGGTGGCGCTCGCGCAGATGCAGTACATGCTGCCGCGGCTGCGCGGCTGGGGTGAGTCGATGTCACGGCAGGCCGGCGGGCGGGCCGGCGGCGCCGGCGGCGGGGTGGGTACCCGCGGTCCAGGTGAGACCAAGATCGAGACCGACCGGCGGCGGATCCGCGAACGGATGTCCAAGCTGCGCCGCGAGATCAAGGCGATGAAGCAGGTGCGCGACACCCAGCGCAGCCGCCGCCGGCACAGTGATGTCCCTTCGGTGGCGATCGTCGGCTACACCAACGCCGGCAAGTCCAGCCTGCTCAACGCACTGACCGGCGCCGGGGTGCTGGTCCAGGATGCGTTATTCGCCACGTTGGAACCCACCACGCGCCGTGGGCAATTCGACGACGACCGCCCCTTTGTGTTGACCGACACAGTCGGTTTCGTGCGGCATCTGCCCACCCAGTTGGTGGAGGCGTTCCGTTCCACGCTGGAGGAAGTTGCCGACGCCGATCTGCTGGTGCATGTGGTCGATGGCTCCGACCCGGCGCCACTGGCGCAGATCAGCGCGGTGCGCGAGGTGATTTCGGAAGTCATCGCCGAACACGATTCCGGCCCGGGTGGTCAGCGTGCTCCGGAATTATTGGTGGTCAACAAGATTGACGCCGCCGGCGATCTCGCCTTGGCCCAGCTGCGACGCGCTTTGCCCGAAGCGGTGTTCGTCTCGGCGCACACCGGAGAGGGCATCGATGCGCTGCGCCAACGGATGGGACAGTTGGTGGCCCCGGTCGACACCGCGGTGGATGTCGTCATCCCTTACGGTCGTGGCGATTTGGTGGCACGAGTGCATGAGCACGGTCGGGTGCAGCAGGCCGAGCACGGCGAGGGCGGTACCCGCATCCGCGCGCGGGTCCCCGCGGCATTGGCAGCCAGTCTCCGGGAATTCGCCGCATTTTAGGCATTGCCGCACTGGTGCGATAGGCTGGTGCGCACGCGTCGTGGAACGCTTACTCACCGCCGTCGCGGCCCCTGGTGCCGATTCAGCTGGCGTGTGAAGCTCTTCTCGCGGCGATCGCTATTGCCAACAGGCAATCTCGCCAACTCTGTGTTGCAGAAGATCGGTCCGCCTTGATGGCCGCTGCAGCACAGCCGATGCCGGAAAGGCATGTCATGACCACCAATTCATTCGCCGAACTCGGCGTGCCCGCTGAACTTGTCAGTGTGCTCGCCGATCGCGGTATTGCTGCTCCCTTCCCCATTCAGGTGGCGACCTTGCCGGACAGTCTGGCCGGCCGTGACGTGCTGGGCCGCGGCAAGACTGGCAGTGGTAAGACCCTGGCGTTCTCGCTGCCGCTGGTAGCCCGGCTGGCCGGCGAGAAGCGACGCCCCGCCCGGCCGACCGGCCTGGTGCTGGCACCCACCCGGGAGCTGGCCACCCAGATCGCCGCGACGCTGGAACCGTTGGCGGTTGCCGGCGGGCTGAAGGTCACCACCATCTTCGGCGGCGTTTCGCAGAACCGTCAGGTGGCCGCGCTCAACGCGGGCGCCGACATCGTGGTGGCCTGCCCGGGCCGGCTCGAGGACCTGATGAAGCAGCGGCTGATCACGCTCGACGCGGTACGCGTCAGCGTGCTGGACGAAGCCGACCACATGGCCGACCTCGGATTCCTGCCCGGAGTCACCCGCATCCTGACCGCGACCGCCGAAACCGGTCAGCGACTGCTGTTTTCGGCCACGCTGGACAACGGGGTCGACAAGCTGGTTCGGCGTTTTCTGCGGAACCCGGTGTCGCACTCCGTCGATGAGCTCGACGCTCCTCCTCCAGCGATGACCCACCACGTGTTCCACGTGTCCGGCCTGCAGGACAAGAAGGACCTGGTCCAACTGCTGGCGTCGGGCACCGGGCGGCGAATCCTGTTCTTGCGGACCAAGCATCAGGCCCGGAAACTGGCCCGCCAGCTCACCGAGTCCGGTGTGCCGTCGGTCGACCTGCACGGCAACCTGTCGCAACCGGCCCGCGAACGCAATCTCGCGGCGTTCGCCGATGGGGACGTTCGGGTTCTGGTGGCCACCGACATCGCCGCCCGCGGTGTGCACGTCGACGAGGTCGAATTGGTGGTCCACGTGGACCCGCCCGCCGAGCACAAGGCTTACCTGCACCGTTCCGGGCGCACGGCACGGGCCGGCAGTGCCGGCGACGTCGTCACCGTCGTTCTGCCCGAGCAGCGCAGAGAGACCCAGGTGCTGCTGCGCCGCGCGGGAATCAGCGTCGCCCCGCAGCAAGTGGCAGCCGATTCCGCTTCGGTGCTCGAGCTGGTGGGGGAGGTGGCGCCGTTGCGGGCGCCCGCCCCGGTGGCCCCCAAGGCCGCCCCGCCGGCACGCGCTAAGACGTCGCCGGGCCAGACTTCGCCGGGCCAGTCCGGCCGCCCGCGGCGCCGTCGTGGCGGTGGCGGCGCTGCGCAGTCGGCTGCGCAGGCCGACGGCCGGCGTCGACAGCGGGGCGGCGCCGGAGCGCGTCGGCAAGGTGGGGTAGCGCGCTAGCGCTGACACCCACCACCGCGTCGCCCAACCATCCGGTTGGTCTATTCTCGTCGGAAAGATCAGTCGACCGGAGGTCAGGCAATGAGTGCCGCAATCAAGTACCAGCGAACCCTGTTCGAGGCCGAACACGAGCTGTTCCGGGAGTCGTTCCGCGCCTTCCTGGACCGCCACGCCGCGCCCTACCAGGAGGAGTGGGAGAAGGCCAAGATCGTCGACCGCTCGGTGTGGCTCGAGGCCGGCAAACAGGGTTTCTTGGGCATGGCAGTGCCCGAGGAGTACGGCGGCGGTGGCAACCCGGACTTCCGCTACAACACGATCATCACCGAGGAAGTCACCGCGGGCCGCTACAGCGGGTTGGGTTTCAGCCTGCACAACGACGTCTGCGCGCCCTATCTGCTGGAGCTGTGCAACGAAGAGCAGAAGCAGCGCTGGCTGCCGAAGTTCTGCACCGGTGAGCTGATCACCGCTATCGCCATGACCGAGCCGGGCACCGGCAGTGACCTGCAGGGCATCAAGACCCGCGCGGTCAGGCAGGGCGACCACTATGTGCTCAACGGTTCCAAGACGTTCATCACCAACGGCATCCACTCCGACCTGGTGATCGTCGTCGCCCAGACCGACCCCGACAAGGGCGCGCAGGGCTTCTCGCTGTTGGTCGTGGAGCGCGGGATGGAGGGCTTCGAGCGCGGCCGCCACCTGGACAAGATCGGTTTGGACGCCCAGGACACCGCCGAGCTGTCCTTCACCGACGTGCACGTCCCGGTGGAGAACCTGCTCGGCGAGGAGGGCAAGGGCTTCATCTACCTGATGCAGAACCTGCCGCAGGAGCGGATCTCGATCGCGATCATGGCGGCCGGGGCGATGGAGGCGGTACTGGAGCAGACGATCCAGTACACCAAGGAGCGCAAGGCGTTCGGCAAGCCGATCGGCAGTTTCCAGAACAGCCGGTTCCTGCTGGCCGAGCTGGCCACCGAGGCCACCGTGGTGCGGATGATGGTCGACGAGTTCGTGAAGCTGCACCTGGACAAGAAGCTGACCGTCGAGCAGGCCGCGATGGCCAAGTGGTACTCCACCGAGAAGCAGGTGCACCTGATCGACCGCTGCCTGCAGCTGCACGGTGGATACGGCTACATGCGCGAATACCCGGTCGCGCGGGCTTATCTGGATGCCCGTGTTCAGACCATTTACGGCGGCACGACCGAGATCATGAAAGAGATCATCGGCCGCAGCCTCGGCGTCTAGCCGAGGCAATCGGGAACGATTTAGCGTCCCCAATCGGGCGCTTCCAGGGGCGTTACCTGCACGTTTGGTAGCGCCCCTCGTTCCGTTCAGGGCAGCGGCTTTTGCATCGTTTCAGCATCGGCTGGGTATCTGTTTCCGCAATATCGATGACTTGGCTTCGAAACTCGGGCCGATTGCGGGAAAGTCTATGCCGGAAACATTTGCGTCGATAACCTCGATAAAGATGCCTGGGAGGGCTGGTGACTAGTCGGAAAGATCGGTTCGGCAAGACGGCGGTGCGCATGGCGCTCGGCCTGGCGGCGACGGTCACCGTGCTCTTGTCGGTGCAGACCGCTGCGGCGACGCCCGACAGCGATGCCCACGACGCCATCACGGCGGCATGGCAGGCGGCCGGCGGCGACGGCTCTCCGCTGGGCGCCCCCAAGGGGGACGTGCATCCGGCCGGTGTCGGATTCGCCCAGGACTTCGCCGGTGGCACCATCTTTTTCACCCCGGAGACCGGTGCCAAGGCGCTCTACGGCGCGATCCTGGACAAGTACGAGGCACTGGGCGGTGCGGCCGACAACGGCCTCGGCTTCCCCAGCAGCGACGAGGTGCCCGGCCTGGTTCCCGACAGCCGGGTGGCCATCCTGTCCGGCGCCGACAACCCGGTGATCTTCTGGACGCCCGAGCACGGCGCGCATGTGGTGCGCGGACCCATCAACGCCGGCTGGGACAAGCTGGGCAGCTCGACCGGGGCGCTCGGGGTCCCGGTCGAGGACGAGAGCTACGACGGCGCCGTCGTCACCCAGAAGTTCAGCGCCGGAACACTGTCCTTCGACAGCGCGACCAGGACGTTCACCACGGTTCCGCCGGAGCTGGCGGCGCAGCTGGCGGATGTGCAGGCCCAGGTCGATCCGACCGCGGCCATCGATCAGGCCTGGCGCAGCGCCGGCGGGCCCGCCGGCGCACTGGGGGCCAAGCAGGGCGATCAGTACCCCGTCGGTGACAACGGCGGCGTGGGTCAGGACTTCGCCCACGGCAAGGTCTATTTCAGCCCGGTCACCGGAGCCAATGCCGTCCTCGGCGACGTGCTGGCCAAGTACGAGTCGCTGGGCGGTCCGGCCGGCAGCGACCTCGGGTTCCCGATCACCGGCACGGTTGACGGAGCGATCTCGGGCAGCAAGTTCAATTCGTTCGCCGCCGACGACGAGCCGGTGATCTTCTTCAGCCCCGACAACGGCGCCTTCGTGGTGCGCGGCGCGATGAAGTCGGCCTGGGACAAGCTCGACGGAGCTTCCGGAAAGCTGGGCGCCCCGGTGGGGGACCAGACCGTCGAAGGCGACGTGGTGTCGCAGAAGTTCACCGGTGGATCGATCGCCTGGAACCAGGCGAACAACACCTACAGCAGCGAACCGGCCGAGCTGGCGCAAGCGCTGTCGGGCCTGCAGATTCCCGGGACGAACCTGCCGGACGGTAGCAAGTCGACAGCGACCGGCGCAGCCAAGGAAACGCACTGGAACTGGATGTGGGTGCTGATCCCGGTTGTGGTGCTGGCAGTGTTGGGCGCTCTCGCCGGGGCTGCGATGTGGTGGCAGCGGCGTCGGCCGGCCGCTGTGCTGCCGGGCTCGCCGGTGGCAGTGCCGGCCCCGGTCGCCGACGACTACGACGACGATGACGAGCAGTGGGCCCACCAAGACCGGCGCGAAGACCACCGCGACGATCACCGCGAGCACGAGGGCACCGTCCGGCTTCCGAGTCGCTACGGCGCCTCCGCCGCGCCGTACGCGTCCGAGCCCGAACTGCCCGTCTCCTCGATTCCGGATGCGCCGTGGCTGCACTACGGCGAGCACGAGAGCGAGGCGGAGGTCGACGACGATGACGACACCGACACCGCCCCCACCCGGGTGGTGACCGAAGAAGATTTCGGCACCGGTCGGCATGCCGTGGGGCACGGCGGTAGTGGGGCGGACCCACGGGGGTTCGGCGCTGTCGCAGAGCCCCGCAGGTTCGGCGGTGGCACGGACACCCGCACCTTCGGCGGTGGTGGCGAACCGCGCAACTTCGGTATCGACGAATCGGTACACCCGGTGATGCACCTGCCGCTGGACGACCCGTATCAGCAGCCGAACGGCTACCCGATCAAGGCGAACATCGGCTCGGGGCTCTACTACACCCCGCAGAACGCGCTGTATGACGACACCCTCGCCGAGATCTGGTTCGCCACCGAGGATGCGGCGCGGCTCAACGGCTTCACCAGGGCCGGCTGATCACCGCAGCGGCAGCGGCAGGTCGCGTTCGTGCTGCGGGCGCGGGCCGAAGAGGCGCCGCTGTGCCGCGGTGATCGGGATGTCGTTGATGCTGGACTCGCGGCGGCTCATTCGGCCGTCCGCGGCGAACTCCCACAGCTCGTTGCCATAGCTGCGCCACCACTGGCCGTCGGCGTCGCAGCATTCGTACTGATAGCGCACCGCGATCCGGTTGTCCTGGTAGCACCACAGCTCTTTGCGTAGTGCGTAGTCACGTTCGGCGGCCCACTTGCGCCGCAGAAATGCTTCGATCTCCGCGCGCCCGGTGAGGAACTCGTCCCGGTTGCGCCACACCGAGTCCTCGGTGTAGGCCAGCACCACACGTGCGGGATCCCGGGTGTTCCAGGCGTCCTCGGCGGCTTGTACCTTCTGCCGCGCCGACTCCGCATCGAACGGTGGGCACGGCGCGAACATGATCAGACCTTGCGGATGACGGTGACGACTTTGCCCAGCACCACCGCATCGTTGCCGGGTATGGGATCGAAAATGGGGTTGTGCGGCATCAGCCAGACCTGACCGCCGGTGCGTTTGAACGTCTTGACGGTTGCCTCGCCATCGATCATTGCGGCCACGATGTCGCCGTTGTCGGCGACGTTCTGCTGGCGCACCACAACCCAGTCGCCGTCGCAGATCGCGGCGTCCACCATCGATTCGCCGACCACCTTGAGCAAGAACAGCTCACCTTCACCGACCAGCTCGCGGGGGAGCGGGAAGACATCCTCGACGGCTTCCTCGGCCAGGATCGGCCCGCCGGCCGCGATCCGGCCCAGAACTGGAATGAAAGCGGGCTCGGGCAGCGCATCCGAACCGGCGAACTCGGTGCGCTGCGCGGCCTCGACGGCGCCGGTGATGTCGTCCTGGCCGCGGACGTCGACCGCGCGGGGACGGTTGGGGTCACGGCGTAGATAGCCCTTGCGTTCGAGCGTGCGCAGCTGGTGAGCAACCGAGGAGGTCGAGGTCAGTCCGACCGCGTCGCCGATCTCGCGGATGCTCGGCGGGTAACCCCGCTCGTTCACCGAAGCGCGGATGACGTTCAGGATCGTGCGCTGCCGCGCGGTCAGCGCTGAGTCCGGACCGGCCGGGTTGCTGCTGCTGCTGTCACTCATGGGGGCAAATCTAGTCGCATAGCTGCGAATAATCAAACATGTGTTCGAGGTGTGTCGCGCGGGCGTTCGAAAGCGCCGACGACTTGTCGGACCCCCTCGCTAATGTTTTCGACAACGATTCGATCACGTGTTCGGACATCGAACATACAATCGATTACTATTCGAACAGTCGAGCGAACAGGGTCGCCGACGCCGAGTGAGGGAGAACCGCACATGATGCTCATCGAGACGATCGCCCCGACGTTCGAGCCGGCCCGCAACGAGCGGGCCCAGCTGCATCGCGGTCCTCGGACCTCAGGTCGCGCATACCCGATCCGCACCCAGCCGGCGCGGCTGGTCCGGCCGCGGCCGGGCGGCGCCCCGCTACGGCACCGCGGTTCCGGGGTGCTGATGTCTCGTGCGCCGCACCGGCCGCAGCCCGTCAAGGCGATCACCCCGGCGACCACCGTCGTGCTGGCTCTGGTCGCCGCCGGTATCACTGTGTGGCTCGGGCTGATCGCCCAGTTCGGCGCGGCAGCAGCCGGCGGTGCCTCCGCGGTGCCCGACCAGCTCGGCGTGGTGCGTGTCCAGAGCGGTGAGAGTTTGGCGCACCTTGCGGCCCGCGTCGCACCGGACGCGCCGGCCGGACAGGTTATCGAGCGCATCCGCGAGCTCAACAGCCTGGAATCGGTGACTCTGGACGCCGGCCAGACGCTGATCGCTCCACTGGGCTGAGGTCGCTGTGTCGGTTCGGCCGCCGGTTGCGGCCACTGGGCAGCGCCGCCGGCAACCCGCGCAGGTACGCTCGCAGTTGTCCCAATGGCCCACGGTGCCCCAGCTGTGTGAGGGCGCGGGCTCCCGGCACGGCGAAGGAGCGGCAATGCACTGCCCGTTTTGTCGCCATCCAGACTCCCGGGTGGTGGATTCCCGCGAAGCCGATGAAGGCCAGGCTATTCGGCGCCGTCGGTCCTGTCCGGAATGCGGCCGCCGTTTCTCCACGGTGGAAACCGCAGTGTTGGCCGTGGTCAAACGCAGTGGCGTCACCGAGCCGTTCAGCCGGGAGAAGGTCATGCGCGGTGTGCGCCGGGCCTGCCAGGGCCGCCAGGTCGACGACGATGCGCTGAACCTGCTGGCTCAGCAGGTGGAAGACGCTGTGCGAGCGGCAGGTTCGCCGGAGATTCCCAGCCACGAGGTGGGCCTGGCGATCCTGGGTCCGCTGCGCGAACTCGACGAAGTGGCCTACCTGCGATTCGCCTCGGTGTACCGGTCCTTTTCCTCGGCCGCCGACTTCGAGCGGGAGATCGAGGCCCTGCGCGAACACCGCGAGATGCCTAGCACCAGTTGAGCCGTGGGGGCGTCACCGCGCACTACGCTGGCGGCATGGCACCCGAGTTGCATCCGAACCTTGTGGAGCTGGCCCCGCTGTTGGGCACCTGGTCAGGCCGGGGATCCGGGGTATATCCCACAATCGCGTCATTCGACTACCTCGAAGAGGTGGTGTTCTCACACGTCGGCAAGCCATTCCTGGTTTACGGCCAGAAGACCAAGTCGCCCGCCGAGGGCCTGCCCCTGCATGCCGAGACCGGCTACCTGCGGGTGCCGCAACCCGGTCAGATCGAGTGGGTGCTGGCGCACCCCAGCGGTATCACCGAAATCGAGGTAGGCAGCTACACGGTCACCGCCAACGGCGTGGACCTGCAGATGTCCGCACCGACGATCGGGCTGGCGCCGACGGCCAAGGAAGTGACCGTGCTGAGCCGCCACTACCGCCTCGCCGGCGATGAGTTGTCCTACACGCTGGACATGGGCGCAGTCGGCCAGCCCGCGCAGAACCACCTCACCGCCACACTTCGTCGAACCGGGTAGCCAGGACCTCAGTCGTCGCCGTCAAGGTTCTTCCTCGCCTCCTGCGCCAGGAAACGCTCGAACTCGGCACCGAGCTCGTCGGCGCTGGGCAGCTCCTCGTCGCGGGACAGCAGCGAGCGATTCTCCTGGGCGGTGACGAATGCGTCGTACTGGCGTTCCAGGGCCGTGACCACTTGGGCCACTTCGGCGCTCGCTTCGACCTGCTGGTCGATCTTGGCGCGGATCTCGGCCGCGGAATCGCGTAGATCGCTCAGCGGCAGCTCCAGCGCGCCGGTCTGGGCGGCCTGCTTGAGCAGCGCCTCGGCGGCCTCGGGGTATTCGGTCTGGGCTACGTAATGCGGCACATGCACCGTGAAGCCGACGACCTCATGGCCGTGCTGAGCCATCCGGTACTCCAGCAGGTTGGACGCGCTGCCGGGAACCTGAACCTCGGTGATCCACGGCGTGAATTCGCTGATCAGGTCGCGATTGTTGGAATGTGCGGTCAGCGTCACCGGCCGGGTGTGGGGGACCGCCATCGGGATGGTGCCCAACCCGATGGTCCGGCGCACCCCGAGCTGCTCGGCCAACAGTCGCACCGCGGTGATGAACCGCTCCCACTTCAGGTCGGGCTCCATGCCCGCCAACAGCAGAAACGGCGTGCCCGCACTGTCCCGCAACGCGTGCAGGCTCAGCTCGGGTTCGGTGTAGTGGGTGAAGTGGTCGGACTTGAACGTCATCAGCGGCCGCCGCGAGCGGTAGTCGAGCAGGTCATCGATCGCGAACGACGCCACCAACTCGCTGTCCAGCTTGCTCTTGAGGTGCTTGGCGGCCAGCCGGATCGCGTGGCCGGCGTCGGAGAAGCCCTCCAGGGCGTGGATCAGGACCGGTCCCTCGCCGTCCGCCGACATCAGCTGCGGCGCCGGCACCTCCAGCTCGTACATGCCGCTCTGTTCGACCTGATAGTGCCGGTCCCGGTCGGGACCGTTGTCCGGGTAGTCGGCCATCGCCTTCGCCTCCTCGTTGTGCCGATCGCAATGGATCGCACCGTCCATTTTCCCCCACCGGGGGCCGCGCGCCGAAAACGGTGCGCGCATGTGCTGCACAACGTACGGGGGCACCGTCGGAATTCCACGGTGCCGTGGGCGTTCGCTGAGCGAGGAAAACGTTTCCGGCGGCGCCTCAGCTGCGGAACTGCTGTAGGGCCCGCATTTTATTCATCACGTCCAATGCGGCGTTCTTGTAGGCCTCGGAGAACGTCGGGTAGTTGAACACCGCGTCCACCAGGTATTCCACCGTGCCGCCGCAACCCATGACGGCCTGGCCGATGTGCACCATCTCGGTCGCGTTGGTGCCGAAGATGTGCACGCCGAGCAGCCTCAGGTCGGTGGTGGACACCAATAGCTTGAGCATGCCGTAGGAGTCCCCGGCGATCTGGCCGCGGGCCAGCTCCCGATACCGGGCCACCCCTACCTCGTAGGGGATCGCGCTGCGGGTCAGTTCCAATTCGGTCGCCCCCACATAGGAGACCTCCGGGATCGAATAGATCCCGATCGGCTGCAGGTCGGTGATCCCGTCGGTCGGCTCGCCGAACGCGTGGTAGGCGGCTAGTCGGCCCTGCTCCATCGACGTCGCCGCCAGCGCCGGGAAACCGATCACATCACCGACGGCATAGATGTGCTCGACCGAGGTCTGGAACATATCGTCGACGACGATGCGGCCCCGCTCGTCGGTGGCCAGGCCGGCGTTGGCCAAGTCGAGATGGGCGGTGTGGCCTTGCCGGCCGGCCGAGTACATCACCGTCTCGGCGGGAATCTGTTTGCCGCTGGCCAACGTGGTGACGGTGCCGCTGGAGCTGACGTCGACGGCGGTCACCTCTTCGCCGAACCGGAAGGTGACGGCCAGGTCGCGCAGGTGAAAACGCAGCGCTTCGACGACCTCCGGGTCGCAGAACTCCAACATCGAGTCTCGTTTCTCCACCACCGTTACGCGGGTGCCCAGCGCGGCGAACATCGAGGCGTACTCAATGCCGATCACACCGGCGCCGACGACCACCATCGAGGCCGGAATGAACTTCAGATCGAGGATCCCGTCGGAGTCGAGGACGCGCTCCTCATCGAATGTGACTCCCGGCGGCCGAACGGGTTCTGTCCCGGTGGCGATGACGACGTACTCGGCTGTGACGGTTGTCGTCTCGTTGCCGTTCTGTCCTTCGATGAGGATTGTGTGGGGATCGATGAAACGGCCGTGGCCGACCAACAGGTCGACTCGGTTGCGCATCAGTTGATTACGCACCACCTCCACCTCTCTGCCGATCACATGCTGGGTGCGTGCGAGCAGATCGGCGGGGGTGATCTTGTCCTTCACCCGGTAGCTGGCGCCGTACATGTCCCGCTGATTCATCCCGGTCAGATAGATCACGGCCTCGCGCAGGGTCTTCGACGGAATGGTGCCGGTATTGACGCAGACCCCACCGATCATGCGACCGCGTTCGACCAGGGCGACAGATTTGCCGAGTTTGGCCGACGCAATGGCGGCCTTCTGTCCGCCTGGGCCCGAACCGATCACGATGACGTCGTATTCCCTCTTTGAATCCATGACACAGACACTTACGCGGTTTCGGCTCGTCCTGCATCTCGAAGGCGCATCGATGCACAGTTGCGGGTCTATCCACAAAGCGAGGGCCTGCGCGGAGCCGGTGCGCCCTCGATGACGGTGACGGTCGTCACCGTTGCTCCCATGACAACCAAGCAACCGCAATTCACGCTGAATCGGCCCGGAGCCCTCATCGCTGCGCTGCCGGCCATCCTCGGCTTCGTGCCCGAGAAATCCCTGATCCTGGTGGCGCTCGACGGGGGCGAGCTGGGCTCGGTGCTGCGGGTCGATCTGTCCGACACACTCGTTGACACGGTGGGTCGGCTCGCCGACATCGCCGCGGCCGCTGCCCCGGCCGCGGTCATCGCGGTGATCGTCGACGCTGCGGGGGCGCGCTGCCCGGTCTGCAACGACCAGCACCGCCGGCTGATCACCGCGTTGGACGAGGAGTTGTCGGGCCACGGCATCGTGCTGCTCGGCGCGCACGTCGTGGACCAAGTGGCCCACGGTGGGCGGTGGCACTGCGTCGACGGGTGCGGCGTCGGAGGCCCGGTCGACGACCCGGAGGCGTCGCCGCTGGCAGCCGCCGCGGTGCTGGAGGGCAGGCGACTGTACGCCCGGCGAGCAGATCTGCAGGCGGTCATCACCCCCGATGACGCGGCCCGCTGTGCCGAAGTGGCCGCGGCGATCGACGACTGTGCGGCGCAGTGGACGGCGGGGGAGGGCGATGCCCGGGGTCGGGCCCGCCGCGATGTCGAACAGGTGCTGGCCGCTATCGTCGCGCTGGCGGGCGGCCAAGAGCCCACCGCTGCGGAGTTGGCCCGGCTCGGATGCCCGCTCACCGACGTGCTTGTCCGGGACACCCTGTGTGCGTTGGCAATCGGCGAGCGTGCAGATGAAGCCGAGCGGCTCTGGTCGGCGTTGGCCCGGGCCTTGCCCGAGCCGTGGCGGGCCGAGGCATTGGTCCTGCTGGCGTTCAGTGCCTACGCACGTGGCGATGGCCCGCTGGCCGGGGTGTCACTGGAAGCCGCCCTGCGTGGCAAGCCAGGGCATCGGATGGCGGGCCTGCTCGACACCGCTTTGCAGTCCGGGCTGCGGCCAGAACGCATCCGCGGACTGGCGGACACCGGTTATCGGCTGGCCCAGCAGATCGGGGTGCAGCTGCCGCAGCGGCAGGGGTTCGGTCAGCAAGCCGGCTGAGGCCGGCGGTTCAGCGAGGTTCGACGGAGGAGAGGCGAAGCTGGGACCGCCGCATGAGCCCGGCGGTTCAGCGAGGTTCGACGGAGGAGAGGCGAAGCTGGGACCGCCGCATGAGCCCGGCGGTTCAGCGAGGTTCGACGGAGGAGAGGCGAAGCTGGGACCGCCGCATGAGCCCGGCGGTTCAGCGAGGTTCGACGGAGGAGAGGCGAAGCTGGGACCGCCGCATGAGCCCGGCGGTTCAGCGAGGTTCGACGGAGGAGAGGCGAAGCTGGGACCGCCGCATGAGCCCCGCTGACTCGCGGGCCCTCAGACCTTCTGGACTTTCACGGCATGTGCCATCTCGTAAGGCAGGCTGACATCGGTGTGGCCGGGGATCACGATGGTCACGCCGTCGTCGCCATCGGCCTGCACAGTCACCCTGGCGTTGGGCACCACACCGGCATCCTTGAGCCGGGTGATCAGGTCGATGTCGCCCTGGACGTGCTCGGTGAGCTGACGCACCACCACTGCCACCGGAGAACCGGCCGGCAACTCGGTCAGCCGCACCAGGTCGGAATCCCAACCGACGGAGTCCGCGCCGAAGCCGAGGTCCGGAAGGCCGGGGATGGGGTTGCCGAACGGCGACGTGGTCGGGTTGTCGAGTACCTGAACCAGGCGTCGCTCGACGTCCTCGCTCATCACGTGTTCCCAGCGACAGGCCTCGGCGTGCACCTCTTCCAGCGGCAGCCCGATGATGTCGACGAGCAGGCGTTCAGCCAACCGGTGCTTGCGCATCACCGACACGGCCAGGGTGCGGCCCTTCTCGGTCAGTTCGAGGTGGCGGTCGCCGGCCACTTTGAGCAAGCCGTCGCGTTCCATCCGGGACACCGTCTGGCTGACGGTCGGACCACTTTGCTCCAGTCTCTCGGCTATCCGCGCACGCAGCGGGGTGACACCCTCTTCCTCAAGGTCGTAGATCGTCCTGAGGTACATCTCGGTGGTATCAACCAGCTCATTCATTCGGCACCTTCCGTCGCAGCCGAGTCTACTTCGGCAGCCAAGGAGACGGTTAGCGAGCGACGTTCGGCGCTTCGGTGCCAAACCACGTCCGGCGGGCCACCGAGATCGGCGGCCCGCCGGAGCGGGGGACAGGCGGCCCGAGGCCGGTGTCAGCTGGCGTACGAGCGCAGGCGGTCGGCGCGCTCGCCGTGGCGCAGCTTGGCCATCACCTCGCGCTCGATCTGGCGGACCCGCTCGCGCGACAGCCCGAACAGCTTGCCGATCTGGTCCAGCGTGCGGGGCTGGCCGTCGTCGAGACCGAACCGCAGCCGGATCACCTGGTGCTCGCGTTCGTCGAGGGTGGCCAGCACACTGCGGATGTCGGTGTGCAGCAGCTCGGAAATCACCGCGTTCTCCGCCGACATCGCCTCGGAGTCCTCGATGAAGTCGCCCAGCGGAGCCTCCTCGTCGGAGCCGACCGGCATGTCGAGGCTGACCGGGTCGCGGCTGTGCTCGAGCAGGTCGTTGATCTTCTCCGCTGGAATGCCGGACTCGGCGGCGAGCTCCTCATCGGTGGCCTCGCGGCCCAGCTGCTGGTGCATTTCCCGCTTGATCCGGGCCAGCTTGTTGACCTGCTCCACCAAGTGGACCGGCAGCCGGATGGTGCGGCTCTGATCCGCCATCCCGCGGGTGATCGCCTGGCGGATCCACCATGTCGCGTAGGTGGAGAACTTGAAACCCTTTGCGTAGTCGAACTTCTCCATGGCGCGGATCAACCCCAGGTTGCCTTCCTGGATCAGGTCCAGAAGTGGCATGCCCCGGCCGGTGTAGCGCTTGGCCAGTGAGACCACCAGGCGCAGGTTGGCTTCCAGCAGGTGCCGGCGGGCGGCTTCGCCGTCTCGTACCACCGCGGCGAGTTCGCGCTTGCGCTTCTCGCCAAAACGCTTGCGGGTGTCGAGCAGGTGCTGGGCGTACAGTCCGGCCTCGATCCGTTTGGCGAGCTCGACCTCATCGGCGGCATTGAGCAATGCTGTCTTGCCGATCCCGTTGAGGTACACCCGCACTAGATCTGCGGCTGGGCTCTGCGCGTCCAGATCGCCGTCGATCCGACTGGTGGTGGCATCTGCCTTTGCCATTGCGGCCTCCCGTTGATCGGCTTCTGCTGTCACACGTGTCAACGCCCGACATGCGTGCAGAGTTCCCGGCCGATCGCTTTTCCACACCACTTGACGTGCGGAAATACGGCAGTGACTTTGAGAATGTGCTAAGAACCGGTACCGTACGGCGCTTCGCCGGCGGTGCTGCCGCCCGATTCCGGGCGCTTCGGCCGCTCCAGGGCCGGACGAGTGCCGGTGGGGAACAGCGGGGTGTGGGTGGGTGCCGCTTCATAGCGGCGCGGCTCTTCGGCGCTGCGAGGAGGCCGGTCGTTGGCGATAAGTACAGCCATCCACGGCAGCGGGATCGACGCCACCAGGATCAGCACGGAGATCAGGCCGTTGTGCCATATTCCGTAGGCGATCGCGGCCAGGATCAGGGCAGGCACCCGGAACGCCATCAAGGTCAGGTACTTGCGTACCCGTTCGCGGTGCTGCTGCTCGAAGGACGGGGCGGCCGCAGTGATCAGGACCGGTCGGCCGTCGTCGTCGAAACCCAGCTCGGGGCCGTGCTTCATCACTCCACTGTCCCACACGAGCGATTCGGTGGCACGAGGGGTTTTGGATCAACTCCAGTTCTGGGCACAATGGTGAGATGGGCATACAGACCGACACCCTCGAGCGCACCGATTCCGAGGAACGCGTCGATGACGGGACCGACGGCGACACCCCGAAGTACTTCCACTACGTCAAGAAGGACAAGATCGCCGAAAGCGCGGTCATGGGCACCCACGTGGTGGCGCTGTGCGGCGAGGTCTTTCCGGTGACCAAGTCGGCCAAGCCCGGCTCCCCGGTCTGCCCGGACTGCAAGAAGATCTACGCCACTCTCAAGCAGGCTTGACCGGCTCGGTGTCATTGCGGGTCTGAGCCGGCTGGCCAGCCCGTGACAGCACCCACCTACGCAGCTGGTGCAGGTGAGTGGCCTGCGCAGGCCACTCCTCCTGGACCGCGGCGTTCAGTTCTGCGCCCAGCATGATGGCGAAGCCGAGCAGGAACGCGAACAGCAGGAAGGCGATCGGCGTCGCCAACGCGCCATAGGTGTAGCCGGTGCTGGTGATGTAGCGCAGGTAGATCCGCAGCCCCATCGTCGCCACGACGAACACCGTGGTGGCCAGCAGTGCGCCGAACACCAGCCGATGTGAGGGCAGGGGCTTGGGCAGCGATACCCGGTAGAGCACGGTCACCGCCAGCAGTAGGCCCAACACCAAGGCGGGGTAGTAGCCGAACCGCAGCACGTCGGTCCACCGGGCCGGGAGGTGCTCGGCGACCGCGTGCGGCCCCAGGGCGGCCAACGGTGCGGTAGCCACGGCGATCACCAACATCGCGACGTAGAGACCCAACGCAAAGAAGCGTTGTCGCACCGGATGCCGCAGCGGAGTCTGATCGTGCGCCTCGACCACGGAGTCGACGAACGCCGAGATCGCCGAGGAGCCGGCCCACAACGAGATCACGAAACCCAGCGAGACCACCTCGCCGCGGGCATTGGCCACGATGTCCCGCACGGTCGGCTCGATGATCTCCACCACCACGTTCTTCGAGAAGAAGCTGCTGGCCATGCCGATCAGCCGGTCCTGGATGGTGGCCAGCGTGTCCGGTCCGAACAGCGGCGCCACGTAGGACAGGCTTCCCAGCATTCCCAGCAGCAGTGGCGGCAGTGACAACACCGACCAGAATCCCGCCTGCGCCGATTCGGCGAAGATCGAATCGTCCCAGCTCTTGACCAGAGTGCGACGTGCAATACGGAGCAGGTGATGACGGGAAGGTTTGGGGATCTGGTCAGTCATGACCAGCCCAGCATTCCTGACGGGTGCTGCTATTGCACAATCGCGCAGACGGGCGTGTTGCGTGCCAGCTCCGGTTACGCCTCAGTCGTCGCGCTGACCTGAATCACGGCGGCCAGCTCGATCAGCTTGGCTTCGTGCTCGTTGGCGTGGTGCTGGCAGAAAAGAAGTTCGGCACCGGAGGGCAGCGTGGCTCGTACCCGTGCGGCGGCTCCGCACCGGTCGCATCGATCAGCCCGAGTGAGTTCAGGACTGGTCAGAGTCGCGTTCATGGGCTCCTCCGTTCTCGCGGTTGTTCTCAAGTGTGTCAGACGCTTGCGGGTTCGGCGTTGTTCCCCCGTTCGGCTGTGTCGTGTCTCACCCCGGGAGACGGTGCGGCAGGATCGGTGCCATGACACGAATCGGGATCCCGTCCGACGCGCTGGTGCATCTGTGCAGTGCCGGCGACTGGGCGCGGGCGCAGGCTTCCGGGGCGCTGCGTCCGGAGTCGTTGGACAGCGTGGGATTCGTACACATGTCAACCCCGCAACAGGTGCATCTGCCCGCGAACCGGCTGTATCGGGGCTGCACGGATCTGGTGTTGCTGCAGGTGGATCCGGCTAAAGTCGGCGCACCGGTGCGCTGGGAGCCGGGCGTGCCGAGCGATCCGGCGGCCATGCTGTTCCCGCACCTGTACGGGCCGTTGCCCACCTCGGCGGTGATCGGTGTCAGTGATTATCGGCCCGGCCCGGACGGTGTGTTCGCTCCGGCCGGTTGAGGTTGAACGGGGTCGTCGGCTTGGCTGCCGACGCCCGGGTGAGTTCGCTACGAGCGAACGTGGTTTGCGCCTTGTTGATCAAAATCGCGGGCACTCGCGGCCAGGCGGCGGCGACCGCGTTGATCGCGTCGCACACAGCGGGATTCAGATCGGCCTCGGGTGGGACGCGATGGCCGTGAGTGGCGGCACGCTTCAACAACGCGGCGAACGTCACCTGCGACGCGTCATCGGTCGGCATGCCGGGCGATCTTACGCCGCGAAGAAGACGTCGGCGCCTTAGACCGCTCGGGCCTCGATGATCGCCAGGGGGCTGGTGGTGGGAATCACGCGCTGCAACTCGAATCCCGCCTGGGACAGCAGCTCGGCGTACTCGCGCCGTGTGCGTTCCTGTCCGCCGGCGGCAACCAGCATCTCCAGATCGAGGACCAGACCGAGGTGGGCGGGCGCGCCCTCGGGCAGCACCATTTCGAACAGCAGCACCTTGCCGCCGGGTGAGATGGCGGCCCGGACATTGTGCAGAATCGCCAACGACTGCTCGTCGTCCCAGTCGTGGATCACCGTCTTGAGCAGATAGGTGTCGCCGCCGGCGGGGACCGCCTCGAAGAAGGACCCACCCTGGATATCGCAGCGTGACGCCACTTCAGCGGTGGCGCGGCCTGCGTCCGCGACCACCTGCGGCAGGTCGAACAGCACTCCGTGGGCCTCCGGCGCCTGGCGCAACACCGCGGCCAGCAGTGCGCCGTGGCCGCCGCCCACATCCACGATCAGCTTGCTGGCGCTGAAATCGTATGCGGGAACTGCGCTTTCGATTGCCATAGCGGACGCGCCGGTCATGGCTTCGTTGAAGACCTGTGCCAGTTCGGGGTCGGTATCGGTGTACTCGAAGAAGGACATTCCGCGAATCTTGCTGACGGCGGTTTCACCCGTCCGGACGGAGTGCTCCAGGTTCGACCAGTGTTCCCGGTGCGCCGGGTGGCCGATGAATGCGAGCATCGGCGCCACGCCGGCCGGGTTGTCGGAGACCAGCGCTCGTCCGGTACGAGTCAAGGCGAAGCGGCCATCGCGGCGCAGCCTCAGCACCGAGTGGCTGGCGAGCGCGCGCATGAGCCGGTAGGTGGCGCGCGGGTCGGTGCCCACTCGATGGGCGACTTCGTCGGCGGTCAGCGGACCGTCACTGAGCGCATCGGCAATACCGAGTCGCACCGCGGCGGCAAGCGCCTGGGTCAGCCAGCCGCCGAAGCCCAGCTCCATGATGGCCACCGCGGCGGGGACGGTGGCCTGGCGCAGCCGCTGCAGGCCACCACGAAACGCGTTGACGGCACTGAGCACTGCCGCAGGGGGTGTTCTGGCCATGGTGCGCTGCGCGCTAGTCGAGATAGTCGCGTAGGACCTGGGACCGGCTGGGGTGCCGGAGTTTCGACATCGTCTTGGACTCGATCTGACGAATGCGTTCGCGGGTGACGCCGTAGACCTGGCCGATCTCGTCGAGGGTGCGCGGCTGGCCGTCGGTGAGACCGAACCGCAGCCGCACCACGCCGGCCTCGCGCTCGGAGAGCGTCTCGAGCACCGACTGCAGCTGGTCCTGGAGCAGCGTGAACGACACGGCGTCGACGGCTACTACAGCCTCGGAGTCCTCGATGAAGTCACCGAGCTGCGAGTCGCCCTCGTCACCGATGGTCTGGTCCAGCGAGATGGGCTCGCGGGCGTACTGCTGGATCTCCAGCACCTTCTCCGGGGTGATGTCCATCTCCCGGGCCAGTTCCTCGGGGGTGGGCTCGCGGCCCAGGTCCTGCAGCAGCTCACGCTGGATGCGGCCGAGCTTGTTGATCACCTCGACCATGTGCACCGGGATACGGATGGTGCGTGCCTGGTCGGCCATGGCGCGGGTGATGGCCTGGCGGATCCACCAGGTGGCGTAGGTGGAGAACTTGTAGCCCTTGGTGTAGTCGAACTTCTCCACGGCGCGGATCAGACCGAGGTTGCCCTCCTGGATCAGGTCCAGGAACGCCATCCCGCGTCCGGTGTACCGCTTGGCCAGCGACACCACCAGTCGCAGGTTGGCCTCGAGCAGGTGGTTCTTGGCGCGGTCGCCGTCGCGGCAGATCCACGCCATGTCACGCCGGTAGGCGACGGCGAGCTTCTCGCCCTTTTCGGTGTGCTCGGCCATCTTCTGGGTGGCGAACAGGCCGGCCTCGATCCGCTTGGCCAGCTCGACTTCCTCTTCGGCGTTGAGCAACGCCACCTTGCCGATCTGCTTGAGGTAGGCGCGCACCGAGTCGGCCGAGGCGGTGAGCTCGGCGTCCTTGCGGGCCTGGCGCAGCGCCTCGGATTCCTCTTCGTCCCAGACGAAGTCGCCGGACGCCTTGTCCTTCTCGCTGGGCTCGGCGATCTCGTCGTCTTCTTCGTCGCCCGCACTACCGGCGGCGACGGCGGCGGGACCCGGTGTGGCGTCGTCGCCGTCGCCATCCTCGAGATCGTCGAGAGCCACGTCGGCGTCGTCGATGTCGTCCACACCGGGCTCGCCGTCCAGCTCTACATCAGTGTCGAGATCCTCGGGCGCCAAGTCGGCGTCGGCGTTCTTCGCGCCGGCCTTGGTGGCCTTGGCGGCCTTCTTCGCCGGGCCCCGGGTCGACCGCGTCGCGGGCTTGGCTGCGCCGTCAGCGGCGGCGCCACGCGCCGTGGACTTGGTGGCCTTCTTGGCGGGAGCTGCCTTGGTGGCCTTGGCCGCGGTCCGCTTGGCGGGAGCCTTCGCAGGCGACTTCACGGCGGCTTTGGCGGGTGCCTTGGCGGCACTGCCCTTCTTGGGCTCCTCAGTCGCCGGCTGTGCCTTGCTCGCTGCCACGTCCACCCCTTCGGTCGGACTGACTTTCGGGTCGCAGCGTCGTGCGCAACCGAAAGTGTCGGGTATGTCGAATGTCGGCTCTATTTCAGTTGGTGATCAACCGGAATAGTCGCCGCTATCGGTTAGGCGGCCGCCGTCGACCATTGTAACGACAGGGTGAGGCGGTAATCGCCGAGCGGGCGTTATTCAGCGGGTCACGTCGGCCGATGACGCCATCGCGGCCCCGACAATCCCCGCGGTGTTCTGCAGTGTCGCGGCGACCACCGGGGTCCGGTTGCCCAGCAGTGGTACCCACCGATCGGCTTTACGGCTGATACCGCCCCCGACGATGATCAGGTCCGGGCAGAGCGCGTCCTCGATCGCTATCAGCACCATGGTCACCTGCTTGGCCCATTTCTCCATGGACCAGTTCTTGCGCTCCTTGACCGACGCGGCGGCCCGGTGTTCGGCTTCTTTACCGCCCACCTCGATATGCCCGAGTTCGGTGTTGGGCAGCAGCTTTCCGTTGTGGATCACTGCCGAGCCGATCCCGGTCCCGAAGGTGAGCAACACGACCACGCCGCTGTTGTTCTTGCCTGCGCCGAACCGCTCCTCGGCTAGCCCGGCGGCGTCGGCGTCGTTGAGGATGACGACCTCTTGGCCGTCGAGCTCGGCGGCGATCGTCTCCCGCGCGTTCAGCCCGATCCAGGACTTGTCGACGTTGGCGGCGGTCTGCACGACACCGTTGACCACCACGCCCGGATAAGTGACCCCCAGTGGGCCGGTCCACCCGAAGTCCCGGACCACCGCGGCGACGGTCTGGGCGACCAAGACCGGTGTGGCGGGGCTGGGCGTGGGCAGCTTGAAGCGTTCACCGATCAGCGCGCCGGTGTCCAGATCGACGACGCCGCCCTTGATGCCGCTGCCGCCCACGTCGACGCCGAAGCCCCGTCGCTGCCGCCGTGCACCGGCGATCGGACGGTCCTCGATCGGGGAGGGGACGGGGTCGGTGCCGGTCATCGGATCTCCTCTTCGGCGATCGGTCGTCAGCAGGTGCCGGAATGAATCTTGGTCAGCAGTGCAGGGTCGGGCAACCCGGTGGCGTCCGGACGCAGACCGGCCAGCGCGGCCTCGATGTCGTCGCTGTGGGACAGGCTGACGAAGTCACTGCCGACCGCCAGATCCACCGAGTCGTCGGGGCGGTCGTCGCGGAACAGTTCCGTGCACGGCGCCACCAACCACAATGCTGCCGCGGCGGCTTGGCCCGCCGGGCCGAAGCGGATCTGGCCCTGGCAGTCCAGCCGGTCCTCGGCGTAGATGGGGTCGTTGGCGGCCGTCGGCTGCGCGAAGCCGTCGTCGCGCAGCGCGTCGGCGACATCGGCGGCCTGTCCGGCGCGGCCGCTGGCGTTGAGGACGCGGGCTTTGATGTCGGCCAGTTTGGCCGGGGTGGTGCTGATCATCGCGGCGCGTGGCACCTGAGTGCCCAGCCGCGGCTGGTCGGGCTCGGTCGGCGCCGGCGGGGCATTGCACACCGCGACTTCATGGACGTCGGCCGGCCGGGTGAGTGCTACGCCCCATGCCACGGCGGTCAGCAATGCCAGAACGGCCAAGGCGTAGGCGGCCGGTCGGTTGTTGCGTCGCCGGAACGGCCGACCGTGCTTGTCGAACTCGGAACCGGTAGTGATTTGCGCGACCACGTACGCACTCTAGAGGGCGCTCGCAAGGACGATCACCGTGGTCAGGAATGTAATGTGACGTAAATCACAGTTGATCTGGCCGCGTTCCGGGCACGAATCATTTGGTGGATGCGTTCGACGCTGGTACAAAGCTCGCGCAGGGTTTCGAGGGGACTTGAGGGGAGAAGACCATGGCTACCGATTACGACGCCCCGCGGCGCACCGAGACCGACGACGTTTCCGAGGATTCGTTGGAGGAACTCAAGGCGCGGCGTAACGAGGCGCAGTCCGCTGTGGTCGACGTCGACGAGTCCGAATCGGCCGAGTCGTTCGAGCTGCCGGGCGCCGACCTGTCTGGTGAAGAGCTGTCGGTGCGTGTCGTGCCGAAGCAGGCCGACGAGTTCACCTGCTCGAGCTGTTTCCTGGTTCAGCACCGCAGCCGTCTGGCCAGCGAGAAGAACGGTGTGATGATCTGCACCGACTGCGCGGCCTGACCGGGCCCGTCCCGCTCGATCCTGCTTAGTCCGATGGTGACGGCCCGTCCCCCGCGAATGGGCGGCCCACGCCGTAGGTTGGGGCCTGCCCCCAGCGCCCGACTCGGTCGCTGGGGGATCCTCGCTAGACATCCCAGGGGCGTAGGTCGTCAAGCTGCTCGGGTGTCGGGGTTGGTGGTTTGGCGGTGGGCCCAGGCTTTG
>LZME01000123.1 GCA_001673575.1 Mycolicibacter heraklionensis | reverse complement strand
GGGGGCTGGGTGGTGTGCGTGCGGTTGAGGTTGGTGTGGAAACTGACCGCGTCGTCGCCGTCGCGCACCAGGGTTCCGGCCGCGTGGTGATGACCGCCGAGGGCTTCCACCGTGTCGGCAATCGCGTGAGTGAGAATGGGGTGCGCGCTGACTTCCACAAACATGGTGTACTCGCCGGCCGCGGCAGCGACCGCCTGAGTCAGCAACGCAGGCTGCCGAACGTTGTTCACCCAGTAGTCGGCGTCCAAGATCGGCATGCCACCGGCCGGCATGGCGGCTTCGGTCACCGTCGAGAAGAACGGGATGGTGGCGACTTCAGGCGTCAGGTCCGCCAGCGCCGCCCGAAGCTCGGGCAGGATCGGGTCCATCAGCGCGGTGTGCGAGGCTACTTCCATGTTGACCCGCCGGGCGAACTTGTTCTGGCCGCTGACGGTCGCGATGACCGCGTCGACGGGCGCAACCGGGCCGGCCACCACGGTCTGCTTCGGCGAAAGGTAGCCCGCCACACTGACATCGGGGTAGTCGACCAGCAGCGCCCCGACGGCTTCGGCATCCAGGTTCA
>LZME01000122.1 GCA_001673575.1 Mycolicibacter heraklionensis | reverse complement strand
GACTTCATCTCCGACCGCCGCATCACCTATCCCTCGATCTACGACCCGGCGATGCGCACCATGATTGCGTTCGGCGGTCGCTATCCCTCGTCGGTGATCCCGGCGACCATGGTGCTCGACCGGCAGCACCGGGTCGCGGCGGTGTTCCTGCGTGAAGTGCTCGCCGAAGACCTGCAGCCCGTCGTGGAACGGCTGGCCGCCGAAAGCACCGAGGCGGCACCGTGAGCGGCTTCACCGCCACCGCCACCACCGGCCCGCTGCTGTTGGCCGTCGCCGTATCGGCCTTAGCCGGGCTGGTGTCGTTCGCGTCGCCGTGCGTGGTGCCGTTGGTGCCGGGCTACCTGTCCTACCTGGCTGCGGTGGTGGGTGTCGACGAGGCTCCACGGGCCGGTGCGCTCGAGCCCCCGCCGGGCGCGAGGTGGCGCGTCGCCGGGTCGGCGGCGCTGTTCGTTGCCGGGTTCACCGCGGTGTTCCTGCTGGGCTCGGTGGCCGTGCTGGGCATGACCACCACGTTGATCACCAATCAGGTGCTGCTGCAACGGGTCGGCGGCGCGGTGACGATTCTGATGGGCTTGGTGTTCATCGGGTTCGTTCCCGCACTGCAGCGTCAACTCCGCTTCACCCCGCAGCAGTTGTCCACTGTGTTCGGGGCACCGCTGCTGGGCGCGGTGTTCGCGCTCGGTTGGACACCGTGCCTGGGGCCGACCCTGACCGGGGTGATCGCGGTCGCCTCGACCACCGATGGCGCCGGGGTGGCCCGGGGCGTGGTGCTGGTGATCGCCTACTGCCTGGGCTTGGGCATTCCGTTCGTGGCGCTGGCGTTCGGTTCGGCCAGTGCGGTGGCCGGGCTGGGTTGGCTGCGCCGGCACACCCGGGCGATTCAGGTCCTGGGCGGGGTATTGCTGATCGCGGTCGGTCTCGCCCTGGTCACCGGTGTGTGGGACCACTTCGTGGCGGCGGTTCGCGACGGCCTGGTCTCTGATGTCAGGCTGCCGATCTGATGACCCCCCCACTTTTTCCACCGCGAGCAGACGCGAAAGCCCCCAAATTGGCGCGTTTTAGGGGGACTTCGCGTCTGCTCGCCGGGAAGATCCGCAACACCTGGCGGGCGCTGACCTCGATGGGCACCGCGCTGGTGCTGCTGGTACTGCTCGCACTGGCCGCCATCCCCGGAGCACTGCTGCCGCAGCGCAGCCTCAACGCCGCCAAAGTCGACGAATACCTGGCGCTGCACCCGACACTGGGGCCCTGGCTGAATCGGCTGGAGGCATTCGACGTCTTCTCCAGCTTCTGGTTCACCGCCATCTACGTGCTGCTGTGTGTGTCGCTGATCGGCTGCCTGACCCCGCGGACCTTTGAACATCTGCGGAACCTGCGTGCCACCCCGGTCGCCGCACCACGCAACCTGTCTCGGCTGCCCAAACATGCGCAGACCCAATTGTCCGGTGACGCTGAAGAACTCGGTGCCCGGATGACCGCGGAGTTGCGCGGCTGGCGGCGGATCACCCGCTCGTCGGAGCGCACCCCCGGTGGCATTGAGATCTCCGCGGAGAAGGGCTATCTGCGCGAATTCGGCAATCTGATCTTCCATTTCGCGCTACTGGGACTACTGGCCGCCGTCGCGCTCGGCCGCATGTTCGGCTACGAGGGCAACGTGATGGTCATCGCCGACGGCGGGCCCGGCTTCTGCTCGGCGTCGCCGGCCGCGTTCGACTCGTTCCGGGCCGGCGCCACCGTCGACGGGACCAAGCTGCACCCGCTGTGCGTGCGGGTCAACGACTTCACCGCCGACTACCTGGTCACCGGTCTGGCGACCGCCTTCACCGCGCATATCGACTACCAGGCCGGCGAGGACCTGCGCACCAACCAGTGGCGGCCCTACCTGCTGGAGGTCAACCATCCGCTGCGGGTCGGCGGCGTGCGGGCATACCTGCAGGGTCACGGCTACGCGCCCACCTTCACGGTGACCTTCCCGGACGGCCAGACCCGCACCCAGACGGTGCAGTTCCGCCCGGACAACCCGCTGACCCTGTTGTCGTCGGGCGCGATCCGCATCGACCCGCCGGCCGGGGTCTACCCCGACGCCAGCGAGCGCCGCAAGCACCAGATCGGCATCCAGGGCCTGTTCGCTCCGACCGAACAGCTCGACAACCGGCTGCTGTCGTCGGCGTTCCCCGCGATGAACGATCCCGCGGTGGCGATCGACGTCTATCGCGGTGACACCGGGCTCGACACCGGCCGGCCGCAGAGCCTGTTCACGCTGGATTCCCGGTTGATCGACCAGGGCCGGCTGACCAAGGTGGCCCGGTCCAACCTGAAGGCCGGCGAACAGCTCAGCCTCGATGACGGCACGAAGGTGCGCTTCGACGGCGCGGTGCCGTTCGTCAACATCCAGGTGTCGCACGATCCGGCCGAGATCTGGGTGCTGGTGTTCGCGATGACGATGATGGCGGGGCTGGTGGTGTCACTGGTGGTGCGTCGCCGCCGGATCTGGATCCGGATCACGCCAACGGAGTCCGTGCGGCCGGGTCTCTCTTCGCGCGCTGGCGCGCCCTCATCGCCCCCGACCGGGTCGACGGGACAGGCCGGTACGGTGAACGTCGAGCTGGGCGGGCTGGCTCGCACCGACAACTCCGGCTGGGGTGACGAGTTCGAGCGATTGAGCACGAAGCTCTTCGGCAAGGAGACGTAGGTGAATACGAGTCATATCGACATCGGGCTGGCGCGCTACTCCGACTGGGCGTTCACCTCAGCGATGGTCGTGCTGGTCATCGCGCTGCTGTTGTTGGCCGTCGAACTGGCCTCCAGCCGGGCCCGTACGCCCGCCGAGAGCGAGCTGGTTTCCGCCGGCGGTGTGCGCTCCGACAGCGCCACGCCGGGCGTGGTGGTCCCCGCGCAGCGACGGCCCCTGGGTGAGCGGGTGGGCCGAGCCGGCCTGGCCCTGGTCTATTTGGGTATCGCCCTCCTGCTGGCCTGCATCGTGTTCCGCGGCGCCGCCACGCTGCGCCCGCCGTGGGGCAACATGTATGAGTTCATCAACCTGACCTGCTTCTCCGGGCTGGTGGCTTCCGCCGTCGCGCTGCGCAGGCCACAACACCGCGGCCTGTGGGTGTTCGTGCTGTTGCCGGTGCTGATCCTGCTGACGGTTTCCGGGCGCTGGCTCTACGCCACCGCCGCGCCGGTCATGCCCGCGCTGCAGTCCTACTGGCTGCCGATCCACGTGTCGGTGGTCAGCATCGGCTCCGGGGTGTTCTTGGTGGCCGGGGTGGCCAGCATCCTGTTTCTCATCCGCTCGTCGCGCCTGAGTGACCCCGACGCCCCGGGGGCCCTGGCGCGCCTGGTGCGCCGGCTGCCCGATGCGCAAACCCTGGACCGCATCGCCTACCGGACCACGATCTTCGCTTTCCCGGTGTTCGGCTTCGGTGTGATTTTCGGCGCGATCTGGGCCGAGGGGGCTTGGGGTCGCTACTGGGGCTGGGATCCCAAGGAGACGGTGTCGTTCATCGCCTGGGTCGTCTACGCCGCCTATCTCCATGCCAGGTCGACGGCCGGGTGGCGCGATTACAAGGCGGCGTGGATCAACGTTGTGGGGTTCGCGGCAATGATCTTCAACCTGTTTTTCGTCAACCTGGTGACCGTCGGCCTGCACTCGTATGCCGGAGTCGGCTAATCCAGCTGACAGATTCCTTTATGTCAGCTGCGCTACCCTGCGGTTACCGACGTCCATTGACGTCCTAACCAGTGTGACAGGGGAGATACAAGTGTCCGACCATGCACCCGGTGATGTCACTGCGAGCCATGACGTGACGGATCATCCGACTACCCAGTTCCGGCCGCTGCAGCACGTCAGCGAGGCGGCTGATGGCCCCGCAGACGCTTCGGAATCCGGGGCCACCGGGTCGTTCAACCAGCGGCCCGAAGGCGAGGAGACCCGCTCTTTCGGGGGGTTCCGCACCGAGCGCCGGTTCTCCGAACCGGTCGACCCGTGGCCGCCGGCCGCTGCGGAAACCCCGTCTGCGCAGCAGTCCTGGAATGCAGGCGCGTCAACCACGTGGGTTCCGCAGCCGATGGAGAACCCCGCTCCGGTGTATTTCGGCGGTAGCGCCGGCGCTGGTTCCGGTCAGGCGCCGTATCGCGCCTCTGAGCCCATCGCCCCGTTCTCGGATCTGTCCACCACGTCGCTGTTGCGACAGGTCAAGCCGCCGCCAACCTCAGGCTGGCGCCGCCTGCTCTACGTGCTATCCGGCCAGCTGATCAACGTCGGCGAGAGCCCACGCACCATCCGCTTCAACGACTTGGTGGTCCAGGTGAACCGGCCGCTGCAGGGCTGCCACCGGATCGCGGTGCTGTCGCTGAAGGGCGGCGTCGGCAAGACCACTATCACCGCGACCCTGGGGGCCACGTTCGCTTCCATCCGCGGTGACCGGGTGGTGGCCGTGGACGCCAACCCCGACCGCGGCACGTTGAACCAGAAGGTGCCGATGGAGACCTCGGCGACGGTGCGGCACCTGCTGCGCGACGCTGACGGCATCCAGCGCTACAGCGATGTCCGCAGCTACACCAATCAGGGTCCCAGCCGCCTGGAGGTGCTGGCCTCCGACAGCG
Source organism: Mycolicibacter heraklionensis (assembly GCA_001673575.1). GTDB lineage: Bacteria > Actinomycetota > Actinomycetes > Mycobacteriales > Mycobacteriaceae > Mycobacterium > Mycobacterium heraklionense_A. The sequence continues at coordinate 71,951 of LZME01000122.1, read as the reverse complement.
ACCCGGCGGTCTCGGAAGCGTTCAGCGCCGAGGACTACGCCAGCACGCTGCAGGTCTTGGAGCGGTTCTACAGCCTTGTGCTCACCGACTGCGGCACCGGTCTGATGCACTCCGCCATGTCAGCGGTGCTCGCCAAGGCGGACACCATGATCGTGGTCAGTTCCGGTTCGGTCGACGGCGCCCGCAGTGCCTCGGCGACCCTGGACTGGCTCGACGCGCATGGTCACGAGGACCTGGTGCGCAACTCGATCGCGGTGATCAATGCGGTGCGGCCACGCTCGGGCAAGGTCGATATGCAGAAGGTGGTCGACCACTTCTCCCGGCGCTGCCGCGCCGTGCGGTTGGTGCCGTTCGACCCGCACCTGGAAGAGGGCGCGGAGATCGACCTGATGCGGCTGAAGCGCGAGACCCGCGAGGCGCTCGTCGAGCTGGCTGCGGTGGTTGCCGAGGCGTTCCCCGGCGACGACCGGTTCAACCAGCACTTCGTCTAAATCGGGGCCTGATTCGGAGGTGGCAGCCCTAGGGCTGGTTGTCGCCGTGGCTGATCCGCCACAGGAACTCCGGGTCGTCGTCCGGACCGATCACACGCGTCTTCGGCCGGGCACGAATGGCACGCAGGCTGAGGTACAGCAGCGTTCCCAGAGTCAGGACGAGGAGCAGGTAGAGCACTCGCGACACCTCCTGGCGCCGAATATACCGTTAGCGTCGTTCGCGCCGGTCCGGCCCGCCAGTAGGCTTGATGACCGTGGCGACAGGTCGGGCCCCGTTGGGCCGTGCGGTAGTCGATGTGGCGGTGTACACGGCGGCGCGGCTGGCGCTGGTGGTTGTGCTGACGGCGGTGATCTACGGAGTGGGCCGGCTGCTCGGGCTCAGCGATTTCCCGCCGATCATCGCGGCGATGCTGGCGCTGATCGTCGCGCTGCCGTTGGGGATGTGGCTCTTCACGCCGTTGCGTAAGCGTGCGACTGAGAGCTTGACCGTGGCGGGCGAACGCCGCCGCCAGGAACGCGCGAAACTGCAGGCCCGGCTGCGCGGAGAGTAACCGCCCGTCGTTGACCCCTTCAGCGCATCAACGCCAAGGCCTCGGCCGTGTCAAGGTTTCTTGACAGACGCGATGTGTCAAGTTACCTTGACGGCATGAATGAATTGCCGGACGCCTCCTTGGTTTCCGCTGCGGACGCGGCGACCAGTGCGGACCCGGCCGTCGGCCTACGTGGAGTGCGTGCTTTGCAGCGGTTGCAGGAGCGGTTGGAGGCCATCCATGTGGCCAATGCTCGCGAGCAGGGCTGGAGTTGGCAGGCAATCGCCGAGGCGCTCGGGGTGAGCCGCCAGGCCGTGCATCAGAAGTACAACCGGAGGAGATGAGCCATGGTCTTTGAACGGTTCAACCGCGATGCCCGGGCTGCGGTCATACAAGCTCAGCGGGATGCGCGGGGCTTGGACGCCGACGGTATCGGGCCACAGCATCTACTTCTCGGGGTGCTCCGGACCGCCCAGGGCGATCTGTCGGCGACGCTGGGGAGCTACGGGCTGACCATTGATGGGGTGCGGACACGACTGGCAGCAGGGCGGGAAACCAGCGCGTCGTTCGACGCCGATGCGGACGTGCTGCGGCTCCTTGGGATCGACCTGCGTGCCGTACGTGATGCCGTGGCGGACAACTTCGGTGCAGAGGCTTTTGACCGCGCGGTACAGAGGACCGGCCGCGGTAGCCGTCGTCGAGGGCATCTGCCCTTCACCCGGGCCGCCAAGACGACGCTGAAGCTCGCTTTGCGAGAAGCGGTGGCGCGCAAGGGCAAAGACATCTGCTGCGAGCACATCATGTTGGGCATTTTGCGTGATGCCGATCCGGTCGTGATGGACATTGTTACCGAGTCTGCCGATCCGGCAACGCTGACAGCAGCGGTCAGCACGCTGCTGGAACGGGCGGCCTAGCGACTATCGACCTACGGGCCCAGCGTCAACGCCAAGGCCTCGGCGATCGCCCACACCAGCATGGTCAACCCGGTGTCGCGCAGTACCGGAATCAGGGCGGCGCCACCGAGCCCGGAGCGCACCGGGGCCGCGGCCCGCAGCGCCAGCGGCGTGGCGATAAACCCGACCGCGCACCACGGGGTGGCCCGCATCAGGGCCAGGGTCAGTACCCCGGCCAGCCCCACCAGCAGCTGAAACAGCACCCGGGTGCGGGCGTCGCCGAGGCGTACCGCCAGGGTGATCTTGCCGGCCGGTTTGTCGGTCGCGATATCGCGCAGATTGTTGGCCACCAGCACCGCCGACGACAGGGCGCCGACCCCTACCGCCAACGCGCCGCCGACCCAGTCCACTCGCAGGGCCTGGGTGTACTGGGTGCCCAGCACCGCGACCAGCCCGAAGAATACGAACACCGCGATCTCACCGAATCCGGCGTAGCCGTACGGCCTCGACCCGCCGGTGTACAGCCAGGCTCCGGCGATGCAGGCTGCCCCCACCACCACCAGCCACGGCGCGCTGACCAGGGCCAGAGCCAAACCGGCCAGCGCTCCGACCGACAGCGCGGCGATCGCCGCCGTGAGCACCGCGCGCGGGCTCGCCAGGCGGGCACCCACCAGCCGCACCGGACCGGTCCGGTCGTCGTCGGTGCCTCGGATGCCGTCGGAGTAGTCGTTGGCGTAATTGACCCCGATGATCAGCGCCACCGCGACGGTCAGCGCCAGCAGCGCCTTCCACCACACCTCGGCGCCCAGCCATGCTGCCGCGCCGGTTCCGGCGATCACCGGAGCGACCGCGTTGGGCAGGGTGCGGGGACGAGCCCCCTCTATCCACTGTGCGAAGCTGGCCACCGCACGATCCTTGCATGCGGGAGGAGCAGAAGTTGCTGGGCGTGATCGGCGGTAGCGGTTTCTACTCGTTCTTCGGTGACGATGTGCGCCGCGTCAGTTGTGACACCCCCTACGGGGCGCCCAGTGCCGAGATCACCGTCGGTTCCGTCGGCGGCCGCGAAGTGGCATTTCTGCCGCGGCACGGGGCCGCCCACGAGTACTCGGCCCACACCGTGCCTTATCGGGCCAACATGTGGGCGTTGCGGGCGCTGGGGGTGCGACGGATCCTCGCGCCCTGTGCAGTCGGCAGCCTGACCCCGGAACTGCCCCCCGGCTCGGTGGTGGTGCCCGATCAGCTGGTCGACCGCACCCGGGGCCGCGCCGACACCTACTTCGATGACGGCGGCGTGCACGTCGAGTTCGCCGACCCGTACTGCTCGACGCTGCGCAACGCGGTGACCGCCCTGCCCGACGTGGTCGACGGCGGAACCATGGTGGTGATCCAGGGCCCGCGGTTCTCCACCCGAGCCGAAAGCCAATGGTTCGCCGCGGCGGGCTTCCGGCTGATCAATATGACCGGATATCCCGAAGCGGTGCTGGCTCGCGAACTCGAAATATGTTATGCCGCAGTAGCTCTGGTCACCGACTTGGACGCGGGCGTCGACGTCGGCAGTGGGGTGAAGGCCGTCGATGTGTTCGCGGAGTTCCAGAAGAACATCGAACCGTTCAAGAAGCTGGTGCACGACGCCATCGAGCGGATCGACGAAGAGCGGACCTGCACGCACTGCTTGCCGCATGAGGGCATTCAGTTGCCGTTCGAGCTGCCCTGAATCGACCTAGCGCGCTCAGAGGTGGGCGGCCGCGTACTCGGCGCCCTGCTCGGTCATGCCATTGACGCCGTACGACGCGTGCGCAAAGGGCGGTCCGCCGGCCGGGGCGCCGTTGCAGATGGTGTCGCCGTCGGCGCACAGCTCCAAGGCTTTGGACGCATACCGCGGACCGATCCGCACCGGTGGCGCACCGTTCGGCTGGAGGAATTCCGCTGAAGGAGTGCCGAACAAGACGACTGCGGCGACGTGGTCGGCCACCGACGACGGCATCGGCTTGGGGATGTAGGCGAGGTAGTCGGCGGGGACCTCCTTGGGGATCTCGGCCGAGGTGGTGTAGCCGGCCAGGGCGGCACCTTGCGAGAAGCCGCCCAGCACGATTCGGGTGTTGGGGCAGTTCGCCGCGGTGTTCTCGATGTGGGTGCCGGCGTCGCGGATACCGTCGACGACGGTGCGGGCGAAGTCGACTCCGCCGCCGAAATCGTTGCTGGCGGCGTAGTTGACCGGATACACCTCGAAGGAGCGCGCACCCACCTTGGCGTGCAGCGCATCGACAAAGGACTGACCGATGCCGCCGACGCCGGGTGGCTCACCGGTGCCGCGCGCGAACACCACTTCCACGTCCGGGCAGGGCTGCGCCGAGGCGGACGGGACGCCGGGGGCGAGCGTTGTGGCGCCGCCCAGCACCATCGCTGTAGCCAGGTACCGGGTGATTCGCCGTGCCGTTGTTGCGGCCAATGCAGTGCTGTACATCGTGACCCTCATTCGTATCGTTCACCCGACCGGGCTCAAGAGCAGAAACGCAGTTTCGGCTACCCGTCGTCGGCTCCCGATAAACGCCTTGGCGCAGCTGTACTTATTGCTTGCCGCTGGAGGGGGCTCAGGTGCCGTTCGAGCGGCCCTGAACGACTTCGCCGTTCTCGGCAGACTCGTCGCTTCCCCGATAGATCTTCGGTCCGCCCGCGGGGGCGACGGTGGGTGAGTCCGGGGACCGGAAGATGCGGGGTGTGCCGGGTTCGCCGGGCTTGGGGCGGTCGTCGGCGGGCACCGTCAAGCGTCCGACGACGATTGCCACCACCAGGCCGCACAGCGCAAGGCCGCACAGCACCACGTCGAACGTGCTGGTGATCTGCTGCGCGAGTCCGTTGCCGTACACCGGGTGGGCCGATGCGCTGGCGCGCTGGGCTTCCGCGAGACGCGGAGCCAGACCGACACCCACCACGACGCGGGCGATGGTGAAACCGAACAGGACGGCGCTCACCGACCAGACGGCTGCAGCCGGCACGGAGCGATTGCCCAGGTTGAGCCGTAGCCAGATCGCGATAACCGCAGTCACCACGTCGAAGGAGGCCATCGCAGCGCTGTCGTACGGCGAATACGGCAGGTCCAAGCCGACCGCGACGCTGAGATCGACGACGCGCATCAGTGCCGACCCTAGGCTCCAGATTGCGATGAGCACCAACGTGTTCCGGGTGGCCGCCAGCCACGTCGTCGCCGACGCGTCGCGCGCTGCCGCCACCGCCAACAGTGCCGCGGCGGCCACCCACACCAGATAGCCCTCGAAGCCGACCCCGGCCGTGGAAGTGTTCTGCGCGATCCCGTGAAAGCCGTCGATGTCGCGGCCGATCGGCAGCACCCACACCAGTATCCCGACGACCAGAGCGGCCCCGCCGAGCAGGACAACAGCGAGCTGGGACGCCTTGTCGCGCTGCAGAACCCACCTCGATGCGACGACGACGGTGGTCCACGCCACCGCTCCGTACACCAGCGCGGTCGCAATGATCGCGACTTGTTGGCGGCCGAATCCGGTCGTGGAATCAGCGTCCGGTATGGCGTAGCGCACCCGCCAATACAGGTTGAACAGCACACTCAACGTGGCACCGACGATCGCTGCGTAGCCGAGCGCCCGGATCGTGCGCCGCCATAGCCGCACCGGCCCGGCGAGCACCGGCTGCGCGGCGAGCAACGCCCCTGCTGCGCCCGCCAACGCGCCCGGCCCGACGCCGCCCGGGGGCCGGGGGCTGCCGCCGTAGCGGACGGTCTGCACCACGTCGGCGGCCACCACACCGAGCAGCAACACCAGATACGGCGCGCTGAGCACCAGCCGCAGCCGTCCCGCGACGGCGGGATTGGTGCCCCAGGGCCCCAGGTAGGTCGCGGCGATCGCTGTGAGCGCGAGTACGGTGGCCACCGCCAGCGCGACGAACAATCCGGGCCTGCCGGCCGGAATGCCGACACCGAAGTACAGGCTCCACGGCAACGCCGGCGCCGCGAGCAGCAGTGCCGCAGCGGTCGCATCGCGGCCGATATTCCAGCTCCTGGTCGACTCGGCGATCACCTGCTCACCATAACCGCGGGAGCGGCCCAGGCCATTGAACTGCGAAGATCGATCCGCTCGATGGTCGATCCGCGCGGCTAGACTGGCTAAGCGAGCGGCCGCGGAAGGAGACGCGCAATGGATGTCGCGCTCGGAGTGTCGGTTACCGGCGCGCTTGCCCGCTTAGCGCTCGTCGAATCGGACGCCTACGGCGATGCCGTGCTCGACGAATCCATGCTCGATCTGACGCGCAATCCGGTCGAAACCTTGATCGAGACGGTGACCGGAACCCACCGCATGCTGGCCGACGAGGGCCACCGGCTGGCCGCTACCCGCCTGTGCTGGTCGGACTCGGACTTGCTGGCGGAGGTTCGCCGCGCCCTCGAGGACGCGGGAGTAGAGAACGTTTCCGAGCAGCCCCAGGCGCGCTCGGCAGTGGCGTTGGCGCGCAACGCCTCGGGCGAGGACGGCGAGACGACGTGGCTGCCTGCTCCGGCCGCCGATGCGACGATGGCGGCGCCCGCGCTGGCGGACGCCGGTGCCCCGGACGGAACGTCCACGGTGCTGGCCCCGGCGGTTGAGGGCGAACAGCCAGAACAACAGGAACAGCAGCTCGCGTACTCGATGACCGACGATGACTCCGAACTGCTGCCGGTGGAGTACGCCGACGCCGAGGGCGACTATGAAAGCTACGAGGGCTACGACGGCTACGGCGCCGAATACGTGGAAGACGGCGCCGAAGCCGACGAACAGGCGGCGTCACCGCCGCCGGTGGGACGGGCGCTGCTGGTAGGCAGTTCGGTCGGTGGGATTCTGGTGGCCGGGTGCGCGGCGTTGGCCGTCGCCGTGACGATCGGCATTCGCCCGACGGCCGCGTCCACGCCGTCGCAGCCACCGGTGGTGGCACAGCCGCCGCAGGCCCAGCCGGTGCCGGGCAACTTCATGCCGGTGCTGCCGGCCCCGAAGCCGGCCCAGCTGCCTGCTGTGCAGGCCCCGGCGCCTAATCCTGTTGTAGCCCCGGCAAACCCGGCTCCGGCCGTCGTTGCTCCGGCGCCGGTTCTTCCGGCGCCTCCAGCAGCGCCCGCACCCGCACCGCCGGCGGTGATTCCGTTTCCCATTCCGATCCCGATCATCACCGGACCTGTTGGTGGTGGCGGCGGTTGGCTTCCCGGCTCGGGTGGCAGTGGTAGCGGATCGGGTCGTGATCACGGCGGCGGAAGTCATTCCGGCGGCGATGCCGGTTCGGGTGGCACGGGAACCGGCGGCACAGGCGGCAATGGTTCCGGTGGCACGGATACGGGCGGCACTGGTTCGGGCGGTGTGGGTTCCGGCGATAACGGTTCGACCGGTGGCCATTCCGGCGGTAGCGAATCCGGTGGTGGGCATTCGGGCGGCACCGGCGCGGGCGACGGCAGTACCGGTGGCTCCGGCAGTAATCCGGGCGGATCCGACAGTGGTTCCGGCGACAGCGGCTCGGGTGGTCATTCCGGCGGGCCCGGCGGCACGGCTGGCGGATCCGACGAGAGCGGTTCTGGTGGTACCGGAGCGGGCACTGACTCCGGTGGACCCAGTTCGGGCGGGTCCGGCAGCGAGGCGGGTGGATCTGGCGGTGTCGGATCGGGCGGTTCGGGGTCGAGTAGCGGTGGTTCGGGCGGATCTGGCAGTGATTCCGGGGGCTCCGGGAGCAGCGGCTCTGGAGGCGCTTCCTCCGGTTCCGGTGGCAGCTCCAGCGGTTCTGCCGGCAGTTCCGGCGGCGGGTCGAGCGGCGGGTCGAGCGGTGACTCCGGGGGCAGTTCCGGCGGCGGCTCAAGCGGCGGCTCGGGTGGCGGCTCTGGCGGTGGGTCCGGCGGTGGCTCGGGCGGCGGCTCCGGCGGTGGCTCTGGCGGTGGGTCCGGCGGTGGGTCCGGCGGTGGGTCCGGCGGTGGCTCGGGCGGTGGGTCCGGCGGTGGGTCAGGTGGCGGAGACTGATCCCGCGGCTCTCGCATACGTCACAGCGTGATGCGCGCGACCATCGCCTCTACTTGTTTGCGGTCCAACACAACCGTTGATCCGTCCGGCAATCCGAGGATTCGGTCCGTCGCGATGCCGTGCAGTTTGATCCGTTTCACGCAGTCGTCGATGGCCCGACGACGTGCCTTCGCGTCCGGCGCATCGACTACCTGCATCAGGTTTCTGCGCAAGCTGGCCGCGAAACCTTGGATCATGTCGCCGACACCTTCGGGATCGAAGGTGTCAAACACGCCCTCGTCGACTCCTTCGCTGATGAGCTTGGTCAGCACCGGTCGAAACAGGTCCTCCCAGGTCTCCACGATCTTGGCGAACAGCGCGCGATTGTGTGGCGCGAAGAGCGCCGTCATCGCCGCGATCTGCTCGGGAGTCCCCGTCGCCATCTTGACGTCGTAGCTTGCCGTCAGCCCACCGTTGAGGCGTTCCAGGGCGCCCGTTTCCGGCTGGTCGAAGACCGGACGCAGCGCCTCCAACGCTGCGTGGGCGCTGCGTTCGGCCAGCGCGACGACCAACGCGTCTTTGGATGGAAAATAATGGTAGAAAGCGCCTTTCGGTATGCCCGTGGCTGCGAGAAGCTCGTTAAGGCTGACATCGTCATAGCCGCGCTCCAGAAAGAGTGTCAGCGCCTGGTCGAGCAGCTCGGCTCGCCGGATCTCCCGGGGTTTCATGGCGCGGCGCATGACGGTATTGAATCAGTCGGCCTTCTTCAGCCATCCGATGTAGGTCAGGTAGACGCCGCACAGCGCAAGCAGCCCGAAACCGGCCCGCACCGTACCGATGGCCCCGCTGGATGTGTCGGTGGCGGCTTCGGCGCCCTTGACGATCAGCTGCGGCGCGGCGAGCAAGACGAACCCGCGCAGCAACAGGAACCACCCGAACAGCGAAATGATCATCGCGGCCACGCCTCGCCAATATTGGTGAAACGCAATGATGAACAGCCCACCGCCGAACAGCACTGCGCCCAGCATCCACGGCCACATAGGGTCGCTCGAGAAACTCGACAGCTGGTTGCCGATACTGCCGGCCCGGACCGCGATGATGGACGGGACCACGGCGATGAACGGTCCCAGCACTCGTGCAAAGGAACGCGTGCGTTCGGCGGACGTGGTGGGTGTGCGCATGGTTGCATCCCCTTTCGCCAGCAGCGGCGAAGCAATTCGACCATCGGTCTATAAATTAGACCAGTGGTCTAATTTGGCGCAATACCCTCGGCAGAAAATTGTTGTACCAATGCTTTTCGGTCCAGCTTGCCGATTCCGCGGCGGGGGAGTTCCGCAACGACATGTACCTCGCGCGGCGCTGCCGTGATGTCGAGCGACTCCGCGACGTGGGCGCGTAACGACTCTAGCGTCGGTGGCGTCGCACCGGCGACGACAACCGCGGCGACGACACGCTGCCCCAGCCGCTCGTCATCGATCCCGAACACCGCGCACTCGGCCACGGCGGGATGCGTCGACAACACCGCCTCCACCGGACCGGGAAGAACCGTCAATCCGCCGGTGCTGATCGCGTCGTCGGTCCGACCCAGCACCGTCAGGCGTCCCGAGGGATCAAGGGCACCAAGGTCATTGGTCACAAACCATCCTGGCTCTGCGAATGGGTCCGGATCGACAGGATTGCGATAACCCTGCGCCAGGGTCGGACCGCCGATCGCGATCCGTCCGTCGTCTGCGATGCGTAACCGGACGCCCGGCAACGGCTCCCCGTCATAGACACAACCGCCGGCGGTCTCGCTCATGCCGTACGTGCGCACCACCCGCACCCCGGCGGCGCCTGCCGCGTCCAGGATCGGTTGCGGCGCCGGACCTCCGCCCAACAACACCGCGTCCAACTCGGCCAGTGCGGCAGCGGCCTCGGGAACGGTCAGCGCCTTGACCAATTGGGTGGCGACCAGCGAGGTGTAACGCCGGCCGGAACCGAGTGCCGCCACCGCCGCGGGCAACCGAGTGACATCGAAACCCGTTGCGACATCAAGCTGCACGGGCGCGGTGCGGGACAGCAGGCTGCGCACCAGGACCTGGATTCCAGCGATATGGTGCGGGGGTAGTGCCAGCAGCCAGCTGCCTGGCCCGCCCAACCGGTCGTGGGTGGCCGTGGCGCTGGCCACCAGTGACGTCCCGGTCAGCAGAGCGCCTTTGGGCGCTCCAGTGGTTCCCGACGTCGCCACCACCAGCGCGATGTCATCGCCGATGGGATCGCCCACCCGCAGCGCGGTCAGGGCAGACGGGTCGGTGTCGGGGCCTACCGGCGTGAACGCGGCGTCGTGGCCGTCCAGAACGCCCTGCAAGGCGGGCAGGAGCGTGGAGAGGGCATCACCGGGTGGGATGGCCAGCGCACGCAGGAGTGCTATGGGTTTCCTCCGTTGGTGGGGGCGTCGTCTAGCAACCAACCCTTTGCCGCCAACCGCTCTCGCACCCGTTCGACGTCCTCCGGAGCGGGCAGTTCGTTGGTCAAGCGGGCGATCAGGACCCCGATGTCGATGCGGTCGAACTCGCCGCGGCCGATCAATTCACGGGCGACGTCTTTGACCTCATCGTTGGTCAGGCGTCGCGACAGCAGCGCCAACAGCGGGACGTAGTCGTTCTGTGGCACACCATCGGGATACCCGGCGCGCAGCCAGGCGACGATCGAGGTGAGAAATTTGTTCATGCTGCGTCAACTTCCCCGCGCCGACACCGGAAGGAACATGTCAGCTGCAATATTACGTCTATTCAAGGCCAAACACCTCGTCCCAATGGCCCCAGTCATCCCACTGCCAGCCGATGCGGTGCTCGATGAAGTCGCGGGCGATGAACAGCACGCCGGCCAGCACCACGGTGAGCAAGAGTGCGAAGATCATCCACCGCAGCAGGGTCAATCCCCGGCGGTGCTCAGTCGGTCCGTCGGCTGCGGCACCCAAGCGCACCCCGATGGCGAACAACGCCGGAAGCGTGGTGCCGACCAGCAGGCCGAAGATCAGAATCTTGGCGGTGGCCACGTAGTCGAACCAGGTGCTCAAGGTGTTCACGCACCGCCCCCCTCCGTGCCGATCTCGCGAGACGGAATAGGGGAAGTCGGTTGCGGCGCAATCACTTCGAGGCCATCGGTCATATGTGCACCCCAATCGGCGGTGACATTGGTGTGGTCGACCGGGACCTTGCGGGACTGCAGCCAGATGAGCGCGGAGACGCCCACCAGCAGCGCCAGTCCGGTGATGGTGCCGGGGTAGCCGCCGATGCGGTGGATCAGGTGGTAGGTGCCCGCGCCGATGGCCCCGGCCAGCGGCAGAGTGATCACCCAGGCGGTCGCCATCCGGCGGGCAACCCCCCAGCGCACGTTGGCCCCGGGCTTCCCCAGGCCCGAACCCAACACCGATCCCGTCACCACCTGCGTGGTCGACAGCGAGTAGCCGAAGTGACTGGACAGCAAAATGATGGCCGCCGAGGATGATTCGGCGGCCATGCCTTGGGGGGATTCGATCTCGACGAGGCCCTTGCCCAGGGTGCGGATGACTCGCCATCCACCGAAATAGGTGCCGGCGGCCATCGCCACCGCACACGACACGATCACCCACAGCGGCGGCGTGACGTCGGTCTTGTAGGCCGCGCCGTAGGAGATCAGCGCGAGGAAGATCACGCCCATGGTCTTCTGCGCATCGTTGGTGCCGTGCGCCAGTGACATCAGGGCGGCAGAGAAAACCTGGCCCCGCCGGAAGTCTCGCAGGGCGCGCCCACGGGGGACTCCCCGCGTCAGGCGGTAGACCAGCCAGGTTCCGACGGTGGCGACCAGGGTCGCGGCCAGCACGGCGATCACCGTCGGCACCAGCACCTTCGAGACCACCCCGGGCCAGCGCACCCCGGCCGTGCCGGCCGCGGCCAGCATGGCCCCCACCACCCCGCCGATCAGGGCGTGTGAGGAGCTCGACGGGATGCCGAACAACCAGGTCGCCAGGTTCCAGACGATGCCGCCGACCAACCCGGCGAACATGACTTCCAGCGTCACCAGGTTGGTGACCACCAGATCCTTGGCCACCGTGGCGGCCACTTGGGTCGACATGAACGCCCCGACGAGGTTGAGGGTGGCGCAGAGCGTTACCGCGGTCTTCGGCTTGAGCGCACCGCTGGCGATCCCGGTGGCGACAGCGTTGCCGGTGTCATGGAAGCCGTTGGTGAAGTCGAAAGCCAGGGCGGTGATCACGACCGTGATCAACAGGAACAGCTCCAAGGTCACCGTGCGGATTTTTGCAGCCGCACGCCTAACTTGTCGAACCGGGTTAGGCGGGCTTGGCCCCGAGCAGGTACCAGCCCAGGTGGTGCCCCAAGAAGTCGCGCGCGATGAAGAGCACGCCGACGACCGCCACGGCCAGCACTACCAGGAAGATCGCCCAGCTGAGAGCGAGCAGCAGCGGCCGGCGTGTGCCCGCAGTACCGCCGGCGACCGCGGGAACACTGTTACCTGCCACGTTGACCCGGACCCCGACCGCGAACAGTGCCGGCAATAACCCGCCCACCAGCAGTCCGAAAACCAGGATCTTGCACGTGGCGGCGAGGTTGAACCACTGAGTCATGACCGGATGACCTCACGTGAATTGGGGTCGTCGGTGGGGACGACAGTCAGCTTGGCTCCCGCAGGGCCGGCCTCGAATGCCGACCTGAGGGCGTTCTCGACCTCGCGGCCCGCTTCCTCGGGCTGCACGCCGGGGGCGTCGAGACCGCCCGTGAGCGTGCCGTCCCATTCGGCGTTGACGTTGTTGTGGTCGATGCGCGCCCGGCGCGACCGCAGCCAGATCGCCAGGACCGCGGTGATCAGCAGCACCACGCCGATGATGATCCCGGGGTAGCCGCCGATACCGTGCACCAGGCCGTAGGCGCCCGAACCGACGCCGCCGGCCATCGGCAGCGTCACCAGCCAAGCGGCAACCATCCGTCCGGCAACGCTCCAGCGCACCTGCGCGCCCGGCTTGCCGACGCCGCTGCCCAGCACCGACCCGGTGGCGACCTGCGTGGTCGACAGCGAGTAACCGAAGTGGCTGGAGAGCAGGATGACCGAGGCAGCGGCCGACTCGGCGGCCATGCCCTGCGGCGGCTTGATCTCGACGAGGCCCTTGCCCAGGGTGCGGATGATCCGCCAGCCGCCGGTGTAGGTGCCCGCCGACATGGCCAGCGCGCAGCTGACGATCACCCACAGCGGCGGCAGTGTGGCCGAGGTGCTTACCGCGCCGTAGGACATCAGCGCGAGGAAGATCACGCCCATGGTCTTCTGCGCGTCGTTGGTGCCGTGTGCCAGCGAGACCAGCGCGGCCGAGCCGATCTGACCGTGCCGGAACACCCTCTCGGACTTCTTCTCGTCGACGCCGTGGGTGATGCGGTAGACCAGCCAGGTTCCGACGGAGGCGATCACCGTGGCAATCACGGTGGCGACCACGGCCGGGACCAGAACCTTGGAGACCACCCCGTGCCAGATCACCCCGTGCCCGCCGACCGCGGCGATCATCGCTCCCACGATGCCGCCGATCAGGGCGTGCGAGGAGCTCGACGGGATACCGAGCAGCCAGGTGAGCAGGTTCCACACGATGCCGCCGACAAGGCCGGCGAAGACAATCTCGAGGGTCACCAGATGGGCGTCGACCAGGCCTTTGGCGATGGTTGCGGCTACCGCGGTCGACAGGAAGGCGCCGATCAGGTTCAGGCAGGCCGACATCGTGACCGCTGCCTTGGGCTTGAGCGCACCGCTGGCGATCGACGTCGCCATCGCGTTGCCGGTGTCATGGAATCCGTTGGTGAAGTCGAAGGCCAAAGCCGTGATCACCACGATGATTAGGAGGAACAGATCAAGGCTCACGAGAGCATCACGGCACTGATTCTGAGGCCTCGATGGGGCCGTTGTCTAACGATCACCCTCGCGAAACGCCGGTGTATGTCGAGACGTTTCGAACTGTTTCCCCGGCGTTCACCTCAGGGCTTCCCGGGCCGGTCCTGGCGGGTATCGCGGCGCAGCGGATGGTCCTCGGGAACCTCCACGAAGATCAAGGTCAGGCCGTCGGGATCGGTGACGTGCATCTCACGCAACCCCCACGGTTCGCGAAGCGCTTCCCGGGTGATGGGGACCCCGCGGCTCTGCAATTCGGCCTGGGTGGCGGTGACATCGCGGACCTGCAGCCACAGCGCCCCCGGGAAGTTCGCGGCCGGGTGTTCGGGGTTGCCGTGCCCGGCGAGTTCGATCAGCGACTGCCCGGCGTAGAAGACCATCCCGGCGCCGTAGTCGCGGGCGATCGCCAGCCCGATCTCGTCGCGATAGAACCGCAGTGAGCGTTGATAGTCGGTGGGCCGGAGCAACACCCGGCTGGCGAGGATTTCCATCAGTCCGCCCTCACTCGTCGATGGGCTCGATCCGGTTCCGCTTGACGATGGCGGTGGCCCAACCGGCGTTGAGGTTGTCCAGCGCGCGGAACGCCAGCGCCAGCCGCGGCGCGATGCGGATCGGGCGGTAGCGGGCGGCGTCGATCATCCACGCGCCGGCCTCCTGTGCGGTGAGCCCGGGCTTGCCCTGGAATGCCGCGGTGGGTGCGATCATCGGGGTCTTCACCAGCGGGTAGTACAGCGTGGTGGACTGCACGCCGTAGCGGGCCCACTCGCTGTCGATGACCCGGCTCACGGCGCTCAGTGCGGACTTGGAGCCGTTGTAGACGCCGAACAGCGGGGAGGAGTCGGTGAACACGCCCCAGGTGGCGACGTTGATGATGTGGCCGTCGCCGCGCTCGCGCATCCCCGGAGCGAACCCGCGGATCAGCCGCAGCGGCGAGTAGTAGTTCAGCTGCATGGTCCGCTCGACGTCGTGCCAGCGGTCCAGGGATTCGGCCAGCGGACGGCGGATCGACCGGCCGGCGTTGTTGACCAGGATGTCCACCCCGCCGAACCGTTCCTCGACGTCCTTGACCAGGGCGTCGATCGCCGTCAGATCCGACAGGTCGCACGCGATGGCGTGGGCGGTGCCGCCCGCGGCGGTGATCCGCTTGACGAGAGCGTCGAGGTTTTCTTGGCGGCGGGCCACCGCGATCACCGTGGCGCCCGCTGCCCCGAACTGTTCGGCGCCGGCTTCCCCGATGCCCGAGGACGCCCCGGTCACCAGCACCCGCTTGCCGGCGAGGTCGACGGGTTTGGTGCCGGGCCGGTGCATCAGCTGCGCGGCGACCGGGGGACGCATGGTGGCGAGCGTGATCTGGTCGGTCAGGCGGCGCAGCGGGCTTCGGCTCATGGTTAGCCAGTCTATGCGGGGCGAACCGCGCGCCTAGAAGTAGCGGGGGAACCTGCTCCAGTCCGGATCGCGCTTCTCCAGGAAGGAATCCCGGCCCTCGACGGCCTCGTCGGTCATGTAGGCCAGCCGGGTGGCTTCGCCGGCGAACAGCTGCTGGCCCACTAGCCCGTCGTCGAGCAGGTTGAAGGCGAACTTCAACATGCGTTGGGCCTGGGGCGATTTGCCGTTGATCTCCTTGGCCCACTGCACACCGGTGGCTTCCAGCTCGGCGTGGTCGACGACCTCGTTGACCGCGCCCATCTGATGCATCTGCTCGGCGGTATAGGTGCGGCCCAGGAAGAAGATCTCCCGGGCGAACTTCTGGCCCACCTGCCGCGCCAGGTACGCCGATCCGTAGCCGCCGTCGAAGCTGCCCACGTCGGCGTCGGTCTGCTTGAACCGGGCGTGTTCGCGGCTGGCCAGGGTCAGGTCGCACACCACGTGCAGGCTGTGTCCGCCGCCGGCCGCCCAGCCGTTGACCAGGCAGATCACCGGCTTGGGCATGAACCGGATCAGCCGCTGCACCTCCAGGATGTGCAGCCGTCCGGCGCGGGCTGGGTCGACGGTCTCCGCTGTTTCTCCAGCGGCGTACTGGTAGCCGCTGCGCCCGCGGATGCGCTGATCGCCGCCGGAGCAGAACGCCCAGCCGCCGTCCTTGGGGGCCGGCCCGTTACCGGTCAGCAGCACCACGCCGACGTCGGGCGACATCCGGGCGTGGTCCAGCGCCTGGTACAGCTCGTCGACGGTGTGCGGCCGAAATGCGTTGCGCACCTCGGGGCGGTTGAACGCCACCCGGACCGTTGCGTCGGTGACGTGGCGGTGGTAGGTGATGTCGGTCAGGTCGGCGAAGCCGTCGACCGTGCGCCAGATGCTCTCGTCAAAAGGGTTGCTGCTCACGCCTGCGACCGTACCGGGGCGGCGGCGTCAGGTTGCCGGAGCTTGCCGGAACGCTTCGCGCAGGGGCGCGGCGTAGTCCGGCCCCTGGCCTGGGGCGGTGATCGCGTCCAGTCGGGCGAGGGCGTCGTCACTGAGCACGATGTCGGCGACCTTCATGTTCTCTTCCAGGTGCGCGAGCGATCCGGTGCCGGGGATCAGCAGGGTGTTGGGCGAGGTGCTCAAGAGCCAGGCCAGCCCGATCTGGGCCGGGGTGGCGCCGGTTTCGTCGGCGATCTCGCGGACTGTCGTGTGGTCGGTGACTTTGGGGAAGCCGGGGAACGCCGAGCCGAGCGGGAAGTACGGGACCCAGGCGATGCCTTCGTCGGCGCAGAAGTCGAGGGCTGCCTCCTGGGTGCGGTCGAGCAGGCTGTAGGCGTTCTGCACGCAGACGATCCCGGCCGGCAGGGCCCGCTGCAGTACCTCCAGGCCCACGCTGCTGATCCCGATGGCCGCGATCTTGCCTTCGTCGCGCAACGCGATCATCTCTGCCAGCTGGTCGTCGAGGTCGACGTTCTGATCGCCCTCGGGAGCCGGGGCGGGGCCGAGCTCATAGCGCCGCAGGTTGACCACCGGCACGGTGTCCAGGCCCAGTTGGCGCAGATCGCTCTCGACCGCGGCGCGCAGTTCGGCGGGCTTCTGGGCGGCGGTCAGGGGCACCGCGCCGACGCCGGTGTAGGCGGCACCGACCTTGCTGACGATGACCAGCTCGTCGCCGTAGGGAGCCAGTGCCTTGCGGATGCGGTGGTTGACCTCGCCGCCGGCGTAGAAGGACGCGGTGTCGATGTGGTTGACGCCCAACTCGACCGCGCGGCGCAGGACCGCGATGGCGTCGTCGGTGGAGACTTTCTCGTCGAGCTGCATGGCGCCATAGCCGACACGGGCGACGGCCGGTGTGCCGATGCGGCCGAGGCCGCCGGGCTGGAGTTGGTCTGTCATGGTGCTCCTAGTGAGACACTGGTCAAGATGCGGAGGACCCTCCGCTTAGGCAGCGTAGCAGAAACGGAGGTACCTCCGCTTTGGCTGGGAGATCCGATGCCCGCCGCAACCGAGAGCGGCTGTTGGCGGCCGCCGCAGCAGCGTTCGGTGGCTCCGACGGGAGTCCGGTTCCGTTGGAATCCATCGCCCGCGACGCCGGTGTCGGCATCGGCACGCTTTACCGGCACTTTCCCAATCGCGAGGCACTGGTCGAGGCCGTCTACCGCGCCGAACTGGGCGACGTCGCGGCAGTTGCCGAACAGCTGGTCACCGGCCACCCGCCGAAGGTGGCGCTGCGGCGCTGGATGGACCGCTACGCCGGCTTCGTGGCGGCCAAGCGGGGGATGGCCGAGTCGTTGCGCGCCATCGTCGAATCCGGCGCGATGGAGCCCAACGAGACCCGTGAGCGCATCGTCGGCGCCGTCGATCTGCTGCTGCGGGCCGGCGCGCAGGACGGCAGTCTGCGCGCTGATGTGCGCGCCGACGACGTCGTGTCGAGCCTGATCGGCATCTTCTTGACCAGCGGTTCACCCGAGCAGACCGGGCGCCTGCTGGATCTGCTCGTGGCCGGAGTGGCCGCCACCGGCTGACCCGGTGGTTCAGCGAGGCTCGACGAAGCAGAGGCGAAGCTGGGACCGCCGCATAAGCCCGAGCTGTCTACGGTGGGGACGATGACCATCGACGTGTGGATGCAGCACCCGACCCGGCGGTTCCTCGATCACGACATGTTGGCGTCCCTGCGACGCTGGACCGGCGGCGCGATGCCCGATAAGGAGATCCCCATCGAGGCCACCGTGTCGGCGATGGACGCCGCAGGCGTGGATTTCGGCCTGCTCAGTGCCTGGCGCGGACCCAACGGCATGGACCTGGTCTCCAATGAAGAAGTCGCCGAGTGGGTCGCAGCACACCCGAATCGGTTCGCGGGACTGGTCACCGTCGACCTGGACCGCCCGATGGAGGCCGTCCGCGAACTGCGGCGCCGGGTCCGCGACGACGGATTCGTCGGGCTTCGTGTGGTGCCCTGGTTGTGGAACGCGCCTCCCACCGATCGGCGCTACTACCCACTGTTCGTCGAATGTGTGGAACTCGGAGTGCCGTTCTGCACCCAGGTCGGGCATACCGGCCCGCTGCGACCGTCGGAAACCGGTCGCCCTATTCCCTACATCGACCAAGTGGCACTGGACTTTCCGGAACTGTCCATCGTGTGCGGACACGTCGGCTACCCGTGGACCGAAGAGATGGTCGCGGTCGCCCGCAAGCATGAGAACGTCTACATCGACACCTCGGCCTACACCACCAAGCGGCTCCCGGACGAGCTGATCCGATTCATGCGAACCCGCACCGGGCAGCGAAAGGTGTTGTTCGGCACCAACTATCCGATGATCATGCACGCCCATGCTTTGGACGGCTTGCATGAGCTCGGTCTCGAGGATCAGGCGCGCGTGGATTATCTGCGGGGGAACGCCGAGCGGGTGTTCAAGTTGCGAGGCGAGAACTCGGCAGTGCAGGTGACTGGCGGTAATTGCGGTTAACTTGCTAGCTTTTGCTCGGGGCTCCAACGGGAGGGGTGAGCATGGCTTCGGTGCCGATTGATCCCGCCATGATCTCAGTGCAACCAGCGCTGCTGGATACCCACGCCTCGCGGGTGGCCGACGCGACCGATGTGGCAAACGCATTCTCGGTCCGGCACGCCGGCTACCTGGGGGAATGTGCCACGGCGTGGGCCGGAAGCTCGGCGGAGGCTCTGGCTGAGTTGGCTGCGCACTGGGAGGCGGCCGACGCGGGGTTGCACGGGCGGGTGAGCGCGTTCTCCGAAGCAATGCGTGAGGGCGGTCGTCGCTATACGGCGATGGAGCAGGAGCACGCCAGGATGTTCACCGTGCTCGTTCCCAAAGGAACCGGCGCTTCGTAGCGCATGACGATCACCACCGACGGCATCGAGAAGTGGAATCTCGAAACCCTGGACACGGCATTCGAGATCGCCACGGAACGCTCCGCGCGTAAGGCCGATTTCGGCGGGGCGCTGGGCGATGCCGGCAAGGGGCTCAAGGACTGGGAGGGCCACGGCGGCGACGCCTTTCGCCGAGAGTTGGGCAAACACCGCGCTGACATCACCGAGCACCAGGCAGAGGCAGCCGCGATCGCCAACGCTTTCCATGCCGCACGGGCTGAGGTCGCGGCGTGCAAGGCGGAATGGTCCTCCATCAAATCAACTGCGTCGAGCAATAACTGGTCCATCAGTTCGGCTGGACGGTTGAGCGGGGAGGTCGTCGACAAGAAGCGTAGCGACTTCGACGCCCTGCAACGTCGGCTGACCAAGCTGATGGCCGACGCCAGCAGGACCGACCAGGATCTGGCCACTGCCATCCGGGCGGTGGTCGGCGACACCAATGTCAACGCGGACGGTCGCGCGATATTCGGCCCGCCGATGCCGAACCGGGAGGCTGGCGCATCCGGTGATGCGGCGGCCGGAAGTCTGTCGTGGCTGCTGAATCAGACGCGGCAGGGCGGTGGCTCGGTCCCTCAAGTTCCGTCGAATCCCACGGACGTGGAGTCCTTCAAAGTCCTGGCCCGGCAGGTGCTGACGAATGACGGGGTTCCGCCGGATCAGATCGAGGCGCGGATCAACGCGGCCGTGGTCGCCGCCCAACAGCCACTGCCGCGCTATATCCCCCCGGAGACGCAGCGGGCCGCGGCACCCGGCTACGGCGACGGACTCGGTAACCGTTGGAGAGCCACCGAACAAGCCGTCAAGAACCTGCTGGGTCAGGGTGGGCCGGGCGCCCCGGGTGTTCTGGAATCTTGGGGCGGAATGGCCAAGGGCGTGGGTAGTGCCATGATCAACCCCGTCGGTGTCGGTGTGGAGGACATCAAACGGGCAATGAACGCGCCCAGTCTGCCCTACTTCCTGGGGGAGAAGACCTTCGATGTCGGCGCCACCGCAGTCGCCGCGCCGTTCGGCGGGGAAGGTGCGATGGTCCGGGCGGGGCTTAGCGAGGCCCTTGAAACCGGGCCGGCATTCTCACGGTATGCGGCCATCGGCCTCGATTCCGCTGCGACCTATGACGCGTGGGCAGAAGCCACGGCCATGGACCTCAACCAGGGTGCTGCGAACGGCGTACCTACAGCCGGGCTCAGTCAGCAAGTTGCTGCCATGTCCACCCACTATGTGGGTGAATTTCCAGACCGGGTGGTTCTGGGCAGGTTCTATGGTCAAGACGGTGGTTACATCGGCGAGGCCAGAGCCAACGGCGGAATCTACTTCGACACTGGCGATCCAACTTGGACTGCCCTTACCGACGGGCTTGGGAAGTCGCAAGAGCTGGGCGTCGTCTGGCCGGTGAACGAATCGTATATCCGTCAACAGTTGGAGAATCAAGTCTCACGGTTTGACTATATTCTGCCGCCAGGTTTCATCAGTGTTGATGAGCTTGTGCGACTGCTTCCGGAAAGTTACTCCGCATTTGAAATAAATTATCTGGATCGGAATGGGCCGGCATTCGGATACGAGAGGTTCGGAAGTTCGTGGATATACGGAGGTGAATAGCGCGGGATGTGTGACGATGAGGTGGCGCAATATATGGCGCTAAGGTTGGCAAGTCTAGGCTTCGCGCTCGACGAAGTCATGTCTGACATCGTGTACGCGGGACATCCGGCATGGGCGGCCTTCTACCGCGGCCCGGACTGCAAACTTCAACTGTGCTGGTCATCTCGAGAGGGTGGATTTCACTTCTTGCTGGCTCCGTTGGATGCGCAGAATAAGTTCGGGCTTGACGATGGATTCAAAACTTGGCGCTACATGCTGGCGCTCAGTGATGTGGCCGACGATCTAGGTCCGCCGCCCCTGGAGGGAGGGGAAGCCAAACTATGGGCTTGGAGGAAAGCGTTGTTCGACACCCATTTCGAAGCGGCGCGTGCTGCGCTATTGTCCCGCAATCGCTAGTGGTTCGTCAGCATGGACGAGCCCTCGGACGATAAATCCAAGGAACAAGCCGCAGGACATTGCCCTGCTTCCCGACATCGGCGAACCATTGTGACGTCCACTAGATCAGGCCCGACGTGCCGCCTCCTGCGCCAACTGCATCCGCGAACTCACGACCAGCTTGGTGTAGACGTCGGTGACATGGGTCTGCACCGTGCGGGGTGAGACGAAGAGTCTGGCGCCCACCTCTTTGTTGCTGAGCCTTTCGCTGACCAGCTGGACCACGTCTCGCTTGGCCGGGGTCAGCGACTACCAGCCGGCGGCCCCACGCTTGCGCTCAATCGTCGTACCGAAATCTGGTCGGTCAGCGAGGAGTTCCCCGCGTTACTCCGTTCACCGTGGTCGCCGGAGCCCCGATCCGCGCCCCGTGCGCACCCGCGGACGCTGAGGTGTCGGCCCACCAGTCTGGCGCACCTCACCACCGGACCGGCACCATAGACCGATGACGCCACCCCTGGAGGACATCCTTGACCGCCTACACGTGGTGGCGCTGCCGATGCGCGTCAAGTTCCGTGGCATCACGGTGCGCGAAGTGGCCCTGATCGACGGCCCGGAAGGCTGGGGAGAGTTCGGCGCCTTCGCGGAATACGAAGCGCCCGAGGCGGCGCACTGGCTGGCTGCCGCACTCGAGAGCGCCTATCGCCAACTCCCACAACCCCTGCGTGATCGCATCCCGATCAACGCGACCGTGCCCGCTGTCGACGCCGAGCGGGTTCCCGAGGTGCTGGCCCGGTTCCCCGGCGCCCGCACCGCCAAGGTCAAAGTCGCCGAACCGGGCCAGACCCTGGCCGACGACGTCGCCCGCGTCGAAGCCGTCCGCGCGCTCATCCCCACCGTGCGCGTCGATGCCAACGGCGGCTGGACGCTCGATCAGGCCGTTGAGGCGGCAAAGGCATTGGGCGCACTGGAATATCTCGAACAACCCTGCGCCACCGTCGCCGAACTCGCGGAGCTGCGTCGTCGCATCGATACGCCGGTGGCCGCCGACGAGAGCATCCGCAAAGCCTCCGATCCCCTAGCTGTTATGAAGGCCGGGGCCGCCGATATCGCGGTGCTGAAAGTCGCGCCACTGGGCGGCATTTCAGCACTGTTGAAGATCGCCGAGCAGATCGGCATCCCGGTGGTGGTCTCCAGCGCGATCGACTCGGCGGTCGGTATCGCGACCGGCCTGCGGGCAGCGGCCGCGCTGCCGGAACTGCGGCACGCCTGCGGGCTGGGCACCGGATCGCTGTTCGTCGACGACATCGCCGAGACACCGGCACAAAAGGACGGCTACCTGCCGGTACAGCCCATAGCTCCGGACCCCGCCCGCCTGCACGCCCTGGCCGCTTCGCCGCAGCGGCGGCAGTGGTGGATCGAACGAATCAAGGCCTGCCACCCGCTGCTGGGTGACCGCTGAATCGTTCGTCGAGTGTGCGGTTTGCTAGGCAAAACCGCGGAATCGCCTACTAAATCGCACACTCGGCGCGATTCGCTGCACGGGCTTGCCGCCAAACGCTCACACGCTGGGCAGCCGCGCGTCGATCCCGTTGGCGATCGTGACGGCCTCGTCGCTGACATAGAGCTTGCACGCCAGCACGTCGATCGCAACGTTGTTGGTCACCCGCAGGGCCCGTTGACACGACCAGCCCGCGCTGTCGTCCTGGTGCTGGGTCATCCACACCGTGGAGTCGACGTCGGCGACGGTGTCGAACGTCCAGTACGTGTCCGGGTAGCCGTCCTTGGCGGTCGCGAATGTCCGCTCGCCGCAGGAGTTCCAAGCGCGGGCGGTGGCGTCGAAGAAACTGCGTGCCGCATCGCGGGTAGCGAACACCGTCGCGGACTGAATGACGAAGTGGTCTTGTGCGCTCTCGCTGAGGGATTGGGTGAGGGTCGCGGTCCAATCCGCATCGGTATACACCGACTTCTCGACGGGCATCCACGCCGCCAGGCAGTCGTGGTCGGGAAACTGGCGGCCCGAATCGAACATCCGCGTCCGGGAGTCTTTGATGCGCATACCGCGCGTGCCCATGATGTCGCTGACGGTGGTGGCCTTCAGCAACAGTTCCGGCAGCATCGCAGCTGTCACCGGGCGGGGCCCGTCCTGGTCGGCTGGTACCGCCACGCCGCCGGTCACCCGTGCGCAGGCGGCCATGACGGCGGCGGCCAGCACCAGCGTGCATGCCAACCCGACGCTCCGTATCCGCATCACCGTCCCCCAGCTGCGCAGTTGCGATCCTGACACCATAAAGCGTCGACGGGTCGCGTACCTTCACTCTGGTGACCAACCTCGCCTACGACGACCGTAATCAGGATGGGGAGCCGGTACTGTTCATCGCCGGGCGTGGCGGCGCCGGTCGCGGCTGGCATCTGCACCAGGTGCGCGAATTCCAGCTCGCCAGATACCGCCCGATCACCTTCGACAACCGCGGCATCGGTGCTACCGAGAACGCCTCGGGGTTCACCACCGAAACCATGGTGGCCGACACCGCCCAGCTGATCGAATCGCTGAACATCGGCCCGGTCCGCATCGTCGCGGTATCGATGGGGTCGTTCATCGCTCAGGAATTGATGCTGGCCCGGCCCGACTTGGTGAAATCCGCCGTCCTGATGGCCACCCGTGGCCGCCACGACCGCGCCCGGGAGTTCTTTTATCAGGCCGAGGCGAAGCTCGCCGAGTCCCGCGTGGAACTCCCCGCCGAGTACGAAGCCAAAGTGCGTCTGCTGGAGAGCTTTTCACCCAAGACGCTCAGCGATGACGCCGCGATCAAGGACTGGATCGCGATGTTCACCATGTGGCCGGTCAAAAGCACCCCGGGGCTGCGCTGCCAGCTCGACGTGGCGCCGTTGACCAACCGGCTGCCCGCTTACGCCAACATCACCCAGCCGGTGCTGGTGATCGGTTTCGGCGACGACGTCGTGACCCCCGCACACCTGAGCCGCGAGGTCGCCGACGCGATCCCGGGTGCGCGCTACCTGGAGATCCCGGACGCCGGGCACCTCGGTTTCATCGAGAAGCCGGACCAGGTCAACAAGGCGGCCCTGGAGTTCCTTGCCGAGGTCGATGGCAAGCCCTTCCGGTGGGCGCCGATGCCTCCGGCGCACGACTAACCTGGTACCAATGACCAACCCCTCGACGGCACAGGCCCGCATCGTCGTCGACGAGCTGATCCGCGGCGGTGTCCGCGACGTGGTGCTATGCCCGGGATCACGCAACGCGCCGCTGGCCTTCGCGCTGCACGACGCCGACCGGGCCGGCCGGCTGCGCCTGCATGTGCGCATCGACGAACGCACCGCCGGATACCTGGCGATCGGGCTGGCGGTGAGCGCCGGAGCCCCGGTCTGTGTGGCGATGACCTCGGGCACCGCGGTGGCCAATCTGGGGCCGGCGGTGGTCGAAGCCAACTACGCGCGGGTGCCGCTGATCGTGCTGAGCGCCAACCGTCCCTACGAGCTGCTCGGTACCGGCGCCAACCAGACCATGGAGCAGCTCGGCTACTTCGGCACGCAGGTGCGCGCCGCCATCAGCCTGGGGCTGGCCGAGGACGCCCCCGAGCGGATGGATGCCCTCAACGCCACCTGGCGTTCGGCGGTGTGTCGAGTGTTGGTCGCTGCCACCGGATCTCGGACCGCGAACGCCGGTCCCGTGCAGTTCGACATCCCGCTGCGTGAGCCGCTGGTGCCCGACGCTGACGACACCGGATCGCTGCCGCCGGGCCGGCCGCACGGACGTCCCTGGACGCTTACGCCGCCGGTCAGCTTCGACCAGCCACTGGACATCGACCTGTCGCCGGACACCGTGGTGATCGCCGGGCACGGGGCGGGGCCGCACCCGAACCTTGCGGCACTGCCCACCGTTGCCGAGCCGACGGCCCCGATCCCGGAGAATCCGCTGCACCCGCTGGCGCTGCCGCTGCTGCGCCCGCAGCAGGTGATCATGGCCGGTCGGCCCACCTTGCATCGTCCGGTGTCGACCTTGCTGGCCGACCCGAGCGTGCCGGTGTACGCGCTGACCACCGGGCCACGCTGGCCGGATGTGTCGGGCAACTCCCAGGCCACCGGCACCCGAGCCGTCACCTCCGGGGAACCTGATCCGGCCTGGCTACGCCGCTGCGCTGAGCTGAACGCCCAGGCCAATGCCGCGGTGCGCTCGCAGCTGGCGGCGCATCCGCTCACCACCGGCCTGCACGTGGCCGCCGCGGTGGCCGACGCGCTGCGCCCCGGGGATCAGTTGGTGCTGGGCGCTTCGAACCCGGTGCGCGACGCCGCACTGGTCGGGCTGGGCAACGCCACGAGCGCCCGAGGTGTCACGGTGCGATCCAACCGCGGGGTCGCCGGCATCGACGGCACGGTGTCTACCGCTATCGGTGCGGCCCTGGCTCACGAACAGCAGAACCCCGACGCCCGCACCATTGCGCTCATCGGGGATCTGACGTTCGTCCACGACAGTTCCGGACTGCTGATCGGGCCCACCGAACCGAGGCCCCAGGAGCTGACGATCGTGGTCTCCAATGACAACGGGGGCGGCATCTTCGAGCTGCTGGAGCAAGGAGATCCACGGTTCGCCGATGTCTCGTCGCGCATCTTCGGCACCCCGCATGACGTCGACATCGCCGCGTTGTGCCACGCCTATCACGTCGAATTCCAGCAGGTCGAGGCCGACGCCCTGGCCGCCTCGCTGGCCGAACCCGCCGGCGGCGTGCGGGTGCTCGAAGTCAAGGCCGACCGCTCATCGCTGCGGACACTGCACGCCGCGATCAAGGCCGCGCTGTGAGACTGCCTGATTACCGGTCCAATAGGGCCTATCGAACGTTGAAGCCGTTGCTGCGCACCTTGATTCGCGGCAACGGTGCGCTGCCCCGCAACACCTGGCCCGCGCGTCTCCTGCGGTGGGCGCGCACCGGAGTGGTGATCCTGGTGTCGTTGGTGACGTTGCAGTCGGTGTTGTTGGTGGCGGGGGCGTGGCGCAACGACATCACCATCGAGCGCGACATGGGGGTGGCCGAGGCCGAGGTGCTCAACGCGGGTTTTCGGCGCTCCACCATCGAGTTCGTCACGCCGGAGCGGATCACCTACCGCCCCGAGCTCGGCGTGCTGTACCCCTCCGAATTAGCCACGGGGATGCGGATTTACGTCGAATATGACAAGTCCGATCCGGATCTGGTGCGGGTGCAACACCGTACCGCGGTGCTGGCCGTCATCCCGGCCGGATCCGTGGCAGTGATCGCCTGGCTGATCGGGATCGCGGCGTTGGCGGGATGCAATGTCGTCGAACGACGGTGGGCCCGCCGCGCAGAAGCCGCTTGTTAGGCTGCTGCGGATTTCATGCCGTTCGTTTCGTAATAAACGAGGGGCCCTCAACGGTGAGGAGGCGTTCAATGATCCGTCGCGCTGTGGTGCTTGCAGGCATCTTCGCGTTCGGGGTGGGTATCGCAACCACTCCCGTCGCCGCTGCAGAGCCGTACTACAAGAACTGCACTGAGGCCCGTAAGGCAGGTGCGGCCCCGATTCGCGAGGGCGAGCCCGGCTACCGCAGGGCGCTGGACCGCGACGGTGACGGAATCGCCTGCGAATAAACAGCGGTGGGCAGCGCTGACCGGCTACCGCTCATTCACCAGCCGGTCGAGCCAGCCGGCGTCGTCGGTGTCCACCACGGTCTTGGTCGCCAAGTCGTAGACCGTCGGGGTACCGGGGCTCTCCGGGTTGGCCGCCAGCAGCTGCACGCGGTTGAACGCGTTCATCGACGTGGCGTCCACGACCTGCTGCCCGGCAGCGATCCGATCCACCACGTGGTCGGGCAGGCCGCTTTCGCGCGCGGTGGTCGCGATGTCCTCCACGCTGGGTGTGCCGCCCTTGCGGTACAGGTCTGTCACGAACGTTTGGTAGGCACCGGCCGAGGTAGCCGGATCGGCCGCTGCCATCAGCGCGTTGCCGACGCGCGCCGAGGTGTCGTTTTTGCGGCGGGCATCCAGGAACGTCATCCACCGGTAGGTCACCGCGACGTCGCCGGCGGTCAGGTGTCGGCTCAGGGCGTCACTGGAGGCGGCCTCGAACTTCGCGCATTCGGAGCACTGCGGATCGCAGAAGATCTCCAGCTGCACCGGGGCCGAGGCCGTACCGACCAGCACGCCGAAGTGATCGGGGCTTAGCGCGGCGCCCGGCACGCTGGGTTCGCCGAAAGCCGGCCCCGCCAACGCGCCGCCGAATACCACCAGTGCTGCCAATGTGCCCAGCCAAGACCGCATTCCAGCAACCCTATCGGAGGCGGGTACCGTCGACCGGGTGAGCCGCGCCAACCTGGACAAAGACCCGCACGCCGTGGCGTCGATGTTCGACGGCGTCGCCCGCCGCTACGACCTGACCAACACGGTGTTGTCGCTGGGACGCGACCGCTCCTGGCGTAAGGCCACCCGGAAAGCGCTCGAGTTGCAGCCGGGGGAGAAGGTGCTCGACCTGGCCGCCGGCACCGCGGTGTCGACGGTGGAGTTGGCCCGCTCGGGTGCCTGGTGTGTGGCCGCGGACTTCTCGGTGGGGATGCTGGCCGCCGGTTCCGGTCGGCCCGTGCCCAAGGTCGCCGGGGATGCCACCAAGCTGCCTTTCGGCGACGGGGTGTTTGACGCCGTGACGATCAGCTTCGGGTTGCGCAATGTCGTCGACCACACCGCGGGCCTGCGGGAGATGGCCCGGGTGACCCGGCCCGGAGGCCGGCTGGTGGTGTGCGAGTTCTCCACCCCGACCGTGCCGGTGTTCGCCACCGCGTACAAGGAGTACCTGATGCGGGCGCTGCCGGCGGTGGCACGCGCGGTGTCATCGAACCCGGAGGCCTACGTCTACCTCGCCGAATCGATCCGCGCCTGGCCGGATCAGGCCGCGCTGGCCCAGCAGATCGGCGCGTCGGGCTGGTCGGACGTGAGCTGGCGCAATCTCACCGGGGGCATCGTCGCGCTGCACTCGGCGATCAAGTCCGGTTAATTTCGCCGAGCAGACGTGAAAGCCCCCAAAAAGCGCCTGGTTTGGGGGCCTACGCTGGGGGCACCTCCCGCTTGCGGGGGACTGTTCGCGGGTTAAGTCGCCGGGTCGAACCGGAACACCGCGATCCGGCCGGCGAGCGCCTCGACCTCGTCGGGGGTGCCCTTGTCCACCAGCCCGGCCTGCTTGAGGAAGCGGGCGCCGACGGGGACCTGCACCGGGAACGCCCGCAACACCGGGCGCGCCGCCTCCGCCGACAGCTCGACGATGCGCACCGGCCGTTCGCGGCGACCGTGGCGCAGCAGGCCCGCCCCGGCCGCCCGGGCGTTGAGTGCCCAATCGGCCTTGGGGAAGCCCGCCACCGTGTAGAGCTGCCCGTCGACGGTGAACGGCGTCATCGGGGTGCTGCGCGGCTGGCCGGACTTGCGGCCCGGCACGGTCAACACCATCGGCGGCCCCGTCGGGATGCCCAGCTTCTGCAGGCCGATCATCACCTTGTTGACCGGTTTGAGCCAGCGCGGCGGCTTCGGGTCACTCATGGCGGCGCTCCTTGTCAGCCCAGGTGCGCCGAGAGCAACCAGCCCGCGGCCGACTTGCGCCCGCCTGGCTCGTCGCGCAGTGCGACGCCGCCGAATCCGGGGAACTCGTCGGGGAAGACCGCATGCAGCCGGGCCGGTTTGATCTCGTCGATCACCCAGTACTTGGACACCACCGCACGCAGTTCGTCGGCCGTCACCGCGAACGGTGGGCCTTCGGGGATGGCGGCCTTGTCGAAGACCAGCACGAAGTACGACGCCCCGGGCGCGGCGGCGCGCACGATGGAGCGCTGGTAACCCTCGCGGGCCTCCACCGGGATCGAGTGGAACAGCGTGCTGTCGACGATGGTGCCGAAGCGGCCGTCATAGCCGGAGAAGTCGCTGATGTCGGCGACCTCGAAGGAGGCGTTGGTCAAACCGCGCTCGGCGGCCTCGCGGCGGGCCAGGTCGATGGCGGTGGGTGAACTGTCGAGGCCCACGGTGGTGTGCCCCTGCTGGGCCAGATGCAGCGAGATGGCGGCCTCGCCGCAGCCGACATCAAGGACATCGCCGTGAAACTTGCCCTCGGCGATCAGCGTGGCCAGTTCGGGTTGGGGTTCCCCGATGCTCCACGGTGGTTTGGCGCCCAAGCCCATCTGCTCGGATTCGCCACGGTAGGCGGCGTCGAACTGGAGATCCATTGAATCGCTCATTACTCCGGTATAGCAACGCCCCTGATGTATGTCAATGACGTTGATATACCTTTGGCGCGACCACCGGCGCTAGGAGAACGGGCGGCGGCGGTCGATCAACCGGGACAGCCGTCCCCCGCCGCGCCAGGCCCGCGCCACCAGATCCGCGTCGTCGTCGGTGACCAGGTTGGCCATCACCCGCACCGCCACTCGCATCAGCATCGTCGAGCGCATCGCCAGCGGGCCGGTGGCCGGTAGGAACCGGGGGAACGTCAGCAGCAGCGCCAGTCGCCGTGCCACCGAGAACCCGCGCGCGTAGTGGGCGGCCAGCAACTCCGGCCACGCCTGGGTGAGGTCGGCGCCGCCCGCATTCTCCAGTAGTTCGACGGCCAGCCGCCCGGTCTCCAGGCCGTAGTCGATGCCCTCGCCGTTGAGCGGATTGACGCAAGCCGCGGCATCGCCGATCAGCATCCAGTTAGGCCCGGCGACACCCGAGACCGCGCCGCCCATGGGCAGCAGCGCGCTGGCCGGCGCACGCACTGGGCCCTCGAATCCCCACTCCTCGCGGCGCAGGTCGGCGTAGTAGGACATCAGCGGCCGCAGCGCCACATCGGCGGGCCGTTTGACGGTGGCCAGCGCGCCGACGCCGATGTTCACCTCGCCGTTGCCCAGCGGGAAGATCCAGCCGTAGCCCGGCAACACTTCGCCCTCGGGGGAGCGCAGCTCCAGATGCGATGTCAGCCACGGTTCGTCGCTGCGCGGCGAGGCCAGGTAACCGCGGGCAGCCACCCCGTACACCGTCTCCTGGTGCCACTGGCGACCCAGTACGCGGCCCAGCGTGGAGCGGGCCCCGTCGGCAACGATCAGCGCCGTACAGGCGACCTCCGTACCGTCGGCCAACACCACCGCGCGCACGCGCCCGGCCGAGTCGTGGTGGACCCCGACGGCCTTGACGCCCAACAACATTCGGGCACCAGACTCCTCGGCGACCTTGCGGATGCGCTCGTCGAGTTCGGTACGCGGCGCCGCGCTGCCGGTCGACGGGAAGGAGGGGCCGGGCCAGTCCGCTTCGATCTCGCCGCCGAAGCCGGACATCCGCAGACCCCGGTGCCGGATATGGCTGTCCAGCCATTCCCCGAGCCCCAGTAACTCCAGCTGTTCGACCGCTCGCGGGGTCAGTCCGTCGCCGCAGGGTTTGTCCCGCGGGAAGGTCGCCGAATCGACCACCAGCACGTCGCGGCCCGCTCGCGCCGCCCAGGCGGCTGCCGCCGACCCCGCCGGTCCCGCACCGACCACCACCACATCAGCCTGCGAACTCACACTGACCAGTATGTTGGAGCAGTGAGGACACCGGCGAACGTGGTGGCGGGGTTGGATTTCGGCGGCTTGGGTGACCCGGGTTTCGCGGACCGGGTCCGCGATGGGGTTGCCCGCATCGAAGAGCTGATGGACACCGAGTTGCGTGGTGGCGACGGTCTGATGACCGAGGCCGTGACGCACTTGTTCGACGCCGGCGGAAAGCGGTTCCGTCCGCTGTTCACGGTGCTGTCGGCGCAGCTGGGGCCCGAGCCGGACGCCTGGCAGGTGACGGTGGCCGGTGCGGTGATCGAGCTGGTGCACCTGGCCACGCTGTACCACGACGACGTGATGGATGAGGCGCAGATCCGCCGCGGTGCGCCCAGCGCCAATGCGCGGTGGGGCAACAACATCGCGATCCTGGCCGGTGACTATCTGTTCGCCACCGCTTCACGGCTGGTGTCGCGGCTGGGTCCGGATGCGGTGCGGATCATCGCCGAGACCTTCGCCCAGCTGGTTACCGGACAGATGCGCGAGACCCGCGGGGCGGCCGAAGGTACGGACTCGATAGAGCACTACCTCAAGGTGGTCTACGAGAAGACGGCCTGCCTGATCTCGGCGTCGGGCCGCTTCGGTGCGACGTTCTCCGGTGCCGATGACGGCCAGATCGAGCGCCTGGCCCGCCTGGGCGGGATCGTGGGCACCGCCTTCCAGATCTCCGACGACATCATCGACATCGATTCCGATCCCGATGAGTCCGGCAAGGTACCCGGCACCGATCTGCGCGAGGGCGTGCACACCCTGCCGGTGCTCTACGCGCTGCAGGACACCGGTGCCGACGCCGAGCGGCTGCGAGTGCTACTGGCCGGCCCGGTCACCGAGGACGCGGCGGTCGAGGAGGCGCTGGGACTGTTGCGGGCGTCGGCCGGCATGGTCAAGGCCAAGCAGACGGTGGCCGACTATGCCGCGCAGGCCCGCGCGGAGCTCGCTGAGCTGCCTGACTGCATTGGCCGGGCAGCATTGGCCAGCCTGGTCGACTACACCGTCAACCGGCACGGCTGACCACGATTGCGGAACTCGTGCGTCCTCGGCGGCGTTTAATGAGCACGATGGTCGTTCTCCAAGGAGGAAGTCGATGACCTGGCACCCGCACCACAACACGGCGAAGACGTTCTTTCTGCTGTTCGTGATGTCGGCGTTGATCGTCTTGGTGGGTCGGGCGTTCGGACCGCAGATGATGTGGGTGGCGGTGCTGTTCGCCGTGGGAATGAACGCCTACACCTACTTCAACAGCGACAAGCTGGCGCTACGGGCCATGCGGGCCCAGCCGGTGACCGAGGTGCAGGCGCCGGAGATCTACCGGATTGTCCGGGAGCTGGCCACCACCGCCCACCAGCCGATGCCCCGGCTGTACGTCAGCGACACCAACGCGCCCAACGCCTTCGCCACCGGCCGCAACCCGCGCCACGCCGCGGTGTGCTGCACCAGCGGAATCCTGCGGCTGCTCAACGAGCGTGAGTTGCGCGCGGTGCTCGGTCATGAGCTGTCGCACGTGTACAACCGCGACATCCTGATCTCGTGTGTGGCCGGCGCGCTGGCCTCGGTGATCACCGGCTTGGCCAACATGGCGATGTTCATGGGCAACCGCCGCGACGGTAACCCGCTGGCGATGCTGTTGGTCGCCTTGGTGGGTCCGCTGGCGGCCTCGGTGGTGCGGATGGCTGTGTCGCGGTCGCGCGAGTATCAGGCCGACGAATCCGGCGCGGTGCTCTCGGGTGATCCGCTGGCGTTGGCGTCCGCGTTGCGCAAGATCTCCGACGGCGTGCAGGCCGCCCCGCTGCCGCCCGAGCCGGAACTGGCCAGCCAGTCGCACCTGATGATCGCCAACCCGTTCCGCGCGGGCGAGAAGGTCGGTCAGCTCTTCGCCACCCACCCCCCGATGGCCGACCGGATTCGGCGCCTGGAGGCGATGGCCCGCGGCTAACGCGGCCCGCCTGCTGCTGGCCCCCGCACCCCATGACCTACCGCCTCCCATCACCGACCGGAACTTCAGCGGCACCTTCCTCACCGTCGCTGCATGCCCGGCTCGCCGTCGAGGCCGCTGACCAGCACGTGTCAATGAACCACTGGATCGTGCAGAAGTTGGCCGACCGGCCGCCGAGCAGCCTGCTCGACTGGTGATAGCGGATGCGCTATCCGATTCGCATCCATCTCACCCCAGCCTTGCTGATGCGCACGTGCCGCATGGGTCGCCTGCGCCCGCTGTGGATTCGGATTCACTGGGAACCAGCACCGTACCGCCGGTAACACAGTGCTGCCGCAGCCAATCTTCGATGGCCTGCTCGGCGGCGTGGTCGATGTAGGTGGTCTTGATGGCGAGCGTGACGTGCGTGCCGGCGGGAATCCGTGCCAGCACGTTGGTCAGCCGGGGTAGCGCCAGGAAGGTGCACGCGCCGGTCACCGTCACCAGCCACTCGTCGCCGTTGCCTACGGCGGTGATCTTCATCCGGATCACCCGCCACCCGGTCAAGGCCATCGCCAGCACCAGGCCGATCAGCACCCCGTGCAGCAGGTTGAGGAACACCACGCCGGCCACCGTCACCACGTAGACGATGAGATCGCCGCTGCGCCAGGCCGTCTCGATGTGAATCATCTTGATCAGTTGGACTCCGACGGTGATCAGCAGGCCCGCCAGCGCGGCAGTGGGAATCTGCTGCACCAAGCCCGCGAACGGCAGGGCGAACAGCAGGAACCACACGCCGTGCAGGAACGCCGACGCTCGCGACTTGGCGCCGGCGTTGACGTTGGTGGCGCTGCGGACGATCACCCCGGTGACCGGCAGCCCGCCCAGCAAGCCCGAGGCGACGTTTGCGGTGCCTTGCCCGATCAGTTCGCGATTGAAATCGGTACGCCGCCCGGTGTGCATCCGGTCCACCGACACCGCCGAGAGCAGGCTTTCCACGCTGGCGATCAACGCCACGGTGATCACCCCGACGAAGGCGGCGGTCCATTTGCCGTCCGGCAGCGCGGGCAGCTGCACGGCATCCAGCAGTGATCCGTCCAAGGTGATGCGACGCACCTCGAGCGAGAAGACCAAGGACAGCACCGTGGCTCCGGCAATCGCGACCAGCGGCCCGGGAATCCGGCCCAACGGTCCCGTCACCGATCGCCAGGCAAGCATGATGATGATCACCAGGATGCCCAGGATCGGCTCGGCCCCATGCGACTCGATCAGCCCTTCCGGCAGGTTGGCGAGGTTTTCCCAGGCCGAACTGGCCGACCGGCCGCCGAGAAGGACGAGCAGCTGCTGCAGGGTGATCGTGATGCCGATTCCGGCCAGCATCGCGTGCACCACGACCGGCGAGATCGCCAGGGCGGCCCGAGCCACCCGGCTCAGCCCCAATAGGACCTGCAGCACCCCGGCGCCGACGGTGATAGCGCACGTCACCTTCCAGCCGAAGCGCCCCACCAGATCCGCGACGATGACGGTCAGCCCGGCCGCCGGTCCGCTGACCTGCAGCGGTGACCCGCCCAGGGCGCCGACGACGAGCCCGCCGACGATTGCGGCGATCAGACCGGCCAGCACCGGCGCGCCCGAGGCCACGGCGATACCCAGTGACAGCGGCAGAGCGACCAGAAACACCACCAGGGAGGCAGGCAGGTCATACCGCAGAATCGAGCGGGACCAGGCTGTTCGTGATTTGAGGCGTGATTTGACGTTGGCTTGCGCGGTCAGCATCCGGTAGTTCCCCTGCCCTCATAAGATATTGCTGAGATGCAGAGAAGTTATTCATGTCTTATTGCCAAATGCGGAATGCGACATGTCCAGGAAGTAAACACAAGTTACACATTCGGAGCGAACGCACAGGAACCATACAGTTAGAAGCCAGAGCCGGTGACCTCATGTCCGGGCGCCTCGGCGATCAGTCCACGGTAGGCCTGCTCGACCGTCGACCCGTGGTTGATCACGCCGTCGACCTCGCGCGCGATCGGCATGCTCAGCCCATACTGTGCGGCGAACTTCATGATCACGCTGGCGGCCCGCACGCCCTCGGCCACCTGATTCATCGACGCGATGATCTCGTCGATCGGCTTGCCGGAGCCCAGCTGCTCGCCGACATAGCGGTTGCGGCTGCGCTGGCTGGTACAGGTGACGATCAGGTCGCCCATCCCGGCCAGGCCCGCGAAAGTGTCGCGGGCGCCGCCCATCGCCTCGCCGAGCTTGGACATCTCGCGCACCGAACGCGACATCACCATGGCCCGGGTGTTCTCCCCGATTCCCAGCGAGTAGCCCATGCCGACCGCGATCGCGTAGACGTTCTTCAACGCGCCGGCCATCTCGACCCCGACGACGTCATCGGTGGTGTAGACCCGGAATCGCTTGGTGCGGAACAGTGACGCCAGCTCGCAGGCCAGGCCCGGGTCGGGCATGGCCAGCACCGCCGCCGCGGCATAACCCTCGGCGACCTCGCGGGCGATGTTCGGGCCGGCCAGGATGCCGGCCGGATGCCCGGGCAACACCTCGTCGACGATCTGCGACATCCGCATGTTGGTGCCCTGCTCGAGACCCTTGACCAGCGACACCACCGGCACCCAGGGGCGCAGCTCGGTGGCCAGCTCCTCGAGCACTCCGCGGAAGCCGTGCGACGGTACCGCCATCACGACGACGTCGGCGCAGTGCGCGGCCTCGGCGAAATCGGTGGTGGCGCGCAGTGTGCTGGACAGTTCGACATCGTTGCCCAGGTAACGACTGTTGCGGTGGTTGTCGTTGATGTCGGCGGCGGTCGCCTCCGATCGCACCCACTGCAGCGTCGGTGCACGGCGCGAGCAGATGGACGCCACCGTGGTACCGAACGATCCGCCTCCGAGCACGACAACATTGGGTGTACGAGTAGCAGCAGGCATGAGCGACAGCGTATTGCCGTCGCCAGGGCTGCACCCCCGGTTTGTGAACATGTCGCCTAAACAGCGGACCAGCCCCCATCGATCGACAGCGTGGTGCCGTGGATATTGGCGGCGTCGTCACTGGCCA
The DNA here is from genome assembly GCA_001673575.1 of Mycolicibacter heraklionensis. Taxonomy (GTDB): domain Bacteria; phylum Actinomycetota; class Actinomycetes; order Mycobacteriales; family Mycobacteriaceae; genus Mycobacterium; species Mycobacterium heraklionense_A. Next base: position 36,354 of record LZME01000122.1, on the reverse strand, counting down.
GGAACACCACGGCGGCCGCGACCTCGGCCACGGTGCTCATCCGCCGCGACGGAATCCGTGCTAGCACGGGTGCCACATGCTCTTCGAACTCCGCGCCGCGTTCGGTCCGGATCGGTCCGGGGGCAACGGTATTGACGCGCACACCGGAAGGCCCATACTCGTCGGCCCACGACTTGGTTAGTGAGTGGACGGTGGCCTTGGTCGCGCCGTACAGCGCTGAATTCGCCGACCCGATCAGCCCGCTGATCGAACCGACGTTGACGATCGCGCCGCTGCCGCGCTGTGCCATCGCGGGCGCGAGCGCGCCGGTCAGCAGGAACGGGGCGAACACGTTGATCGCGAACGCGTCGCGGATCTGTTGCTCGGGAACCTCCGCGGTGGGTGTCGGCATCAGCAGCATGGCTGCGTTGTTGACCAGGATGTCGATCGCGCCGCCAGCGGCGGCTGTTGCCTCGGCGGCCAAGCGGGTGACCTCCGCTCCGCCGGCACCCAGATCGGCGCCGATGAACGCGGCCTTGCCGCCCGCTGATTCGATGCGCTGCACGATGTCGGCGCCGCGCTTCGGATCGCGTCCGCTGATGAGGACCGACGCGCCGGCCTCGGCCAATGCGGTGGCGATGCCGGCTCCCAGTCCGGCGGTAGATCCGGTGATCAAGGCTGTGCGGCCTGCAAGCCGCGTAGTGTTTGGACTCATGAGTCCAGATAGTTCACCTATCAAAATGGACCTGCAAGTCCAAAAATTGACCAGCAAGGGGGCGGCCACTCGTTGGCGGATCATCGAGGGCGCGGCGGCCGAGATCCGCACCGGTGGGGTATCGGCCACCACGCTCGATGACATCCGGGCGCGCACCCAGACCTCCAAGAGCCAGCTGTTTCACTACTTTCCCGGCGGCAAGGAACAGTTGCTGCTCGCCGTCGCCGAACACGAAGCCGAGCGGGTGCTGGCCGATCAGCAGCCCTACTTGGGCGAGCTCACGTCCTGGGCGGCCTGGCAGCGCTGGCGTGACGCCGTGATCGACCGCTACCGCCGACAGGGCCAGCACTGCCCGCTGGCGGTGCTGATGTCCGAACTCGGGCGGACCACGCCGGCAGCCCAAGCGGTCACCTCGGCGTTGATCCGGCAATGGCACGCCGAGATCGCGGCAGGGGTCCGCGCTATGCAACAGGGCGGCAAGATGTCGGGGCGCATCGACGCCGATTCAGCGGCAGCAGCCCTACTGGCGGGCATCCAGGGCGGCGTCGGCATCTTGCTCGCCACCGGCGATCTCGGCTTCCTGGAGGCCGCTCTGGACCGCGGCATCGCCGCGCTACGTACCGAGACGTGACCTATCCGGCCAGCGGGATCGCCTCCCCGGCCCGCCCGAACACCATTGATTCGGTGATCTGGTCGAACCGGAAGTCCAGGGCGTCGGCGAAGTAGTTCTGCCGCACATTCCACGGCCGTTTGGTGCCCGACCGCGGGAGTGCATGCGGCGCGCGCAGCACATAGCCGGCCTGGATGTCCCACGCCGACTTCTCGGCCATCGGCTCGTCGCCGAGGTGCGGGTAGGCGTGGGTGTAGCCGCGAGAAGCCATGTACGCCAGCAGTTTGGCGGTTGCCCGGGCGGTGATATCGGCACGCAACGTCCAGGAGGCGTTGGTGTAGCCGACGCACCAGAACAGGTTCGGCACGTCTTCGAGCATGTGCGCCTTGTAGACGAATCGGTCGGTGGACTTGATCTCGGTGCCGTCCAGGCTGATCCGCACCCCGCCGAGCGCCTGCAACTGCAGGCCAGTGGCGGTGACGATGATGTCGGCATCCAGATGCGCCCCGGACTGCAAGGCGATCCCGGTGGCGTCGAAGTGGTCGATCCGGTCGGTGACCATCTCGACTCGCCCGGCGCTGATCTCGGCGTACAGATCGGCGTCGGGAATCAGACACAGGCGCTGGTCCCACGGTTGATACGGCGGCTTGAAGTGAGTGTCCACCGGATAGCCCGGCGGCAGATTCTGCACGGCCGTGCGACGCAGAATCCACTTCAACAACGGGGGAGTCTTGCGGGCCAGGAACCAGACGTAGCCCTCGAACAGGGCCATCACAAACCGGATGATCGGGTGACCCACCTTGCGGGGCAATAGCTTTGCGACCACGTCAACGAAACGGCTGTACATGCTCGCCGAGACCAGATAGGTGGGCGTGCGCTGCAGCAGGGTCACGTGACCGGAGCGCTGCGCCAACGCCGGGACAAGTGACATCGCAGTGGCGCCGCTGCCGATCACCACCACCTTTTTGCCGGTGTAGTCCAACTCCTCGGGCCAGTGCTGGGGGTGCACCACCGTCCCCGCGAACGTCTCCGATCCCGGGAAGTCGGGGGTGTAGCCCTCGTCGTAGTTGTAGTAGCCGGAGCCGAAGAACACGAACCGGCCGCGGTAGGTCCGCGCGGTCCCGTTCTCGTCCGCCGTCACCGTCCAGGTGTCGGTCGTCGAATCCCAGTCGGCCGCGGTGACGTGGTGGTTGAACCGGATGTGGTCGTCGATGCCGTGCTTGCGCGCGGTGTCGGTCAGGTAATCGCGGATCTCGTCGCCGTTGGCGACCCGTTCGCGGCGGGTCCACGGTTCATACGGCAGGCAGAGCGTGAAGATGCTGCTGTCCGAACGCACCCCGGGATAGCGAAACAGGTCCCACGTCCCGCCGATGCGCTCACGCCGTTCCAGGATGACGTAGCGGGTGCCGGGGTTGCGTTCGGCGATGCGGTACGCCGCGCCGATACCGGAGATGCCGGCTCCGATGATGACGACGTCCACGACCTCTTCGGTAGTCACGAGCCCCAGCCTAAGCACGCAGCGGCGGCCGGACCAGCGGTACCGGTTACCGGTAGTTCACGAACTGCAAGGCCACGTCCAGGTCGGCGCCCTTGAGCAGTGAGATCACGGCCTGCAGGTCGTCGCGCTTCTTCGACGACACCCGGATCTCGTCGCCCTGGACCTGGGACTTGACCCCCTTGGGGCCCTCGTCGCGGATCAGTTTGTTGATCTTCTTGGCGTGCTCGGCGTCGATGCCCTGCTTGAGGCTGCCGCTGACCTTGTAGGTCTTGCCCGACGGCTGCGGGTCCCCGGCGTCGAACGCCTTCATGGAGATGTCACGGCGGATGAGTTTCTCCTTGAACACGTCGACGGCGGCCTTGACCCGCTCCTCGGTGGAGCTGACCAGCTCGATGCCTTCCTCGCCCTTCCAGGCGATGGTGGTGTCGGTGCCGCGGAAGTCGAACCGGGTGGCCAGTTCCTTGGCGGCCTGGTTCAAGGCGTTGTCGACCTCCTGCCGGTCGACCTTGCTGACGATGTCGAACGATGAGTCCGCCACGAGACCTGTCCTCTCCTTGAGTTGTGCTGGCCGTTTGTGTCTGAGGTACATCCTCGTTGTAGTCTGCTAGGCGCACTACGGCAGGTTGCCCGAGCGGCCAATGGGAGCGGACTGTAAATCCGTCGGCGGAAGCCTACACAGGTTCGAATCCTGTACCTGCCACACCTGATCAGGCCCCCTTTCGAGGGGGCCTGATTGTTTTCACGGAGAACTGGCCGGCCTGATCCCGTGGTGCAGTTCGGCGACATCGGGGTGGGCCCGGGTGCGGGACTTCCATGCGTTCTCGCCGTAGGTGTCGAAGATGGGGTTGTCCGGATCGGCCTCCACACCCCGCGCCAGGACGGCCAGCTCGGCTGGCAGCGTGATGCGCGAGACGGTGGCATCCAGTGCCGGGTTCAGGAAGTACGGAACAGAGATCCGGTCGGTGCCGGGCCCAGGCGAGCGCACTCGGTGACGCGTGGCCCGCAGGTAGCCGTCGGTCGCGACTTCGAGCAGTTCACCGATGTTGACGATGAACGCACCGGCCATGGGCGGCACGTCGACCCATTCACCGGGTGAGCTTTCCACTTGAAGCCCTTCGGAATCCGGCTCGACGAGCAGCAGGGTCAACACGCCCGAATCCTTGTGGGCGCCGACCCCTTGGTCGGTCTGCGGGCTTGCCGGATAGCGAACGACCTTGATCAGCGTCGCCGGCGACGTGGCGAATGCGTCGTCGAACAGGTCTTCGGCGGCGCCCAACGACGCCGCCCAGTGCCGGAGCAGTTGCAGGCCCACCGAAGACAGCGACCGGTCCCACGCTTCGAACGCCGACCGGAAGGATGCGGGCCGCGCGGGCCACAGGTTCGGGCCCTGCAGGTGCCAGTAGCCTTCCGCTTCGGGCAATACTGGGCGTTGCGGCCCGATGTCGATCTGCTCTCGCCAGTCCACGCGCCCGTTCGTGAGCTCGCCGCCCAGACGTGAATAGCCCCGGAAATGCGGGCTTTTCAACTGGCTGATCTGGTTCTTCTCCGCCTCGGGCAGCTCGAAGAACTGCCGGGCCAGCGTGAGGATCTCGGTGATCTGCTCGTCGGGTATGCCGTGTCCGGTGAGGTAGAAGAAGCCGCAAGTGTGGGTGGCCTCGCGTAACGCCAGACGGAAAGCCGCGGTGTCGGTCTCGGCGTCGGCCAGGTCCAGCACGGGCAGCATCTACAGGTCGCCGGAGTAATCGGCGGTCAGCCAGCGGTCGGGCCGGATGGTGAACAGCACGCTGGATGCGCCGTCCATGTTGGCGGCGAATGCCCGGCCGCCTTCTTGACCCAGGTAGCGGACCGCGATGGCCTCGCGCTGCGGCAGCGGGGCCGGCGTGACCGCATTGACCACGGTGCCTTCGACGATCACGTATTGGTAGGGCAGTTCTTCGCGCTGCACCACCAGCGTCACCGCACCGGCCTGCTCGATGAGCTTGGCCTTCCGCCGGCCGGCGCCGGTATTGACCAGGATGTCGCCGCCGGGGGTGTAGTCGTACCAAATCGGGACACTGGCCGGCGGGCGACCATCGGTGGCGGCGACGGACAACACGGCCACATGCTTGTCGGCGAGAAACTGCTGACGCTCGGTCTCGGTAAAGGGTTTGGGCATATCGGCTCGAACAGTGCTGGACGCTTCGCTATTCCACTTACACTCCGGCGATGCCTGCCGAGAAGGAGACCGGAATGCCCATAGCGGATCTCGTTGTCATCGGCACGGTGCTCACGGTCAATGACGCGCAACCGACCGCCGAGGCGCTGGCCGTCACCGATGGGCGGATCGTCGCGGTCGGTGACCGCAAGGACATGGACGGCCTCATCGGTCCCGACACCCGGGTGCTCGACATCGGCGACGGCTGCGTATTGCCCGGCTTCGTCGAGGCGCACGGGCATCCGCTGATGGAGTCCGTGGTGCTGTCGGATCGGATGCTCGATATCCGGCCGGTCACCCTGACCGACGCTGACGCCGTGGTGGAACTGGTCCGCAAGGAGGTCGCCGCCCGTGGCGCCGACGGGGCCTACGCGATCGGCTGGGACGCGCTGCTGCAGCCCGGGCTTCCCGAACCGACGCGGGCTTGGCTGGACGCCGTCGCCCCGGAGCACCCCCTGGTGATCGTGCACAACTCCGGGCACAAGGCCTACTTCAACAGTGCGGCCGCCCGACAGGCCGGCTTGAGCCGAGACACCCCCGACCCGGTCGGTGCGAAATACGGCCGCGACGCCGCCGGCGAACTGGATGGGACCGCGGAGGAAACTGCCGCGCTCATTCCACTGTTGGGGAAGGCGATGCTGCCCGGCGATGCCCCGGCGATGCTGCGCGCCGAATGCGCGCGGCTCAATCGAGCCGGGCTGACGACGATTTCGGAGATGGCCTTCTCGCCGCAGTTCTGCCCGCTGATTGACCATCTGCGCAATGAGCTGACCGTGCGACTGCGCACCTACGAGATCTCCAACCCGGAGTTGCACACCGATGCGTCGCCGGGGGACGGCGACGACATGGCGCGCCAGATCGGTATCAAAATCTGGGTGGACGGCTCACCGTGGATCGGCAACATCGACCTGTCGTTCCCGTACCTGGACACCGACGCCACCCGCACCATCGGCGTCGAACCCGGATCGTGCGGGCACGCCAACTACACCGGCGAACAGCTGACCCGCATCGTCGAGGCGTACTTCCCGCACGGCTGGCAGATGGCCTGCCATGTGCACGGCGACAACGGCGTCGACACCATCCTCGACGTCTACGAGGACGTGCTGGCGCGGCACCCGCGCCCCGATCATCGGTTGCGCCTCGAACACGTCGGCGCCATCCGCCCCGAGCAGTTGCGCCGTGCCGCCGCGCTGGGCGTCACCTGCAGCCTGTTCGTCGACCACCTGCACTACTGGGGTGATGTTCTGGTCGACGGGCTGTTCGGGGAGGAACACGGCTCGCGGTGGATGCCGGCGGCGTCCGCCGTCGCGACGGGCATGCGCATCTCACTGCATAACGACGCGCCGGTCACCCCCGAAGAGCCGTTGCGCAACATCAGCGTCGCCGCCACCCGGATTGCGCCCAGCGGCCGGGTCCTGGCGCCCGAAGAGCGGCTCACCGTCGAGCAGGCGATCCGGGCGCAAACCCTCGACGCGGCTTGGCAACTGTTCGCCGACGACGTGACCGGCTCCCTTGAGGTGGGCAAGTACGCCGACCTGGTGGTGTTGTCGGCCGACCCCCGCACCGTCGCCCCGGAAGCGATCGCCGATCTAGAGGTGCGCGCCACCTTCCTGGCCGGCCGCCAGGTGGCCTGAAACGACCGGCCATCGGGCTATTTAAAGGAGATATAGGGGTCTAAAGTCCCCTGGCGACCCAAGGCTGGTAAGGCTAACCTTCGTTGCATGAGCCTGCCGATGCCCGACCGCAAAACCGCTGATCTGCCCGGACACTGGCTGTTCGCCCGCCTCGGCAAACGCGTGCTGCGACCCGGCGGGCTCGGACTCACCCACCGGATGCTGGCCGACGCCCGGTTGGCCGGCGCCGACGTCGTGGAACTCGCACCCGGCCTGGGGCGCACCGCGAAAGAGATCCTGCAGAACAGCCCCGGCACCTACACCGGCGTCGAGGCCGACGAGAACGCCGCCGGCGTGGTCCGCTCGGTGGTCGGCGAACGGGGCCGAGTGGTCACCGGCGAGGCGTCGAAGACCGGCCTGGACGCCGACAGCGCCGACGTCGTCATCGGCGAAGCGATGCTGACCATGCAGACCAACGCGCACAAGGCCGAGATCATCGGGGAGGCCTACCGAGTGCTGCGCCCCGGCGGCCGCTACGCCATTCACGAGATGGTCCTGCAGCCCATCGACGTGCCCGAGGCCGTCAAGGACGAGGTCCGCACCGCGCTGGCCCGCTCCATCAAGGTCAACGCCCGCCCGCTGACCGCCGCCGAGTGGACCGAACTGCTCACCGACGCCGGCTTCACCGTGGAGAAGATCGCCTACGCACCGATGGCGCTGTTGGAGCCGCACCGGCTGATCGCCGACGAGGGTCTGATCGGGGCGCTGCGCTTTGTGTTCAACGTGCTGCGCGATTCGGACGCGCGCGCCCGGGTGCTCAACATGCGCGCGACATTCCGCCGCCACCGCAACAACATGGCCGCTATCGAGGTGATTGCTGCCAAGCCCGCCTGACCGGCTTGCCATGATGGACAGGTGACAACCCGCGACCGCGACGATTCGGGCCGCCCCCGCAACGCCCGCCCGCGTGATCGGCTGGGCCGCCCGCTGCCCCGCGGCAGCCAGGGCGGGGTCGAAGGTGTTCCCGACGACCTCGACCTGCCGCCGGCCCAGATGCTCGCCTACGCGCAGCTGCTGCTGGATGACGGGCTGGCGTTCAACGCCCACGAGGTGCTGGAAGCCGCCTGGAAGCATCGGCCCGCCGCCGAGCGTGAACTGTGGCAGGGCCTGGCGCAGCTCGCCGTCGGCGTCACCCACGTTCAGCGGGGCAACGTCGCCGGCGCGGTCAGTCTGTTGCGCCGCGGCGCCGAACATCTGGCGACGGTGCAGCCTCCGGCCCCGTTCGGGATCGATCTCGCCGGCTTGCTGGGCTTCGCCGCGCAGTTGGCCGACGACCTGGCGGCCGGCGTCGAGATCGCCCCGCAGCGGCTGCATCCGCGGCTGGTCGCGTGAGCGCCCCGATTCGCTGGACGCTTGCCGACGGCCGCGACCTCCTGTTCTTCGCGCTGCCCGGCCGTGCCCCGGTGCCGGTGGCAGACCTGCGGCCGCTGCCGCCTCGTGACCCCGAGCCGTCGCAGTTGCGCCTCGACCGCACCACCGGTCAGTGGGTGATCATCGCCGCGCAGCGCCAGGACCGCACCTACAAGCCCCCCGCCGAGGCCTGCCCGCTGTGCCCGGGACCGAGCGGTGAGACCAGCGAGGTGCCGGCGGCCGACTACGACGTCGTGGTCTTCGAGAATCGGTTCCCCAGTCTGGCGGGATTTCGGCGCGATTATGACCGCTCAGCGGGAGAAACCGCGCCGAAATCGTTCATCTCCGCACCGGGCAACGGCCGCTGCGAGGTGATCTGCTTCTCCGCCGATCACACCGGCTCGTTCGCCGACCTGCCGGCGGCACACGCCCGGCTGGTGGTGCAGGCATGGCGGCATCGCACCGCCGACCTGTTGGCCCGCCCGGGCGTCGAGCAGGTGTTCTGCTTCGAAAACCGCGGCGAGGAGATCGGGGTGACGTTGGCTCACCCGCACGGCCAGATCTACGGCTACCCCTACCTGACCCCGCGCACCGCCGCGATGCTGGATCAAGCGCGCGCGCATCGAATTACGCACGGCGGGAGTCTGTTCGCCGATCTGCTGGCGGCCGAGCGTGCCGAGGGCACTCGGATCGTGGCGCAGACGGAACACTTCACCGCGTTCGTGCCGTTCGCCGCGCGCTGGCCGGTCGAGGTGCATCTGTATCCGAAACGGTGGGTGCACAACCTGACCGACCTGTCTGAGGACGAACTCGACGACTTCGCGGCCGTCTACCGAAACCTGTTGGGTCGCTTCGACCGTATCTACGACGCCCCGCTGCCCTATATGGCCGCACTGCACCAGTACCGCAGCGACGGCGCGCAGGCCGACGGCTATTTTCACGTGGAGCTGATGTCGATCAAACGCAGCGCGAACAAGCTGAAGTTTCTGGCGGCCTCGGAGTCGGCGATGGACGCGTTCATCGCCGACGTCACCCCGGAGTCGGTGGCGGCTAGGCTGCGTGAGCTGTGATCACCTACTCCGCTCCTGGTCGGGTCAACCTGATCGGCGAACACACCGACTACAACGGCGGTTTCGCGCTGCCCATCGCGTTGCCGCAACGCACCAGCGTCACCTTCACCCCGGCCGAGACCGACACACTCACCGTGCTCAGCGACCGCGCCGACGCACCGGTGAGCATTCCGCTGAACACCACACCCGGGCAGACCACCGGCTGGGGCGCCTATGCCGCCGGGGTGATCTGGGCGCTGCGCGACAGCGGTTTCGCGGTCCCCGGTGGAACCATGGATATCCGCAGCGACGTACCGATCGGCTCGGGCCTGTCGTCCTCGGCGGCGCTGGAATGCGCGGTGCTCGGCGCCTTGGCCTCGGCCGCTGGCCTGAATATCGATCGGATCGAGCAGGCCCGGATCGGCCAGCGCGCCGAGAACGACTATGTCGGCGCGCCAACGGGTTTGCTGGATCAGCTGTCGTCGCTGTTCGGGGAGGTGTCCAACGCGCTGCTGATCGACTTCCGCGACATCGCCGTGCACCCGGTGCCGTTCGACCCGGACGCTTCCGGAGTGACCCTGCTGCTGCTCGACTCCGGTCAGCGGCACGGCCACGTCGACGGGGAATACGCCGCCCGGCGGGCATCGTGCGAGCGAGCCGCCGCCGCATTGGGGGTCTCATCGCTGCGCGAGGTCCAGCACCGCGGTGTGGAAGCGCTGGAGGCGGTCGCTGACCCGGTCGATGCCCGGCGAGCTCGGCACGTGCTGACCGAGAATGAACGAGTGCTCGATTTCGTGGCCGCGTGCAACGAGCTGGACTTCGCCGCGGCCGGTGCGTTGTTCACCGCCTCGCACGCCTCGATGCGTGACGACTTCGCGATCACCACCGAGCACATCGACCTGATCGCCGACAGTGCGGTGGCCGCCGGTGCGCTCGGCGCCCGGATGACCGGCGGTGGGTTCGGTGGCTGTGTGATCGCGCTGGTGCCCGCCACGCTCACATTGAAGGTGGGCGACGCGGTGCGCGCCGCGGTCACCGACGCCGGCTACCCCGAACCGGAGGTGAGCCGGGTGTATGCGGCGGCGGGGGCGGGATAGCTCGAGGTGTATTGTTGGTGTATGTCGCGCACCAACATCGATCTCGATGACGAGCTCACCGCCGAGGTGATGCGCCGATTCGGTGTGACGACCAAGAAGGCGGCTGTTGACCTCGCGTTACGTCGCCTCGTGGGGGCCCCGTTGAGCCGGGAGTTTCTGCTGAGCCTCGAAGGCATCGGGTGGACGGGTGACCTCGATGAGTTGCGGGACGAACAGCCCGGCGAAATCGGATGATCCTGGTCGACACCTCGGCATGGATCGAGTACTTCCGGGGAACCGGCTCGACGGCAGCACTGGAAGTGCGGCGACTGCTCTCGGATGAGCCGGATCAAGTGGTGACCTGCGAGCCGATCGCGATGGAGATATTAGCTGGAGCTAGCGATGAGCAGACTTACCGAAAGCTCGAACGGCTGGTCAACGGGTTGTCGTCGCTGGAGGTCGAGACCGCAACCGACTTTCGCTCGGCCGCGGGCATTTATCGGGCAGCCAGAAGTACCGGCCAGACGATTCGCAGTATCAACGACTGTCTGATCGCGGCGGTCGCGCTCCGGCATCACGCCCGGGTTGCGCACCGCGACGCCGACTTCGACGTCATCGAAGCGATAACAGGTCTGATGACCACATCCCTGCGCTGAGGCGGCTCAGATCATTTCGTTCTCGGTCAGCCATCGCATCACCGGCCAGCCGATGAACACCGGCAGCCAGCAAGTCAGCACCCGGTAGAGCAGCACGGACGGGACCGCCAGCGCGGCGGGCACACCGAACGCGGCCAGCCCACCGATCAGGGCGGCCTCCACGGCCCCCACCCCGCCGGGCGTCGGCGCCGCGGAAGCCAGGGTGCCACCGACCATCGTCACGACCGTGACGGTGACGAATGAGGTGTTGCCGCCAAAGGCCTCCACACTGGCCCACAATGCCAGCGCCGCACCCAATGTGGTGCCGGCCGCGCCCAGCACGATCAATGCCAGCCGTTTGGGCTCGCGGGCCAGATCCATCAGGTCGCTGGTGACTTCTTTGAGGCGCGGCCGCAGCGCCGTGGTCAACCACCGGCGCAGGTTCGGCACCAGCAGCACGATGCCGGCCAAGCCGAGCGCCACACCGGCGATCAAATACAGCATGGTCGCACCGGGCACGAAGTGGGACAGGTCCGTCGAGGCGCCCGCAGCGGTGGTGAAGATGACCAGCAGGATCACGTGCACGATCACCTGCACCGACTGCTGTAACGCGACCGCGGCGGTCGCACGCAAGGTGCTCAGGCCGCCCTTCTGCAGGAACCGGGTGCTCAGCGCCAGGCCGCCGACCCCGGCCGGGGTGGTGGTGGCCGCAAAAGTGTTGGCCACCTGCATGATCGCCAGATTGCGAAAGCTGACAAAGCCGTTGGCGCAGGCCCACAGGGCGCCGGCGGCGCCGACATAGGTCAGCGACGAGACGATCAGCCCGACCAACGCCCACCACCAGTTCGCCTGCCGCAGTTGGGAGAAGAACGTGGGCACCTGGCTGATGAAGGGGTAGGCCACATACACCAGGGCAACGAGCAGGATCAGCTGAATCAGCTGGCTGCGGGTGAACCGGGTGATGGTCTTGGTCTGGATCTGATCGGTACCGGTCTGACGCTTCACCTCCTCGCGGGCGGCGGCGATCACCGTGCCGACATCGGGGACGGCATTGCGAAGGCGTGCGGGCACCGCGGATTTGGTGAGGCGTCGCGAGGCGGCCAGCACCATCGTGCGGCCGAAGTATTCGATCGCCGCTGCCACCGCCGCGGCCGCGTCGTACAGCCAGGATGTCGTGACCAGCAACTGGGCGATATCGGACTGCAGTTGGGTGTCGGTGGCGCCGTACTCGGCGTTGCCGAAGCCGCCGAACAGCACCTGGCCGTCGTCGACGGTCATCTCCTTGGCGCGCAGGTCGCCGTGCGAGATCTGCTGATCGTGCAGGCTTCGCAAGGATTCCCAGGGCTTAGCCACCGGCGTGGTGGCGGTGCAGTCGGCGATCGGGGTGCCGCGGGGCGGGGTGTGGGCGTACAGCGTCCAGCCCCGGTCGAGGGAGGCGACCGCGACGGTGTTGGTATTGGCGAACCCGGTATCGGCGATGGAGATCGCCATCAGTGCGCGGTGCTCCACCGCACGGTGCAGCGAGGCGTGCAGCGGTGCGGTCTCGGTGGTGCGCAACCGGAATTTGCGCCAGAGCTGTCGCAGCGCGCCGCCGCTGCGTTGGTTGGGGCCGTACAACTCGATGATCACCGGCTGGTCGCCGACGGTGGACAGCACCAGCGGCCCGGGGCCCGCCGGCCGGATGACGGCGAGTTCGGAGACGGTGTGACCGCGACGGGCCAGGGCGCGCACGGTGCCGTCCAACGGCACCTCCAGCGCGGGGGTGCCGACGATCAGGATCACCAACGCCCCGACGAACCATCCGACGGCCAGCCCGAGCAGGGAGCGGGCCGGGACGATCGCGCTGACCACCAGGTGGATCGGTACGAACGCCAGCAACAAGGCCCACCACCAGCGTCGCCAGCGGGCCGGCAGCCAGGGGCCGGAGACGGTGAGCATGGCGGCGAGCATGGCGATCCACCGCGGGTCGTCGAGGAACTGCGCCAGCGTGGTGGCCAGCCGATCGGAGAGGTCGAAATGCCAGTTCGGTGCGGCCATTCCGGTGCTGCGGATCGACAGGGACACCACGGCGAGCAGTCCGGCCACGGCGTAGGCTCCGAGCAGCTTCCATTGCTTGGAGACCACCAGCCCGATCAGAATCGCGAACGGCAACACCAGGATCGCGATGCCGTAGGCGAGGTAGACCAGGTTGGCGTGGACGGGGGAGAGCACCCCGACGATCTGGGAAACCGACCGCTCGAGTGACACCCATTCGTAGCGGGTGACCAACGAGCTGGTGATGACGGTCGCGAGGAAGAGTGCGGCCAGCACCAGACGCAGAATGTCGTTGGTGCGTCGGGTCAGCGGCTGCAGCAGGTTGCCGGTGACGGCGACGTCGCGCCCCTCAACTCGCATGATCTCTTTCGGTCCGTCTCATGCCGCATCGCGTGGCGGCTCGCCACAACTTAACCGGTGAGCTGCGGTATCACGGTGGATTGTCGGCGACATGGGGCCGCGTCGGCCCGCTTGAGTCCCATGCGCCACACCCGTCACCCGCCGGGGCCGGCATGCGGTGTGCCCAGCTTGCAGCGACTAGAGCGGGTAGCTGACCCCGGTCATCTTCTCCGACTCCTCCCACAGCCGCAGCCACAGCCGCTGATCCTTCGAGAGCTTGTTCGACGGGCACGGCCCCATCGGGCCGCGGGACTGGTTCAGCTTGGTGGGGCCCCAGTAGGTGTCCGGGTCGGCGTCGGGCACGGTCGCGGCAAACAAGGTCGACTCGGCGCCCCGCTCCGGCGGCTGACCGGCCAGGGGCAGGCCGTACTTGGCGATCAACCCGACGATGGTCTTGTCGTTGTCGAACAGCTCGGTGGTCGACACCCCGGGGTGCACGCCGTAAGAGCGCAGCGGCGAACCGGCCGCGACCAGCCGCCGCTGCAGCTCGCGGGCGAACATCAGGTTGGCCAGCTTGGACTGGGCGTAGGCCAGGTTGCGTTGGTAGGGGCGGTGCTCGTAGTTGAGGTCGTCGACCCAGAACTTGGGGGTCTGCTTGTGCGCGATGCTCGACACCGTCACCACCCGGTCGCTGATCCGGTCCAGCAGCAGGCCGGTCAACGCGAAGTGGCCCAAGTGGTTGACCCCGAACTGCGTCTCGAAGCCGTCCACCGTGCGCCGCATCGGGATATTCATGATCCCGGCGTTGTTGACCAGCACGTCGAAGCCGCCCTGTTGTGCGGCGAAATCGCGCACCGAGGCCAGACTGCCCAGATCCAGCGCCGCCACCCGGACGTCACCGTCGATGTCGTCGGCGATCTCCTGGGCCTTAGCGGTGTTGCGGCAGGCCATCACCACGCTGGCACCCTTGGCGGCCAGGGTGCGGGTGACGACCTCACCGAGACCACCGTTGGCGCCGGTCACCACGAAGGTGCGGCCGGACTGATCTGGGGTGTCGGCGATTCTGAAAGACATGCTGGTCACCGTACCTGCCGGCAACGGTCACGCCAGGCGCAGTAGCTGGGTGATGACAACTGACGGGATGACGACCAGGGCGATCGTCAGTGGCGTCGCCAGGTAGCCGATCAGGATGCCCAGGCCCACCTGAGCAGTTTTGGCGCCACCGGTCTGCCACATGAAAAAGCCGGTAGGCACCAGGATCAGGGTCGCGACGCCCAACAGGTACAGCTGGGCGAGCCAAAAAGGAACCAACACCCACGTCGCGGTCTCGACGATCGCTATTGTCCCCAGCGCGGCGACGAAACCGTACGGACCGTAGCGATCTTCGGCGGGCGGGGCGCTCATGCGGTGAGCATTGGTAGAAAAATCAGGGCGTATGACAAGCCCACGGCGGCGGCGGCCAGACCGGCTCCCCCGAGGGCCAATCCCAGGCTGCGTCGACGCGGTGACTCAGCGCGCAGCAGCCTCGCGCCGATCAGCAGCGATGCGACGGTGGTGATGATGACCGTGGCCACGATCAAGATGGAATACCCGGCATCGCTATTGGTCGGATAACGACCGAGTAACCAGCCGACGCCCAAGGCTGCTGCGAACACGACTTGGACGACGAGCGGTGCTGCCCATGTCGCGGCCCGCCAGACGGTGGTGTCGCTGCTGCGGATGCGGGCCAGCGTTGCAATCGGCATGGATCTAGGTCCTTTCGCTGGTCACGCGGGGGCGCCGCCCGGTCTGCCCGAAGCTGACGGTACCGACGGCACGGAAGTGATCGGGACGAATTCGGTGGCATCGAAGGGCATAAACGCCTTGCCGCCGACGCCTACTTCGTGATGGAACGGAAGGTTCAGGGCCGGGCCCACGCTGCTGCCGGACTGTGCGGGATCGATCAAAACCGTTCGGGTAGTTCCGTTCGGCAGATCTTGGTAGACCTCCAGCGACGGATAGTCGGTGCGTGTGCCGTCCACGTGCACACCACCCGGGCCGGGGGTGAACACCAAGTCGCCGTTGACGCTCAGGCGGTGGTTGCCGAATAGTCCGTGCGCGTCGGTCAAGGCACCAGGTGCGAATGGGTTACCCGCGTCGTACTTGATACGTACCGACCCGTCCGCGGCTTGAGCGACGCTGCCTTGCGGGACACCGACTTTCACCCGCCCCGACGATCCATCGGAATTGAGTTCGACGGAAGGGTTCTGCCGCATCACGACAATGCCATTGTCGTAGTCGATATACGTCGTGACTTTGGTGTCCTCGGGATCGAAACGCGAGTTGGGGCCGCGTTCGTTGCCGAAGTCACGTTTCCAAGGCGGAACGCTAGAGACATCGCGCTGGGGGATCCACTGCGACGTACGCACCACGCCTTGCCCAGGCACCGGATCGATCCGGGCCACCCGGACTTCGGAGTCCACGCCCTGGAACTTGGGATCGTAGGTGTGCGCGTCCAGCGCGGCCGCGGTCGTCCAATCGGAGACTGACACTGGATCGCGGCCGAAGGCCTCCCGGAACGCATCGATCTGATTGAGCCGGCGTGTGTCAGCGGTGGCCGGACCCCGTTTGAAGGAGTGGTCGACGGCCTGGACGGTCGGCCGTTGCCGGTCCTCGACCGAGTAGCCGCCGCCCAGGGAGCGCACCGACCGCGCGCGGGCCTGACTGTCCGCGACGGTGTCGGCGATCACCTGGTGAATGTCGTGGGTCTTGGCGGTCAAGAACCGCTGAAACTGGCGGGCACCGGCGGGAGTGTCCAACGCCAGCGCGCGGTGCTGGGCCAGCGCTCCGTGAATCTCGGCCTCGATGCTGTCGAGCCGCTTGCGGCCCAGCAGGGCCACCTGCGCGGCGCTGCGCACCGTGGCCAGGAAAGCCCGGTCGGCCTGCATGGACCTCTGCAGTCGCCGCGTCAGGAGATCCTCGCGCGCTCGCGCGGCATCGGCATGGGCGCCGAGTTCCTCGGGCATACCGGCGACGCTAGTTCAGCGACGGCGATCCCGGTATTCACCCGAGGTTGCGTCCTGAGCGTCAGTCCTTGAAGTACACCAGCTGATGCGTGCTGGCCAGCAGCTGTCCCGCCCGTGACCACAGGTGCGCACTCTGATCGAAGTAGCCGCGCGAGAACCGGTTGGCGTGCGCGCTGGCGAGCAGGAAATCGCTTCCAAGCGCATCGATTTCGCCTTGGTCGGCATGAAAATAGGTGGTCAGGGAGATAGTGCCGGCCGGCAGGAAGCGGCCGCTGCGCAGAAACACCCGGGGGAAGAACACGTCGGACAGGCACGCCAGCGCCGCGAAGTCCAGCGGCCGGTCCTCGGCGTCGCGCACCCACAACGTGGTGGTCGACGATGCGCTGGGTTCTACCGTCTTGAGGGGCACCGGGCCGTCGGTGAAGCGCATGTCATAGCGCGTAGCCCAGACGATGGCGTCGACGAACGTGCCGGGGGCGACGTCCTCGGGAGCGGGCGCACTCGGCGGGTGGCTTTCGTCGTCGGCCCAGGTGTCGCGATGCAGGCCGAACAGCGCGGTGGCGGTGGTCTTGACCTCGTCGCCCTGGCGCAGCTCCAGCACCCAGTGCTGATTACTGCGGTTGGTCCGGGCGGCGCGCAGCGAAATGTCGAACTCGCCGTCGGCGATCGGTGCGGCGAAGTTGACGGTCAGCGCCAGCGGATCGCCGATGCGCTCGGGGTGCGATTCGACGGCGCGCAGCAAGACCGCAGCGGTGATCCCGCCGAACGGCCCGACCATGTTGGCCCACTCCGGGTGGGTGACGCCACGAAAAGTCCCGGCGTCGACGGTCTCGAGCTGCATGGCACGGTCGAAGGGGTGTGAGGTCACGGAAGTCCTTACCGGTGATCGGAGCGGTCCCGGTCACGCTATCGCGGTGACCACCCAGGTGCGGCCCGGGAACTGCACCACACCGTCCACCCGCTGGCGGCGCAGCTCGTCACGCAGCTCCTCGACCGCGGCGGCCCAGCCGTCGGCGCCCAGCCGGGCCTCCAGTTCGGCGCGGGCCTGTTGGCCGGTGCGGTTGGCCAGGATCAACGCCAGCCGCTCCTTGACGCCGTCGCTACCGCCGATCCCGAAGTTGCAGACCCCGTCGAACGCTTCCAACGCAGTGTCGTGCCAGCCGGCGTCGGTCAGGATGGCTCGCACCCGCTCGGGATTGCCGAATGCCAGCGGACCAGGCGCGGCGGGATCCAGCGCGGCGGGAGGTGATTCCAGTTTGGCGGCCAGGACGTCGGTGCCCGCGGTGAACATCGGATTGTCGCCTTCGCGCCAGCACACGAACGCCAGCCGGGAGCTCGGGGCCGCCGCCCGGCGGATGTTGGTGAATGCGACCACCGGATCGTCGAAGAACATCACCCCGAACCGGGAGATGACCCGGTCGAACGATGCCCCGCCCGCGGCCGCGCGCAAATCCAGGGTCTGGGCGTCGCCGAGGCTCACGGTGGCCTCGGGGACCCGCCGGCGCGCCGCCTGCACCATCGGCTCGGAGATGTCCACGCCGAACGGAACGGCGCCCAGGGCCGCGGTGCGCTGCAGCAATGTTCCTGAGCCGCAGCCGATGTCGAGCACCCGCTCGCCCGCGGTGATGCCGGCGGCACGCATCACCGCATCGGCGAACGGTGCCAGCACCGCCTCGAAGATCGCCGCGTTGTCCACCCAGTCGATGCCCTGGGCCGCCCAGGCCTGCCGCTGTTCCTCGTTCGCCATGCCCTCAGCGTAGGGGCCGAACGTCAGGGTGGATGGCGCGCGGCACATGATGTTGTTTAGGTCAACACCCCGGCGAAGGAATCCCACATGCCCGACGCTCCGCTGCGTGACGAGCACCTTGAGCTGCTGCGCCGTCGCGCGCTCACTGAGGACGCGGCCCGACCGCAGGCGGTGCAACGCCGACACGATGCCGGGGGGCGTACCGCCCGCGAGAACATCGCTGACCTGGTCGATCCCGGGACCTTTGTGGAATACGGGCGGTTCGCGATCGCGGCCCAACGTGCTCGCCGCGACGTCGACGACCTCATTGCCAACACCCCCGGCGACGGCCTGCTGGGAGGCACCGCCACCATCAACGGCGCACTGTTCGGACCCGAACGCGGCGCCTGCGCCGTGTTGTCCTACGACTACACCGTGTTGGCGGGCACGCAGGGCGCGATCGGCCACTTCAAGAAGGACCGCCTGTTCGAGCTCATCGAACGGATGCGCCTGCCGACGGTCTTCTTTGCCGAAGGCGGCGGTGGCCGGCCCGGCGACACCGACTATCCGACGGTGTCGTCACTCGACGTACCGGCATTCGCCTTGTGGGCCAAGCTGTCCGGGCTGGTCCCGCGTATCGCGGTGGTCAAGGGCCGCTGCTTTGCCGGCAACGCGGTGATCGCGGGCGTCTCGGATCTGATCATCGCGACCGCGGACACCTCGATCGGCATGGCGGGCCCGGCGATGATCGCCGGCGGCGGATTAGGCCACGTCGCACCCGATGACGTGGGCCCGCTGTCCGTGCAGGCACCCAACGGCGTCGTCGATGTTGTGGTGGCCGACGAAGCCGAGGCCGTCGCGGTGACCAAGCGAGTCCTCGGCTATTTCCAAGGCACTACCGTCCCCGGCGCGGCGGCAGACCAGAACGCCTTGCGCACCATGATTCCCGAGCGCGCACGGCGGGCCTATCCGCTCAAGCCGATCATCGAGACCATCGCCGACGTTGATTCGGTGACTTTCCTGCGGGAGCGATTCGCACCCGAGATGGTCACCGCACTGGCGCGGATCGACGGCCGCCCAGTCGGGATCATCGGCAACAACACCATGGTGATGGCCGGGGCCATCACCGCCGCCGCCTCCGACAAAGCCGCGCGTTTCCTGCAGCTGTGCGATGCCTTCGGGCTGCCTATCGTGTCGCTGGTCGACTGCCCCGGCTACATGGTCGGGCCCGCTGCCGAAGCAGAAGCACTGGTACGGAGGGCTTCTCGGCTGCTGGTGGCCGGCGCGGCGCTGCGGGTGCCACTGATCGCGGTCATCCTGCGGCGCGGCTACGGCCTGGGTGCCCAGGCCATGATGGGCGGCAGTCTCCACGAACCGGTGCTGACCGTGGCCTGGCCGAGCGCGCATCTGGGGCCGATGGGACTCGAAGGTGCGGTCCGGTTGGGACTGCGCAAGGAACTCGACGCCATCGCCGACCCCGATGAGCGGGAGGAACGCGTCCGCCAGGCCACCGCCGTCGCGCAGGAGAATGCCAAAGCACTCAACGCAGCAACACTTTTCGAGATCGACGACGTCATTGACCCGGCCGAGACGCGCGGTCTGATCATCGCAACGCTGGCGGCGTCGACCGGATTCGGGCGAGACGTCCCACCACGGCGGTTCGTCGACACGTTCTGAAGGCGGGCCTCTTCCTGTTTGGGGTCTTCATCTGCTAGGACGGAAAGAGGCCGGCGAATGTCACAGTTCGTCGGTGTCACAATCAGCGACGCGGAATCGTCTACATGACATGAGCAGGTACCAGACCATTCGCTATGACCGCAGCGAACACGTCGGAACCGTGACGTTGTCGCGACCCGAGAAGCGCAACGCGATCAGCCCGGCAATGCGCGCGGAGTTGGACCACCTCGGCAGGCAATTGCTGGCTGACGAGACCCTCCGTTGTCTGATCGTCGCCGGCGATGAGCCCTCCTTCTCGGCCGGCATCGACCTGGTCGAAGACATGGCCGGGACGTTGACCGCGTTCGCCGAGCGACCCCTCGATGACGCGACCGTGGAGCTCGGCCTCCGCGTGGCCGGGACCTTCGAATGGATTCCTCAGCTGGGCTGTCCCAGCGTCGCAGCGGTCCGGGGCCACGCTTACGGGGCGGGTCTGCAGCTGGCGCTGGCCTGCGACTTCCGCATCTTCACCGACGACGCCCGGGTCGGCTTGACCGAAACCCGCTACGGCCTGTTGCCCGACATGGGCGCCACGTTTCGACTCCCACGCCTCGTCGGGGAGGGGCGAGCACGAGAATTGATCCTGCTCGGCGAGGTCATCGACGCCGCCGAGGCGCTGCGCATCGGACTGGCCAACCGCGTGGTCGGCGACGACGAACTTGATTCCGCGGCTCGTGAATTCGCTCAACGTCTGGCCAGTCAACCGCCGATCGCGATCCGCGGGGCACGACGTGCCATCGAGGCCGGCCGAACCCTCGACGACGCCGCCGGCCTACGAGCCGCGGTCACCGAACAGGCCCGCTGCCTGGCGTCCGACGACTTCCAGAACGCCACCTCAAAGCAGACAAGGTGATTCCATGGCCAGCGACCTGCCCTACATCGACGAGCACACGCTCCGGATCGACGCGCCCCGCAACCGGGTATGGAGTGCCCTGCAACGCTATGTCGAGGCCATGTTGCGCGACAACGAACGCAATCCGCTGCTCGTGCCGCTCGGCCTGCAGCCCCGCGCCGGCTTCGAAGTGGCCGAACGCGTTGAGTCGCAACGGCTCGAACTGGCCGGACAGCATCGCTTTTCGCGCTACCGGCTGGTGTTCGAGCTCACCGACGACCAGGCAGGCGCGACGCGTGTGCACACCCACAGCTACGCGGCGTTCCCGGGACTACACGGCAGCATCTATCGCGCCCTGGTGATCGGGACACGGATGCACGTCGTCGCGACGAACTACCTGTTGCGCGGGATTCGCGCCGCGGCCGAAACCGGATAAAAGTCGCGTTCGCCGATCACGCCGCCGAGCGCAGATCCGGCCGATCTCGCAACGGCGCCCATCCCACGTAGATCAGGTACAGCCCGATCAGGGCGAACAGCACATAGGCGGCGCGCGCCCACCCTTCGGCGCGCATCGCGAAGTTCGCGCTCGACATACCGGCGTAGGGAAGCACCGTCAACGCGAGCCCCTTGAGTAGGGTGATCCAGCCCGTCACCGAGACGCAGATCGCCGCTGCGCCGCGCCAAAGCCGGTGCAGGGTCACCACCGTCAATCCGGCCAGCAGGGTGAACGCCCCAGCCTCCCACAGCGACAACGGATCGGGCCCGAAGTCCGAGGCCTGCGCCCACACCTGCGGGGCACCAGATATGGCCGCCGCGGTGACGATGACCAGGAACGGACCGATCACGCGGGCGAACATCCGCGTCCGGTCCTGAGATTGCTCTGACAGACTCATCGCACTGCCCTCCTGGACCTATTTCACCAGGTTACGAGATTGCGTGCCGCGTCAACGGCCGGTGGTGGTGTCCAGCGTCAGATCCCAGGCCGACAGCCACGGGGTGATGGTCTGGGCGATCGAGAAGGGATGCGGGTCTTCGCACTTGGGCTCGGAGTAGGTGCCGTCGGACACCGCGATGTAGATGCCGACTGCCTCGGCGGCACCATCGTCGCGCAGTCGGTACACCGGCCCGCCGGAGTCGCCGCAGGTACCGCCGGCTTCAAACCGGACCTTGTTCGTTTCGCTGGCCACCACCGGACCGCACACCGGTCCACCGCTGCGGATTCCGTAGTGACACAGCACATCCCCGACAGAGACATAATCGGCGACCCCGATCACCGGATGTCCATCGATGACCGAAGTCAACGGAATCTTGCCCGGATCATCCAGGGTGATCAGCCCGATGTCGTAGTCATCCCAGTTGCTGCCATCGCTGACGGTCTCGGTGAAGGTGCCGATGGTGCGATAGGCGAAGGCGCCGCCGTGGCGGATCACCACCTGCCCGGGCCCGCCACCCGGGTTGCAGTGCCCGGCCACCAGCAGCCCGGGCCGGTCGTCGCGGGTGTGCACCAGGAATCCGGTGGTGCAACTGATGCCCGCCGCGTCGTCGCCGGGGGAGACGTTGATGCCGATGCCAGGCCCGATCGCGTGCGCCATCGGGATCGGGACCACTGGGTGCGGCGGGTGGGTGCGATTCACGTGGTACAGGCCGATGAAGATCGCGGCGACGATGACGGCGGTCCCGATCCGCCATGCCGCCGTCTTCAGCGTCTCCCAGCGGCGCCGTTCCGTCACCGTGGCAACGGTAGCGGTTGCGTAGGCTGGTCAGATGGCGTCCCCGATATTGACCGCGGACTTTGCCCGCGAGTTCCCCGAACTCGCTCAGCCCTGGCAGGCCGCCACTCCACCGGAGCCGAAGCTGCTGGTGCTCAACGAGAAGCTGGCCGCCGACCTCGGCTTGGATCCGTCCTGGCTGAAAAGCGCCGAGGGCCTAAAGCTGTTGACCGGTACTGACGTTCCCGAGGGCGCGACCCCGGTGGCCCAGGCCTATGCCGGACACCAATTCGGCAACTTCGTGCCACTGCTCGGCGACGGCCGCGCCCTGCTGCTCGGCGAACTCGACGGCGACCATCGCCGCGACATCCACCTCAAGGGTTCCGGGCCGACTCCGTTCGCCCGCGGTGGCGACGGTTTGGCTGTCGTCGGCCCGATGCTGCGCGAATACGTCATCAGCGAAGCCATGCACGCACTGGGGATCCCCACCACCCGCTCGCTGGCTGTGGTGGCCACCGGAGCCCAGGTGCAACGCGAGGCGCCGGTGCCCGGTGCGGTACTGACCCGCGTGGCCGCCAGCCACCTGCGGGTCGGCAGCTTCCAGCTGGTCGCCCAGCAGGCCCGCGCCACCGGTGACCTGGGGTTGCTGCGCCGGTTGGCCGACTACGCGATCGCCCGGCATTACCCCGGCGTCGCGCAGGCCGAAAACCCCTACCTCGCACTATTCCAAGCGGTCGTCGAAGCCCAGGCGTCGCTGATCGCCCGCTGGATGCTGGTCGGTTTCGTGCACGGAGTGATGAACACCGACAACATGACCATCTCCGGGGAGACCATCGACTACGGGCCGTGCGCATTCGTGGAGGCCTACGACCCGGCGACGGTGTTCAGCTCCATCGATCACGCCGGCCGCTACGCCTACGGCAACCAGCCGCTGGTCGCGCAGTGGAACCTGGCCCGATTCGCCGAGACCATCCTGCCGCTGTTCGCCGCCGCCGAGGAGTTGGCGCTGTCGGCGGCGGTGGAAACCCTCGACGGGTTCATGCCGCGCTATCACGGCCTCTGGTCAGCGGGGATGCTGGCGAAGTTCGGGCTGTCCGCCAGTGTGGAGGCCGCCGCACTGATCGACCAGGCATTGGCGCTCATGACCGACAACCAGGTGGACTACACCTCGTTCTTCCGGCAGCTGGCGGCGGCCGGGCGCGGTGACACCGACGCACTGCCCGCGGTGTTCGGTGACTGGCTGGGGCGCTGGCGGGCGATGCAACCTGAGGTCGACGCGATGGACCGGGTCAATCCGGTCTACATCGCGCGCAATCACCTGGTGGAGCAGGCGTTGACGTCGGCAATGCGCGGCGACCTGACGCCGGTGGAGAAGCTGTTGGACGTGATCGCCGAGCCGTACCGGCCGCGCGATGGGTTGGAGGCATACGCCGCGCCGGCACCGCCGGAGTTCGGGGCCTACCGCACGTTCTGTGGGACTTGACGGCCGCGGGCCATCAATCCGGGGTGGACAGCGCGGCCTCGTGCGTACTTCCGTGGGCCCGATGCGCGCCGTGATGCGACGGCACGTGCGGGGTCCGCAGTCCCGGCGGCGCGGCATGGCGGCCCGTTGAGCCGCCGTTTTCACTGATCTCGAAGCGCCGCGCCAGCCGCGCCAGCGGACGAGGTGCCCACCAATTCCAACTGCCCATCAGGTGCATGAACGCCGGCACCAACACCATCCGGATCAGCGTGGCGTCCACCAGCACCGCCAGCGTCAAACCGAGGCCGAGCATGCGCATGAACGACACCTGCGCGGCGATCAACGCCGCGAACGAGATCGACATGATCAGCGCCGCGGCGGTGATCACCCGCGCGGTATGCGCCAAGCCCTGCGAGACACTCTCGTCGTTGTCGGCGCGGGTGCGTCCCGAGGCCAGCCAGTACTCCCGGATCCGGGACACCAGGAACACCTCGTAGTCCATCGACAGCCCGAACGAGATGCAGAACAGCAACACCGGCACGTTGGCGACCAACATCCCGGTGGGGGTCGTGCCCAACGCCCCCAGGTGCCCGTCCTGGAATATCCAGACCAGCGCCCCGAATGCGGCGCACAGCGACAACACATTGAGTATCAGCGCCTTGATCGGCAACACCAGGCTGCCGGTCAGCAGGAACAGCAGCCCGAAGGTGATGGCGGCGATCAGCCCCAACACCTGCGGCAGTCGGTCGGTGATCGCATTGACACTGTCCCGGTTGATCTGCGCCAGCCCGCCCATCTGCACCGGCCGCTGGCCCGGTGCCGGCACCTGATGCAACAGATCGAGCTGGGTTTCGGAACGCTGCGAGAACAGCGGGGCGGTGCTGGCCACGGTGAGCAGCACGGTGTCGTCCTTGATCCCGGTGGCAGCCGAGGGATCGCCCACCCTGCTGCCGCCGACGAAGGTCCCGGTCGGTGCCGACACCGAGGACACCTCCGGCACCCGGGACAGCTCCGCGGCGTAACGGTCCAGCTCCTCGGGCGCGATGCCGTTCGCGTCGCGAATCACGATCGGTACCGCCCGGTCGGAGTCGTCGGCGAAATCCTGGCGCAGCGCGTCGCCCACCTGGTGCGCCGACGCGTTGCGCGGCAGAACCCGGTCGTCGGGATAGCCCCACTTCACCCCGAGGAACGGCACTCCGACCGCCACCAGCAGGGTGACCACCGCGAGACCGATCGGAACCGCGTGGCGGGAAACGAATCTCGTTGACCGGTACCAGAATCCCTCTTCGATCGGTTTGGCGACGGGCTCGGGCCGCCGCAGCAGCCGTCGAATCGGGCGACGCAGGTTCAGCGCGTCGAGCCGCGGCCCCAGCAGGGCGATCGCCGCCGGGGTCACCACGATGGCCGCGATCGCCACGAACGTCACCGTCGCCACCCCGGCGTAGGCGAACGACTTGAGGAAGTACATCGGGAACAAGACCATGGCCGCCATCGACAGCGCCACCGTGATCGCCGAGAACAGCACGGTGCGGCCGGCGGTGGTCATCGTCCGGATCAGCGCACGATCGGGGGCGACGCCGTCGGCCAGTTCGTCGCGGTAGCGGTTGATGATCAACAGGGTGTAGTCGATCGCCAGCGCCAAACCCATGGCGGTGGTGAGGTTCATCGCGAAGATCGACACGTCGGTGCCCAGGGTGATCAGTCGCAGCACCGCCATCGAGCCGACGATCGCGAGCCCGCCGAGCGCGACCGGCAACGCCGCCGCCAGCAGACCGCCGAAAACCCACACCAGCACCGCGAAGCTCAGCGGGATCGCGATCGACTCCATCAACAACAGGTCATGTTGATTCTGGTGATTGATCTGGGCGTAGACCATCGCGCCGCCCCCGGCGCGAACGCTGACCCCGTCCCGGTCGTGGGCCACCTGGTCAGCCAGGGTGCGGGCGTATTTCTGTGCGTCGTTCTCGCCGCCGCGCAGGTTGGCCACGATCAGACCGGCGGAGCCGTCGGTGCTGGTCAGTCGGGCAGCCGCCGACGGCGGATCCGTCCACGGCGAGGCGACGTTGAAGACGTGCGGCGAGCGCTGCAGGACTCCGGCGATCTCGGTGCCCACCGTGCGGGCCCGCTCGCTGTCGGCTCCGTCGGGCGAACTCACCAGAATCAGCAACTGCTGGTCACTTTGGCCGAACTTGTCGGTCAGCAACTGGGTGGCCTGCGCGGACTCCGAACCGGGGTCCTGAAAGCCCCCCGCGGACAGGCTGTCGGCCACCGGAATCCCGAACACCGCGGCGGCCACCATCACCAGCCCGGCCAGGACGAGGACGCGGCGTGGAGCGGCGAGGGCCAGCAGGGCGATCCGGTGCAGCACGTAGTGACCTTCCGCCGAAATGGTCCACCGGAGGTACCGACGGCACCCCTAACGACAAGATACGTAGTGGATGGCGCGGGCGTTCAATATTCGCCGGCTATGCCGTGCCGTTGAACCACGGCCGCGGCGGCACCGTGACCTCGACATGAACAACACTCCGACCGTGGCCGCCGTAGCCGTGGAATTCCCTTCTCACCAGCACCGTCAGGGCGAGGTGATGGCCGCCCTGTCGGACTTCGCCGGCCCAGACTTTCAGCGCTTCGCCGCCCACAGTGGTGTCGCCACCCGGCAGCTGGCGCTGCCGTTGGCGCGCTACCCCAAGCTCAGTGGCTTCAGCGAGGCGAACGACGAATACCTTGACATCGCTCTGGATCTGAGCGAACGAGCACTGCAGGCGGCGCTGGATCGCGCCGGAATCGCCCCGTCCGAGGTCGATGTCGTGTTCTCCACGACGGTCACCGGTTTGGCGGTTCCCTCGCTGGAGGGGCGGCTGGTGACGCGGATGGGCCTTCGCTCCGACGTCAAACGCATCCCGCTGTTCGGCTTGGGCTGCGTCGCCGGCGCGGCGGGCCTGGCCCGCGTCCACGACTACCTGCGCGCCTTTCCCGACCATGTGGCGGCCCTGGTCGCCGTCGAACTGTGCTCCTTGACGGTTCAGCGCGAAGATCTTTCGGTGGCAAACCTGGTTGCAGCCAGCCTGTTCGGTGACGGCGCCGCGGCGGTCGTCGCGACGGGTGCCCGACGCGCGGCGCGCGGGCCGAGGCTGTTGGCGACGCGCAGCCAGACCTATCCCGACACCGACGACGTCCTGGGATGGAAGATCGGCAGCGAGGGGTTCAGCATCGTCTTGTCGGTGGAGATCGCCACGATCGTCGAGAAATACCTCGGCGACAACGTCCGCGAGTTCCTGGCCGATCACGGTCTGGTCAGCGATGACATCTCGACCTGGATCGTGCACGCCGCCGGCCCGAAGATCATCGATGCGATCGAGAACCTGCTGCACCTGCGGTCCGAGGCGCTGACGCCGACCCGAAAATCGTTGCGTGACCACGGGAACCTGTCCTCGGTATCGGTCCTGGATATTCTCGACGGCATCGAATCCGATCCGCCGCCGCCCGGATCACTGGGGCTGATGATCGCGATGGGACCGGGCTTCTCCGCCGAACTCGTACTGTTGGAGTGGTAGGCATGTACTACTTACTGGTCCTGGCGGTGGGCG
The DNA here is from genome assembly GCA_001673575.1 of Mycolicibacter heraklionensis. GTDB lineage: Bacteria > Actinomycetota > Actinomycetes > Mycobacteriales > Mycobacteriaceae > Mycobacterium > Mycobacterium heraklionense_A. The sequence continues at coordinate 9,165 of LZME01000122.1, read as the reverse complement.
TTGAACGGCTCATCGAGTTGGTGGTGGCCAAAAACAACGCACGGTGGGCGTTCGCCAACGGCGGCGTCGAGTTCGGGCACAGCCACTATCCGGTGATGGTCAGCATCCACTCGGCGCTGCTGGTCAGCTGCGTCGCCGAGGTGTGGGTGCTGCACCGGCCGTTCATTCCCTGGCTGGGCTGGCCCATGTTTGCGGTGGCGGTCTTGAGTCAGGTGCTGCGCTGGTGGTGCGTGCGCACGCTCGGCCGGCGTTGGAATACTCAGGTGATCGTTCTGCCGGAAAGCCCGCTGGTGCAAGGCGGGCCGTATCGCTGGATCCGTCATCCCAACTATGTGGCAGTGGTACTCGAGGGGTTGGCGCTGCCGCTGATCCACACCGCCTGGCTGACCGCGCTCTGGTTCGGCCTGGCCAACGCGGCGGTGTTGCGGGAACGGATTCGGGTGGAGAACGTCGCGCTGGGGTACCGGTGATCGGCTTCGACACCGACCTGCTGATCGTCGGTGGCGGGCCGGGGGGACTCGCCGCCGCATTATGCGCTCGGCAGCAGGGACTTTCGGTAGTCGTTGCCGATCCCCGGGCCAGCCCGATCGACAAGGCCTGTGGGGAGGGCCTGATGCCGGGTGGGCTGGCCGTGTTGAAGTCGCTCGGGGTGGACCCGGTCGGTATGCCGCTGCGCGGCATCAACTATCTCGACGAGCAGCGCCGGGCCGAGGCGCCCTTTCGCAACGGCCCGGGGCGCGGCGTGCGGCGTACGACGTTGCATGCCGCCATGACCGATCAGGCAAAGCAGAACGACGTCGACTGGATCGCGACGAAGGTGGACGACGTACGCCAAGATGCTGAGGGCGTCACGGCGGGCGGCATCCGGGCCAGATGGCTGATCGCCGCCGACGGACTGCACTCTGTTGTTCGCCGCGCCGTCGGGATCTCCTGTGTCGCGGGCTCTCCGCGGCGCTACGGGCTGCGCTGGCACTACCAGGTTCCGGCGTGGTCGGCGTTCGTCGAGGTCTACTGGTCACGGTGGGGCGAGGCCTATGTGACGCCGGTGGAGCCGGGCCTGGTGGGGGTGGCCATCTTGTCGCCGCACCGCCCGCAGCTCGACTGGTTTCCGTCCCTGGCCGCCCGCCTCGCCGACTTTCAGCGCGGCCCTGCTCGCGGCTGCGGACCGATGCGGCAACTGGTTTCGCGCCGCGTCGCCGGGCGGGTGCTGCTGGTCGGTGACGCCGCCGGCTACGAGGACGCGCTGACCGGTGAGGGCGTGAGCCTGGCCGTCAAACAGGCCGAGGCCGCGGTGGCGGCGATCGTCGGTGACAACCCCATGTCCTATGAGCGCGCCTGGCACTCGATCACGCGCCGCTATCGCCTGCTCACCCGCGGTCTGGTGCTGGCCAGCGCGTGGCAGCCGGCCCGACGCGCTGTGGTTCCCGCCTGTTGTGCACTGCCGGCGGTGTTTGACCGCGCGGTGCATCTGCTGGCGCATTGAGTGTCCGCATTGAGGCGTTACTCGATGGCGGACAGCACCATCTGAGTGGAGCCGCGGGAGCCGACGGTGATGCGCACGGCTCCGTCGGGATAGTTCCGCACCCGCAGTCCGCTGTCGGCGAAGACCTCGCTCCACGGCCGGCCCGCCGCCGGCAGGTATACAAAGTTCGCGTGGGAATCGGTGGTGTACACCCCGGAGGCGCGCAGCCTGGTCCGCAGGTAGCTGCGTTCGGCCACGATATGGGCGATGCGCTGCTCCAGTTGTGCTTCTGCCTGGTAGGAGGCGGCCACCGCCACCGTGCAGCCGGCGCTGATACCGAACGGCAGCTGCATCGACCACAGCAGGCCGGCCAGCTCCGGTGCCGCCAATGCGTAACCGATTCGGAGCCCGGCCAGACCGTAGGCCTTGGAGAAGGTGCGCAGCACAATCACATTCGGGAAGCGCGCAATGAGCCGCGGGACGTCGATGCGCTGGTGCGGGGCGACGAATTCGATGTAGGCCTCGTCGAGCAGCACGATGGTGTCGGCAGGAACGTCGGCAACCAGGCGTTCGACGTCGGCGATGGTCTCCAAGGTCCCGGTCGGATTGTGCGGGCGGCACAACACCACCACCCGGGCGTCCCTGGCGGCCCGGGCCATCGCGGTCAGATCGAGATGCCCATAGCCGTCGAGGGGGACGTCCACCGTGGTCAGACCGGCCATCTGGGCGAAGGCGGGATAGCCCTCAAAAGTGGGCTTGCTCAAAACGATCCGTTCGCCAGGAGTCGCCGCCGTCTGCAGCACCCGCATGGCCAGCCCGGACGCCCCCGGGCCCAGCGCAACATTCTCCTGGCTCACCCCGGCATGCTCGGCCACCAGTCGGCGCAGCCGGGTGGGCAGGAATTCCGGATACCGGTTGGCGGCGCCGATGAAGTCAACCAGCGCCGCATGCACCGCGGGCAGCGGCGGTAGCGGGTTCTCGTTGAGGGCCAACGCATACGGGTCGACGGCCGGCGGGAGTGCGTTGTCAGGATGCGTGGTGGCCGAATCCGCTTGCGCTGCCGAGGTCATTGCGGTCGTCCGCCCCAGCGGATGGCCGCCGCACCGGCGAAGTCGCCGGCGTGCGCGAAGCCGGCCATCACCACCACCTGTCCCGGCTGCAGCCGGTTGCCGGTGATCGCCCGATCCAGATTGATCGGGATGCCAGCGCCGAACAGGTTGCCGCACTCATCAAAGGTGTCGACGTGTCGTGATTCGGGCACTTCGAGTGCTTCGCGCCAGTTGCGCAGAAAGACCCGGTTGGGCTGATTGGTGACCAGCAGCCCAATATCCGCCGGGGACAGGCCGTTGCGATGACAGACCGCGAGGGCGACTTCGGGAACCTGCCGGTTCCCTCGTGCGAGCACCTTGGTGATCTTGTCTTCGGTGAAACCGATGTAGGCGGCACCGGGCCCGGGCTGCCACCACTTGCGGGGCGGGTCGGTGTTGTAGGTCATGTCGCCGGCGTACTGGCCGTAGGTCCGGCACTCGACATCGAGGATCGGGGACCGATCCGATGGGGCCAGCAACCCGACCGCGGCGCCATCACCGGGAACCGATGCCTGCGACTTGCCGCGCACGGCAGGCTGATCGAAGACCTGGCCGGCGGCATTCTGCGCAATCGCGATCAACGCGGATTGCCCCGCGCCGGCCGCCAACAACTGCCGGGCCAGGCCCAGCCCCAGCACGAAAGCGGCGCATCCACCGTTGTGCAGATCCAGCACTGTAGACGGTTGCATCCCCAACCGGTGGGCGATGCCGCCGCCCGCGCCGCAGAACGGGATGTCCGGCAACTGGGTGTGGGTGATCAAGATATCGACGTTCCCGATGATCTCGCGTCCGTGGCGCTCGATGATTCCCTGCGCCGCCTGTTCGATCATGTCGGCCGCCGTCTCGTCCTCGCCGACGTGATGGCGGAATCGGGGCGCGCGGAACATCAGGTTGTCGCGCAACGCATCGGACTCGGCGTACTGCGTGTAGTAGTCGGCGCCGATGGGTTCGCCGGGAAGATAGCTGGAGACGTCAATCAAACTGACGGCGGATTGGTCCATGATCGCCTCAGCGCATCCAGAACGGGGTGACCGGCAGGCCGTTATGGTGCCGGTATTCGGCAATGGCCTTCAGATTCTTCAGCTCCAGCAGGTGACCGGCACTGAACATGTCCCAGAAGTCGCCCACCCAGACCGGGCGCTGGGGTGGCGCGGTGTCCGGGTAGGGGTTGTGGTCGTAGAACGGGTGGTGGCAATTGGTCCACAGCACAACCGAACCGGGCTTGTTCAGCACGACCTGGGCGTCGACGATCCGAATCAGGTAGATCATCCACAGGTGGTCGGGCTGATCCCAGGCGCAGTGATAGTCCACCGTGAGGGCTTCCCGGTTGGACACGGTTCGGGTGTAGATCTTGGTCTCCGAACCCAGTCGGTCGTAGGCGAGCCAGAGGTCTGATTCTTCGGTGGGGGTGAAGCCGCGCAGGCTGTAGGTCCACTCCTCCAGGCAGCGGGTATCGGAGAGGTAGTCGAACAATTCGTCGGGCGGACAGTCGATGTAGTCGTTGACGGTGCAGTAGTCGCCGAACACCACGTCGTGGGGGTAGACCGAATGCATCATCTCCATGATGATCGGGGTGGCGACCTCCCGGGGACTGGTCTCGACCCGCACCAGGCCGTCGATGGGCCCGGGCGTACCGGCGTGGACGCTGATATCAGCGAGGGCTGGTAGCGACATCGAACTGATCCTCCTCGTGGGTTGGAACTTTGCCGTTACGACGTACTGGAGTAGTGGTTTTCGGTGACTCGATGGCGGCGAGGAACGGTGCGAAAGGCGGTATCTCGTCGGCGGCGCACTCGACGCTGATCACCGAGGGCCCTTCACGGTCCAACGCCGACTCCACGACCGCGCCGAATGTGCCCGGGTCGTCGACGTCGATCGCGCTGAGCCCGGGGAACATTGACGCCAGGCCGTCACCGAGCTGGCTGGGGGTGAAGCGGTTGTAGCTGTAGAAGCCGTCGTAGAACAGCTGCTCGCGGGTGACGCACATGGCGTGCGCGTTGTTGTTCAGCAACACGAACAGCATCGGTAGGCGGTACTGCACGGCGGTGTGGATTTCCATGCCGTGCATGAAGAACGCGCCGTCGCCGGCGATCACCACGGTGCGCCGGCCGCGGCCGAAGGCCGTCCCGATCCCGGCGCCGAAGCTGTAGCCCATTCCGCCCATGCCCAGTGCGACCAGGAAACGGCCGTCGCGCCGCGGCGGCAGGTAGTGGATGGCCGCGGCGCCGGTGTTGCCTGCGTCGACGACGATGTCGGTCCCGGCGGGCAACGCGCGGTCCAGCACGGCCATTGCGTCGCGATAGCGCACTCCTGGGCCGGCGTAGGGCGGGGGATTCAACTCGGTGTGCGGCACCGTCTCGGGCACCCGCAGCCACCGGGGGCGTCCGGCTCCCGAGAGCTCGCGGTAGATCGCTCGTAGGGACGTTCGCAGGTCAGCGGTCTGTACGTGCGTGCACGGAAGGTATGGCGGTGCCGAACCGATCGACACGGTGCGAATGGAGCTCAGCGCCGTCTCGAGGCCGGCGCGGGCGGTCAGCGTCAGCCGGGTGCCCACCACCAGGCACACCGCGCTGCCGGTCAGCGCGTCGGCGACCGAGGGGTGGCCCATGATGCCCGCCACGCCAAGCGCCGACGACGATCCCAAACCCGAAGTGCCCGAGACGTCTTTGGCGTCGGGGACGCACACCACCCGAGCCCGCAGCAGTGCCCGCAGGTCCTCGAGGTCGGCGCGGGCGTCGTCGCGGGCCACCTGTTCGCCGGCGATGATCGTGACCGGCCCGTGGGCGTTGCGCAGCGCGCGGATGATCGGATGCGGATCACTGATGACGACGGGATCGCTGCCGGTGTCGTCGCCGTTGCGGTACGGGCTGGCGGTGACGAACCCCTGCTGAACGTCCTTGGGCAGCAACAGCACCGCGGGTCCGCCGTTGCGTGCCGCGGCGATCGCCCGGGGCAGTGTGGCCGCGATGTCTTCGGGGTTCATCACCCGCTCGCAGAAGATCGATACCGCCGAGAACAGGGCGTGCGCGTCGAGTGCACCGTTGCGTCCACTGGTGTCTTGGAAGCTGCCTCGACCGTCCAAGGTGGTCGGGGCCTGGCCCACCAGTGCCAGCACCGGAACTCGGCTGGCTAATGATTCACCCAGTCCGGCAACCAGGTTCAGGGCACCTCCGCCCGATGTCGCGGCGACCACACCCAGCCCGGCGCCGCTGCGGCTGTAGCCGTCGGCCATGGCGGCGGCCGAGAACTCGTGCTTGGCGAGCACCGCGGTGATGTCGGGCCGAAAATACGCTGCGTCGTATAGGTCTTCGATGTTCGCGCCGTCGACGCCGAAGATGTGACCGACTCCCATGGCCGCCAGTTGGGCGACGATGAAATCGACCACGGAAGCGATCCTGGACATCTGCCCGCCTAACTCGTGACGATGTCATTGACACGGTTCGCGGCGGGCTTTAGTTCACAGCGTGCGCTCCAGCAGGACCTGGCCGTTGTCGGCTGACACCACTTGGACCGAGGCGATCTGATCCGACGGCGTCGAGATGCTGCCGGCCGGCGTCGCGGTGTGCCCAGGCTCGGCGACCCAGGTCGCCAGTCGGGTCTGGCTGCCGTCGCGGCCGACCACCACCAACGCCAGGGTGTCGTGGTGAGCGTTCACCGGTGCCAGGCAGACGCAGCTCAAATCGATGTAGCTGCCCCAGGATTCGTCCCTGACCGCGACCGTCGAGGCCAGCGCCGTCGTCCCCACCTGCGCCATCGGCACCGCATCGTGCTGCGGGGACGGCGTGGTCGATGAGGTGATGCCGATCAGTACGCCGATCCCGAGTACGGCGGCGGCCGCCGCCGACGCCGCCCACGTCATCAGCCGGGTACGCCGGCGCCGCCGGTGCACCTCGGTCAGCAGGGCCGGCAGCAGGTGGACCGGTGGGGGCGGCTGGGCCCCGTCGGACTCGTTGATCGCCGCCACACAGTCGCCGTCGAGCTGCGACAGCAGGGCGGGCACTCCGCTGATCTCGGTGACGGCCTCCCGGCACTGCCGGCAAGCGGCCAGGTGCCCCTCGAATTCTCGGCGGTCGGCCGCAGACAGCGAACCGAGCACATAGGCGGCATCCCACATGGCGTAAGGGTGCTCACTCTCGACCGGCCCGCAGGCCGAGCCGAATTCCCGCGGCGACGTCATCGTGTCACCCCCATCTCCTGCAGGGCGAGTCGCAGAGCCCGCACCGCGTAGTGCAGGCGTGATTTCACCGTTCCCTCGGCGATCCCCAAGTCTTCGGCGGTCTGCCCCGTACTCCAACCACGGTAGTAGGACCGTTCGATCACCGCCCGGTGCTCCGCCGACAGGTGGGTCATGGCGTCGGCGATCAACATCCGGTCCAGGGCGGTGTCCACCTCGTCGCGGGTGGGCTGCTCGGGCGCGGTCGCCTCATCGAGCGTGGCGACCACGTGGCGGTACTGGGCGCTGCGGCGTTCGTCGATGATCATGTTGCGTGCCACGGTGCACATCCAGGCCCGGGGTGACCGCTCGGTGTCGCCGATGACCTCGGGGTGCTGCCAGGCGCGCAGCAGGGTCTCTTGCACGACGTCTTCGGCGCGGCTGGCGTCGCCGGTCAGTCGCAGGGCGTAGCGCCACAGCACCGCGGCGTGCTCGTCGTAGAGCGCTTTCATCAGCGCGGCTTCGTGGTCTGGCGGTATGCCGATGCGAGGCAAGCTGATCACCTCCTGCCTAATGACACGACGTGGGGGCCCGTCGGGTTCATGCTTTGGCCCCTCAGTCAGGGATCCAGCTCCCGTGAAAACCGTGCGGAACGCGCCGCGGCAGCCGCACCCGGGCGACGGGTTCGGCGTCGAACTCCGACGCGTTGAGGATCACCAGTTCGCTGCACTCGCGGACCGGGCTGTAGACGTAGCTCAGATACCAGCCGGCCGATTCGTCGGTCTGCCCCGGCGCTGGAGCGAACACCGCCTCGTCGGGCGCGCCGGCCATGCCGTTGACGCCGAACCGGTGGACCTCGGCGCTGTCGCGCGCCAGGTCGTAGCGGACCAGGCCGTCTGTTCCGACGGTGACCGCGTAGCGGGCCGCGGCGCCCACCCGCCGGTCGTCGACGCGGGGGAACTCGATATCACGGTCGTCGAGCTGAACCTCGGCCACGATGCCCGCGTCCAAGTCGATCGTCCATCGCCACAGCGAGGCGTCAGTCTCGAAATCGCTGTTGTCGCGCCAGATTTCCGGGTAGCGGACCACCTGCATCACGATCGCGTCGCCCTGGGCCGACGACACGTCGAACGCGTTGGCGACGTGGAAGACGTAACACGGGTTGATGTCGAACCAGCGAACCGGGCCGTATGGGTCATCGCGGCGCAGCACACCCAGGCGGGCGCCATAGTCGTCATCCCACCGGTAGGGCGGGTCGCGTTCGATTCGTCGGGTGAGCGCAATTTGCGGATTGAACACCAGCGGCAGGTCCAGGAACACCACATGCTGCGCGGTCAGCGCGAAGTCGTGCATCAGGGTCAGCCCGGGGACGTCGATCGGACGCCGGACTTGGACGGCCCCGTCGGCGCTGGCGCGGTAGTAGTTGATGTGCGGGTGGGTGAGGTCGCCGTATCCGAAGAAGTGCAACTCGCCGGTGATCGGGCAGATCTTGGGGTGTGGCGCCATGGAATCGGTCAGCTTGCCGGCGAAGTCGTAGGCGCCGAGCGTGTCAAGCTCGGGGGTGAGTTCGTACGGCAATGCGGTGTCCATCAGCGCCAGGGTCTTGCCCGCGTGCCGGATGACGTGGGTATTGGCCGCGCTGGAGTGCAGATTGCGGCTGCCGTCCGGGTTGAGCAGCGGCAGGGGCTCTTCGAAGCTCTCGGTGCGCACCCAGCGGTTGCGGTACCAGGCGGCCCGACCGTTCTCCAGCCGAACCCCGTGCACCATGCCGTCGCCGGTGCACCAGTGCCCGCCCGCCTCGCGGGGGTTGGGGCCGTTGCGCAGATACCAGCCGTTCAACTCCGGTGGAATGTTGCCGTCGACGGCCAGATCGAACTCGGTGAGCTCGTCGGGGACCGGGGCGTAGTTGCCCGGGCGAAAGATCGGGAAGACCGTCTCGGGCGGCTGAAGAACCGCCACGGCAGCACCGGAGTCGTGGCCGTTGACCTGGCGGGCGACACCGGCGGCTGACACGGCGTGGGGTTCCAGGTCGGATTCTGCGAAGTCCTCGTGATCCAGCAGGGACAGCACCGCCGGCATCTCGGACAGCTCGGCGACGGCGTCCTGGCACAACGGGCAGTCGTCCAGGTGCGTCTCGAATTCGCGATAATCGGAATCCGAGAGTGACCCCAGCACGTAGGCGGCATCCCACATGCCGTACTCGTGGTGAGACGTTGTCATAGCACCGTTCCCAAATCTCGCAGTGTCTGTTGCAGTGTCCGTAGCGCGTAGTGCAGCTGGGTCTTCACGCTGCGTTCCGCGATGTCCAGATCGACCGCGATCTGCTCGGTGCTCCATCCGTAGTAATAGGCGCGACGAAGCAGGGCCCGGTGTTCGTCGGAGAGCTGCGCCAACGCGGCGGCAACCATGGCCCGGTTCGGCGCGAAGTTGCGGTGCATGGCGCTCGAAGCGCTGCTCAAGCG
>LZME01000121.1 GCA_001673575.1 Mycolicibacter heraklionensis | reverse complement strand
CGCACCGATGGTCTGCCCCAGACCCAGCATCGCCCCGAGCGGACCGACCGCATTACTACCGATGTTCAAGCTGCCGATCACCGGAGCACCGGTGAGCTCGATACCAACACTGTTGAGGATCGAACCACCCACCGCGGGCGTCTCACTCACCACAGCACCGCCAGCGCCAAGCACCTGATACGGGTCAATCGCCACGTGACCGGCCGTCAACCAGCCACCGAACGCGATGTCCAAATGCCCAATCCCCATGCCGTCCGGCAGGTAATCACCAGCCGCCTCATTGATCATCGGCAGCAAACTGTCCAGGTTGAGCGTGGCACCGTTGAACGAGGCCCCGACCATGTTGGCCAAGGTGTCACCGAAACTGTCGCCCTCGGTGATGCTGTTGAGCAAACCCACCCACGGCGCGATCCACGGCCCCACCGACCCCATGATCAGCCCACTCAGCGGCGACGACAGGAAATGGATGATCGGAACCATCTCCGCCGGGAACATCCCACCCATCAGCGACGACAACGGCCCAGCAAACAGGTCATACCAACCCAACGCAAACGTCGAGGAATCACCAGCGGCCAGAGTGTGACTCATCACGATCTCGAGGGTTTCCTGGCTCGGGTTGGAAAGCGTGTACCCGGTCAGCAACGCATCCAGGTTGTGACGCATCTGCTCGGTGACCGC
>LZME01000120.1 GCA_001673575.1 Mycolicibacter heraklionensis | reverse complement strand
CGCCGAGCAGCTCACCGTAGACGTCGAGTTGGCGTTGCCGCCAGGCGCCGTTGCCGACCCGCACCGGCCGGCTGTCGCGCCAGCCCGACAGGTGCGCAAGAGTGCGTTCGGTGAGGTCGTGCTCACCGCCGACGCCGAACATGATCTGCAGGTGGTCCCCGCCTCGCAGGGCACCTGCCGAGCTGGCGGCGAGGTAGTCGAAGAACTGGTGCGCTTCGTCCGGGCAGGCGGCGACCCACAACGCTTCCAGGGTGAAGCTGGCGTCACGGACCCAGGCGTAGCGGTAGTCCCAGTTCCGTTCGCCACCAGCCTCTTCGGGCAATGACGTGGTCGGGGCGGCAATCACCGCCCAAGTGGGCTGGTAAGTCAGTGCCTGGAGCACTCGCCCGCTGTGGTGCACCAGCTCCTGCCACGGTCCCTGGTAGCCCTGGTGCAGTTTCGCCCAGGAACGCCAGGCGTCCACCGTCACCGCGAGGGCCTCGTCGAGTTCGGCTTCGCCGACCACGGCTGGGAACTCTTCAGAGGTCGTCCGGTGTGTCAGGCCCAGGCACAGCCGCTGGCCCTTCCGCAATACCGTGCGCCCGGTGGCGCGGTCACCGGTGATCTCCAGACCCACCGGGCACGACAGCGAAACAACATCGGCTCCGCCGCGGGCGATGACGCCGCCGGCAACACCCGCGAGCCGCGGAGTGACCACTGCGTACTCGGGGCGGGGGGCAAAGTCGATGCCGACTTCGACCTCACCGGTCACGCACCGCAGCGAGCGCACCAACATGCGCGGCGCTGCGGCGCCCAGCTGGTGAGGGTCATCTACCGCACCGGTTGCCAGCGCATCGCAAAGGACCACGGTTCCGGTCGCGGTGCTGAAGGTGGTCTCCAGCACCATGGTGCCGTCGAGGTAGCGGCGCGACGCCTGCGTCTGCGGATCGGTGGGGTGCACCGCGAAGTGGCCGCCCCGCGCATCGAGCAGCCGGGCGAACACCGATGGCGAGTCGAAGCGCGGCACGCACATCCAGTCGACTGATCCCCCGCGGCTGACCAGCGCCGCCGTGTGCCGATCCGACAGCAGCGCGTAGTCGGCGATCGCGGTCGTGCTCATGTCCGCTGCGGCTCACCCACGTGATTGCACCCGCCAACGGTCCGGGTCCGCTTCCAGCGCAGCGCGATCCCAGTTGCCGCGTGTTGCCGCCGCCTCATAGGTGTCCTGGAGGAACTCCAGCAGGACCCGGTCCGGGTCGGGTGCTTGCCGCACCACCTCGTAGGGCAGCACGAACTCGCCCATCTGCTTGCTGTAGAACGCGTCGGCGGGGCGGACCGGCTGATCGGCGAAACCATCGGGTTCGGGGTAGGCGTAAGCATAGAAGCCACCTTCGGCGCCACCGCCAGGCCAGAACCCGCAGCTGCTGAGTTCGTGTGAGTAGCCTTCGACCATCACCCAGTCGCCGCAGTTGGGCGCGCCCCCGGGGTGCGTCGGGGCGCTTCGGCCCGAGAAGCGGGTACACGCAAGATCCATTGCCCCCAAAAGAAATGCACGGGGCTGACTTTGCCGATGAACCGGGATCGGAACTGTCCCAGCACTCGGTGCGACTGCACCAGTTGCCGCCAGAACAAGTGGGCGGCCTGCGGGTCATAGGTGGCGTGCTCGACGTCGTCGGCGAACGGCACGGCGGGCTCGACCTCGTTGGGGTGCGACTGGATATGCGTCTGCAGGCCCAATTCGGCCAGCATGGACATGACCGTGCTGTAGAACTCCGCCACCGACTGCTCCCGAAGCGGAGTGGCCCGGGTGGCACCCGAGCCGCTTCGGATCACCAACCGGTGATCGATGAAGTCGAACTCGATGTCGAAAACGTCGCTGCCGTAAGGGATCGCCGAGGTGGTCAGGCCTCGCGGGGTGACATACATCGTCACCTGCCACCAGTGGTTCAGCAAGGGCGCGTGCGCCAGTCGGATCTTGCCGATGATCTGCGTCCACATGTGCAGGGTGTCCCGAGTCGGGGCCCAGTCCTCGACGCGAAGACTCGGCCAGGTGGATTCGCGCGTCATGGCCACCTACTACCCGTTTCGGGAGCCGGTCACACCGTCAGTCGGCGCGAAGGCTTTCCGCGGACGTCGCGGCCCAGGCGGTGGCGAACAGGATGAGCCGGGCGGTGATGTAGGCGAATACCAGCAGGCCCAGGACCGGTCCGAACACCGCCCCGGCCGGGCCGTTGATCACCGACTGCAGATACACCGAGCCGGCCTGCTTGAACAGTTCGTAGCCGACCGCGGCGATGGCACCGGCCTCCATCGCGCTGCTGAAGCTCACCGACTCCCGGGGCAGCCGGGCGATCATCCAGGTGAACAGCAGCCACGACACCCCGGCCGCCATGATCAGCGACGCGACCCGCAACAGCCCACCCAGCAGGGTGAAATCAGGAACGCCCAGCCAGCGCAGGACACTTCGCATCAGCTTTGGGTCGGACAGGGCGGTCAGGGCGATGGTGGCCAGCATGGCCCCGAACGCCCACCCCATCGCCAGCAGATCCGACAGCTTGGAAGAGACGAAACTTTGTTTGTCCGAGCGGGTTTCCCACATCTCCGACAGCGCCTCGCGCAGGTTGGCCATCCAGGTCAGCCCCACCCAGGCTGCGGTCGCCAGGCCGATCACCCCGACGGAGGCACGTGAGGAGATCGCGCTGTCCATCAGCGTGACGAGCTCATTGCCAAACTCGCCGGGGATCGAATGCTTGATCCTGCTCTCTATCTCGTCGAGCACCTCGGGCCGACGCGACAACAGGAAACCGCCGACGGAGAAGCCGACCATCGCCAGCGGAAACAGCGCGAAGATGGTGTAGTAGCTCATCCCCGCGGCGAAGAAGTTGCCCTGACAGTCGTCGTAGCGTTCCTGAGCACGCATGACGTGATCGAACCAGCCGTACCTAGTGCGCAGGCGGGCGATGACGCTCGGCTTGGCCGGGTCGGACTGGTCGGTCACGGCTTTGCTCATGGCCGGGCTGGAAGGAATCCCACCCGGTCGTATACCCGCGCAAGCGTGGCGGCGGCCGCCGCGCGCGCCCGGCTCGCGCCGGCGGCCAGCACCGCCTCCAGCTCAGCCTGGTCGGCGAGTAGCTCATCCACCCGGGCCTTGATCGGGGTGACGAACTCGGCGACGGCCTCGGCGGTCTCCTTCTTCAGGTCTCCGTAGCCGCGTCCGGCATAGGCGTTGACCAGGGCCTCGACATCCGAACCGGTGACCGCGGCCTGAATGGTCAGCAGATTCGAGATGCCGGGTTTGGCCTCCGGGTCGTAGCGGATCTCGCGCTCGGAGTCGGTGACCGCCGAGCGAATCTTCTTGGCGCTTTTCGCCGGATCGTCGAGCAGGCTGATCAGGCCGGCGTCGGTGGCCGCCGACTTGCTCATCTTGGCGCTCGGATCCTGCAGGTCATAGATCTTGGCGGTGGCCTTCGGGATCATCGGCTCTGGGACGACGAAGGTCTCCGGGAAGCGTGCGTTGACGCGCTGGGCGACATCGCGTGCCAGCTCCAGGTGCTGGCGCTGGTCTTCCCCGACCGGCACCACCTCGGTGTCGTAGAGCAGCACGTCGGCGGCCATCAGCACCGGATAGGTGAACAGACCGACGGTGGTGGAGTCGGCCCCCTGCTTCTGCGACTTGTCTTTGAACTGCGTCATCCGCGACGCCTGCCCGAAACCGGTGAAACAGCCGAGCACCCAGGCGAGTTCGGCATGGGCCGGGACGTGGCTCTGCACGAAGACGGTGCTGCGGGCCGGGTCGATGCCCAGCGCGAGGTACTGGGCGGCCGTCACCAGCGTGCGGCGACGCAGCGTCGCCGGGTCCTGCGGCACGGTGATCGCGTGCAGGTCCACGACGCAGAAGAACGCCTCGTGATCGTCCTGCAGGCTGGTCCACTGAGCGACCGCGCCGAGGGCGTTTCCGAGGTGAAGCGAGTCGGAGGTCGGCTGGGCGCCGGAGAATACGACGGGACGGGATCCGGGAGTACTCATGATTGTCCGATCCTGTCACGCCGGAGTCCGGGAGACTGCACCTGGTAACAGAGCACTTGCTCTGTTACGGTGACGGTCATGCCTCGCCCGCGTCTGTACGACCCCGAGCAGGTACTCGACGCCGTCGAGACGCTTGCCGCACGGTCGGGCCCCGCCGCGGTGACGATTCGCGCCATCGGGGAGGCCACCGGCGCCTCCAACGGTGCGGTCTACCACGGGTTCGGCTCGCGGGCCGGACTGGTCGCCACCGCCTGGCTGCGGGCCACCCGGCGATTCCTGGCGGTGCAGGGCGAGCTGGTGGACGCGACCTCAGACCCCGTCGAGGCGGTCGTTGCCGCCGCCGACGCTCCGGTCGCGTTCGCCCAGCGTCATCCCGACGCCTGCAAGCTGCTGTTCGCGATCCAGCGCGACGACCTGCCCGAGGACGACCTGTCTCCGGAACTGGCCGAGCAGCTCCGCGGCGCCGAAGCCGAGCTGGTCGGCTTGCTCATCCGGCTCGCGGACACCCTGTGGCAGCGCCGCGACGCCGCCGCGGTCGACACCATCACCACCTGCGTCGTCGATCTACCCACCGCTATCGTGCTCAGCCGGAACCGGCTGGGCAGCAGCACCGCCCGCGCCCACCTGCACGCGGCGGTCCGCGCCGTGCTGTCGGTCGGGCCACCCCCCGGCGGTTCAGCGAGGCTCGACGGAGGAGAGCCGAAGCTGGGACCGCCGCATGAATCAGAAAGGATCCCCCGAAGTGAACCTGACCTATGACGACACGATCGCCGTATTGGACCTCGGCGACGACGAAAACCGGTTCTCCCCCGACTTTCTCGACGAGATCAACGGGGTGCTCGACGACGTGCTGGCCGCCAACGCCGAGGGCAAGGCGCAGGGCCTGGTGACCACCGCGGGCGGCAAGTTCTACACCAACGGCCTGGACCTGGACTGGCTGATGGCCAACGGCGACCGCACCGACTGGTACGTCGGCCGGGTTCATGCCCTGCTCGCGCGGGTGCTGACCTTGCCGATCCCCACCGCGGCGGCCGTGGTCGGTCACGCCTTCGGGGCCGGCGCGATGCTGGCACTGGCCCACGACTTCCGGGTGATGCGCGCCGACCGCGGTTTCTTCTGCCTGCCCGAGGTCGACATCCGGATTCCGTTCACGCCGGGGATGGCGGCACTGATTCAGGCCAAGCTCACCCCGCAGGCCCAGGTGGCGTCGATGACCACCGGCCGCCGGTTCGGCGGGGTGGACGCGGCGACCTTCGGCATCGTGGACAGCACCGCCGCCGAGGGCGCGGTGACTCCGGCCGCGACCGAGTTTCTGCGACCGCTGGCCGGCAAGGATTCGGGCACCCTGGGCGCGATCAAGGACACCATGTTCGGGCCGGCGGTGACTGCGCTGACGGCGGGTTGATCCCGCGCGCTACTCCGCTTCTAACCGAGCGCGAATCACCGCCAGCCGCTGCCGAAGTTCGGTCTCGTCGATCACGCCCCGAGCCACGAGCGAATGCGCCAGCGCCATGAGCTGGCTTTCCGGGTAGGGCAGGCGTTGATAGCGCGTCGCCGACAATTCGTCTTCCTCGTCTCGGCGATCTTTGAACGTGAAGTCGAAGTCATCGATCTGGCATGACGCAGTGTCGAGCGCATCGCATAAGCCGTCGAGGCTGGTCTTCCAGGGCGGCAGCGGGTTCTCCACGCCGTACTTGGCCGCCATGACGGGCCAGGTCTGGTTGCTCTCGGCGATCTGGGCGAGGGTTGCGATGGTCTCGCCCACCAGACCGTCGAACGATGGGCGGTCCGCGACGGGGTTCACGATGCCGCGCCGCTGCTGCCGACCGGATTGTTCGCAGGCCGGGTCTTGGTGATGACGTTGGTGGTGACCCCGGGTTTGGGTAGCGCGACCCCGATCAAACAGTCCCTGGTGAGGATCTCGGTCAGCTGGTCCTCCGACCAGCCTTCGGTACCCGCGGGCCGCATCGGCATCACCATGAATCGGTGCTTCTGGTTGGAGTCCTCGACACGTACCGCGACGCCTTCCGGCAGTTCGAGGCCGAATTCGGAGAGCACCTGCCGCGGCCAGCGCACGATCCGGCGCCGGTAGTTCGGGGTCCGATACCACTCCGGCGAGTTGCCGAGAATCGGTCGTGGATAGCAGGAGCACAGCGCACAGCAGATGACATGGTGGACCGTCGGTGTGTCTTCGAGGATCTTGAAGGCGACGAAGTCACTGGGAGTGCCGAATCCGGTGGGTTCGAGCCAGTCGACACCGACCTGTTTGCAGGCGGCGATTGGATCGTTCAAGGCCAGCGCCTTGTACTCCGGGTCGAGCCACGCCTTGGCGACCAGCCGAGCAGCAGCGGTCGGGCCGATCTGCTCGGCGAACTCGGTGAGGTGGCGGTGCTGCTCCGCGGTGAACAGGCCCTTTTCGATGCACAACTCGCGCAACGCGATTTCAAGAACTTCGAACTCGGTGATCTCGTCGACCATCGGTTTGACCGTGCGGGCGTGATCGTGATCGTGATCGGCCATAGTCTGTTCTTTCCGTCGGATGGGGTGGTTAGGCCGGCTCCAACCAGCGTTCCGGGATCTCGGTCTGCAAGGTGTCGTTAGCCGGACCGGTATAGGAATCCCACAATTCGGTTTGGTTGAACCGCACGATGTAGAACCATTCAGGCTTGGCGTCCTCACGCTCCCAGGTCTCGTCCTCCGGAGCAGGACTCTCATAAGCCAGTTCGGCGATCGTCCCGCGAGCGCCCCGCACGTATTCCGGGGTGCGGGTGTAGAACATCGCCGGCAGGTTGCGGACTCGTACTCGGTCACCGAGTGCGAATCGCGCGGGCTCGGCGAGTCCGGCAAACTTCTGCGGATCGCCGATGCCCACGGCTTCGAGATGATGTTTGTTGCGTACCACGTTTGATCCGTCGCCCTGGAATTTCGGCTGGGCGTCCAGGTGGGTTCCCGCGGGGCATCCGGCATACCGCTGCTGTACCTGTGCCAGACGATCGGTCAGCTCGCCCCACGTGATGTGCTTCTTTTCAATCAGCACCCGGCCCACCGACCACAACCAGCGCGCGTAGTAGGGCAAACCGAGATAGATCGGGCGGCCCACGTCGACGTTACCGATGCGCCGGCGTTCCTCGGAGACCCAAATCCCGCGCCAGCCAAGCGTTTCGCAGAGCACGTAGGTCATGAGCTCCCAGTGCTCTTCTTCCTTGTTCTCGTAGACCGCCGGCACGTCCAGCTCACCGCCGACGTCGTGGCATGTCTTCAGGTAGGCCCAGTAGTGGTCCGGTCGAACCTGGTCAGGAAAGGGCCATTCCGGGTCCTCCGGGAAAGTGGTATGCAGCCTGGAAATCAGCGAGAGGCGTTCTTCACGTTCGGCAGCAGTTGTCATGGGCGATCCTCGATAACGGTCGCCGGCCGCATTGACTAACGGCCCACGGCCATACTTGTCACGCGCTAAGCCCCGATAATAACCCGCCGGGACCGCATCGATCCGGCCAATTTTGGGCTGGTCGGGCTTCTCAGCCGCAGGTGATGCGCGTGCCGGTCCGGTCCAGCGGATCGGGCCCCAGGCCGAGGAATTCCGAGCGCAGCCGATTCCACAGTTCCAGCTGATTCCATGCCGGGAGCAGCTTCAGGAGGTTGGCCTTGCCGACAGGTAGCGGCCAGACCTGTTCCCTGCCGCCACCTTCCGCGTCGACGACGCGCATTCAGATGAGCTTCTGCTGGCGCCGCGGCGCTGACGGGCACGTGATTTCGGCGCGGTTCTGCCCGCGCAGCGACGATTTCCGCGCCGAAATCGCGGGGGTGTGAGAATCGACCGGTGATCATCACGCCGCGCAACCGCGCCGATCGATGCCCAGGGGTGCTGCGCCCCTGGGTTGCCGACGACGGGCTGCTGGTGCGGCTGCGCCTGGTCGGCGGCCGGCTGCCGGCCGCCTCGCTGGCCCGGCTGCTGCACGTCAGCGCCGAATTCGCCGACGGCTCGGTCTACCTGACCAAACGGGCCAACCTGCAGTTGCGCGGGTTGGCCAGTCACGCCGGTGCACTCGCCCCCGACGCCGTGGCCGCCCTGGAATCGACCGGGCTGTTGCCGTCGCCCAGTCACGAGCTGGTCCGCAACATCCTGGTCTCGCCGCAGACCGGCTACGCCGGCGGGCGGGCGGACCTGCGCCCGGTGGCGGCGCGGCTGGATGCGCTGCTGTGTGCCGATCCGCGACTCGCCAGGCTGCCCGGTCGCTTCCTGTTTGTGCTCGACGACGGCCGCGGCGACCTGATCGATCGACAGAGCGACGCGGGCCTGGTGGCGCTCGGGGACACCGAGGCCCAGCTGCGGATCGGTGACCACTGGGGTGCCGTGATCGGTCTCGACGACGCCGCCGCCCGGCTCGCCGAGCTGGCGGCGGCATTCCAGGAAGCACGCGGCGAGCGGCCGGACGCGCCGTGGCACGTCCGCGAACTCGGTCGGCCGCTGCAACCCGCCCTCGCCGCCGACCCGCGCACCCCGGCCCCGTCGGGTCCGTTACCGTTTGGCAGCGTGCCCGGCGGCACCCACGTGCACGTCCCCGACGGCGTGCTCACGCCGGGCCAGGGGCGATCGCTGATGGAGCACACCGAGCTCGTGGTGACGCCGTGGCAGGGTGTCTTCATCCCCCAAGCCCAGGAGGCGAATCCGTGAGCAGGCCCACGCGCCCGTCTCGGCATTACGACTACATTGCCGACGGTCCGGCCATCTACGTCGAATCGTTCGCGACCATCCGCCGCGAGTCCGACCTGTCGCACATCCCGGCGACCGCCGAGCGCCTCGCGGTGCGAATGATCCACGGCGCCGGGCAGACCGACGTCGCCAAGGACTTGCTGATCCACCCGGATGCGGTGCCGGCCGGGCGGGCCGCACTCGACGGCGGTGCGCCCATCCTCTGCGATGCCCGGATGGTGGCAGTCGGCGTCACCGCCGGGAGGCTGCCCGCCGGCAACGAGGTGCGCTGTTACCTGCGCGACGAGCGGGTTCCAGAGCTGGCGAAGGAATGGGGAACCACCCGTTCGGCGGCGGCCGTTTCGCTGTGGGAACCCGAGCTCGCCGGCGCCGTCGTGGCTATCGGCAACGCGCCGACCGCGCTGTTCCACCTGCTGGAGACGATCATCGACGGCGGGCCGCGGCCAGCGGTGATCGTCGGCTGCCCGGTGGGGTTCATCGGCGCCGCCGAGTCCAAGGAGGCGTTGGCCGCACTGCACCGCGACCACGGCATCGACATCCCGTTCGTGACCGTGCGCGGCCGGCGCGGCGGGTCGGCGATCACCTCCTCGGCGTTGAACGCACTCGCCTCGGACGCCGAATGACCGGCCGTTTTTATGGCGTGGGCCTGGGCCCCGGTGATCCCGAGCTGATCACCCGCAAGGCGGCCCGAATCATTACCGACGCAGACGTGGTGGCCTACCACGCCGGCGTCAACAAGACGTCGTATGCGCGCACTATTGCCGCCGACCTGATCCGAGACGGTGTCCTCGAGGAAGAGCTCCGCTACCCGGTCACCACCGGGGTCACCGATCACCCCGGCGGCTACGCCGGAGCGCTCGCCGACTTCTACGAGGCCTCGGCGTCACGCCTGGCCGCCCACCTGGATGCGGGCCGCACGGTGGCGCTGCTGACCGAGGGCGATCCGCTGTTCTACGGCTCGTTCATGTACATGCACGACCGGCTGTCGACGCGCTTCGACACCGAGATCATCCCCGGCGTGCCGGCGTTCAGCGCCGCCACCGCCGCGCTCGGGATGCCGCTGGTGCGCCAGACCGACGTGCTGACCGTGTTGCCGGGCACCTTGCCCGAGCATGAGCTGGCGATGCGGCTGGCCGACACCGACGGCGCCATCATCATGAAGCTGGGCCGCACCTTCCCGGCCGTGCGCCGGGCCCTGGCCGCCGCGGGCCGGTTGGAGCACGCGTACTACGTCGAGCGGGCCAGTCACCCGCAGCAGCGCTGGCTGCCCGTCGCCGAGGTGGAAGAAGCGAGCGTTCCCTACCTGTCGCTGATCGTGGTCGACGGGGACTCCCGCAACGGACAGCGCTCCAGGACGTCGGCGACCTCGGCAGACCAGACCGCTGCGATCGCTGAGCCGGTGCGTGCCGCCGGCGAGCTGCTGGTGATCGGGCTGGGACCGGGACCCGAGGGCTGGCTGACCCGCGAGGCCACCGAGGCGCTGGCCACCGTCGACCACGTGGTGGGCTACGGCCCCTACGTCGCGCGGGTTCCGCAGCGCGAGGGTTTGCAGCGACACACCTCGGGCAACACCGTCGAGCTGGACCGGGCCCGTTTCGCGTTGGATCTGGCCGCCCGAGGCGAGAAGGTGGCGGTGGTCTCCGGCGGAGATGCCGGGGTGTTCGGGATGGCATCTGCGGTGTTCGAGGCGGCCTCCGATGTTCAGTATCAACACGTTTCGGTGCGGGTGCTGCCCGGGGTCTCTGCGGTGCAGGCGGTGGCTGCGGCGGCCGGGGCCCCGATCGGGGCCGACTTCGCGGTGCTGAGCCTGTCGGATCGGCTCAAGCCCTGGGCGGTCATCGAGTCGCGGCTGCGGGCCATCGCCGAGGCCGATCTGGTGCTGGCGATCTACAACCCGGCGTCTCGCGCCCGCCCCGACCAGATCGCGATCGCACGCAAAGTGCTGCTGGAACACCGGGACGCGGCGACCGTGGTGGTGATCGGGCGTGACATCGGCCGGGAGTCCGAGGCGCTGACCGTGACCACTTTGGGTGAGCTGGACACCGACAGCATCGACATGAAATGCCTTGTCCTGGTGGGGGCCTCGTCGACCCGGGCGACGGCGGCTGGGCGGGTGTGGACGCCGCGATGGGTGCGCTAGCGGTCCAGTTCGTCGGTGCCGGCCCGGGCGCGGCGGATCTGCTGACGGTGCGGGCCGCCCGCCTGCTGGCCGCCGCCGACGTGGTGCTCTACCCGGGCAGTTACCTGGACCCGCAGGTGCTCGCACACTGCTCGCAGGCGGCCGACCTCGTCGACACCGCCGACCTGGATCTGGATGCGATCACCGACCGGCTGGTCACCGCGCATCGGGCGGGTCGTGCGGTGGTGCGGCTGGTCTCCGGGGATCCGTCGCTGTACAGCGCGGTCTTCGAGCAGACCCGCCGTCTCGATGCCGCCGGGGTGCCCTGGGAGGTGACGCCCGGGGTGCCGGCGTACGCGGCGGCCGCGGCGGTGCTCGGCCGTGAGCTCACGGTGCCGCTGGTGACGCAGTCGGTGGTGTTGACCCGTACGCAAGTCGCCTCCACCGCAATGCCGCACCGCGAAGCGCTCGCCGCATTCGCCGCGACCGGGGCCACGCTGGTGTTGCACCTGGCGATCACCCGCATCCGGGCGCTGATGGCCGAGCTGGCGCCCGAGTACGGCGGGGACTGCCCGGTCGCGGTGGTCTATCGCGCGTCGCAGCCCGAGGAACTGGTGCTGCGCGGGACGATCACCGACATCGCCGACGCGGTCGAGGCGGCGGGCCTGCGGTCGGCCGCGGTCATCCTGGTCGGCCGCGCGGTAGCCGATCTGCCCGATCCGTGCGCCGGCGAGAGCCATCTCTATGACCCGGCACGAGACCGCTCAGGACCGGGTTAACGCCCACTGGGTGACCGCCCGGCCCGGCGTCCAGCCGGTGAAGGAACCCAGCGGCGCGGCGTGCTCCACCTGGATGCGGGTCAGCTCGCCGCCGTGTTCGCGGTACGCCGCCGCCAGCAGCGCCTCGGTCTCCAGCGTGACGCCGTGGGCGACCACCCGGCCACCGGGTGCCAGGGCGGCCAGGCAGGCCGCCAGCACCCCGTCGCGGCTCAGACCGCCGCCGATGAACACCGCGTCCGGTGCGGGCAAGTCAGCCAACGCGTGCGGGGCCGCGCCGCGTACCACCTGCAACGCGGGCACGCCGAGATTGCGGGCGTTGTCCGAGATACGTTGCGCCCTAACGTCGTTCGCCTCGACAGCGATGGCACGGCAGGTCGGATGCGAGCGCATCCATTCGATGCCCACCGAGCCGGCGCCGGCACCGACGTCCCACAGCAGCTGCCCGGGGGCCGGGGCCAGTCGCGCCAGCGCGGCGGCCCGCAGGTCACGTTTGGTGAGCTGCCCGTCGTGGTCGTAGGCGTCATCGGGCAGGCCGGCCGCCCAGCCGTACGCCGGCGGGCCGGCCAATTCCAGCGCGACGATATTGAGCCGCGGGGCCGCACCGGCAAAGCTGGCGGCGGTGGTTTCCACTCTTGATTCGGCCGTACCGCCGAGATCGCCGAGCACCACCATCCGGCTGGCTCCGTAGCCACGCTCGGTCAGCAGGGCGGCCAGTTGCCCCGGGGTGCTCTCATCGGACGACAGCACCAGCACCCGCCGGCCCGGCGCCAACTCCCGCAGCACCGCGTGCACGTCGGCGGACCGGATCACCGCGGCGGACTCCGCGGGCCAGCCCAACCGGGCCCGGACCAGCGTGACCGATGAGACCGCCGGAATCACCGTGACCCGGTCGGCACCGAACAGCTCGATCAGCGTGCTGCCCACACCGGACAGCAGCGGATCACCCGAGGCCAGCGCGACCACGCGCTGCCCGTCCAGCCCGTCGAGCAGCGCGGGCAGCCCGGCGCGCAGCGGCGACGGCCAGGTGTGGCGCTGCTGACCGTCGACAGCGGGCAGCAGGCCCAGATGGCGCGGCCCGCCGATCACGACGTCGGCCGCCAGCACCGTCTGCCGCGCCGGCTCGCCGAGGCCGGCCCAGCCGTCGGCGCCGATGCCCACTACGGCGATGCGTTCGGCTGGGCTGGGCTGGGCTGGCACAGCGGCGATCGTAGCTAGGTCAAACGCTGCGTGAGGAATTCCACCACCCGCTTGCGCGCCTCGTAGGCGGGGTGGCCGTCGATCTCACGGACCTGGTCGGTGAGCACCGAGTGCGCCATCCGGGACAGACCGTGCGCGTTGCCCGACGAGGAATCGATCTCGATGACCTCGAAAGCGTCCCCGAGCCGCGCTTTGAGCGTCGCGAAGCGGTCACCGGGGGCCATCTTGTCCTCGCTGAACCGCAGGCCCAGAGCGCACAGGCCGCCGCCCGCGGCCCGGTCGGCGACGCTGTGCTGGCGCCGGTGCTCAGCCAACCGTCCGTGCCGATACCGCTGACGCTGAAGCAGCGCCGCGACCCGG
>LZME01000119.1 GCA_001673575.1 Mycolicibacter heraklionensis | reverse complement strand
CCGAAGGTGCGTCGGATCTTCTCCGGCTCCAGGCCTGAGGCGACACTGCCGACATGCGCCAAGCCCTCCAGGGCCCGCAGTTGCCCGCCGCCGTAATCGAGGCAGTAGAAGCTCACCTCCCGCGGGGAATGCAGACTCGCCGCCGAGAGGATGAACGTCTGCAACGCGGTGGTCTTGCCGGACTTGGGGCCGCCGTGGATGAGCAGGTTCCCTGAGGCGGAGCGGGCGTCGAAGACCAGCGGGTCACGGCGCATCTCGAAGGGTTTGTCGATCTGACCCAACGGCCACCGCAACTGTCGTTCGCCGATCCCCGCATCGGCCAGGGTGGTCGCGAGCGGGATGGGCTCGTCCAGCGGCGGCAACCACAATGCCGGGGCTTGGGGCCCGTAGTGGGCCAGCTGGTCGCCGATCGTGGCGATCAGCTTGCGCGGCGGACCCAACACCTCCTCATCGACCTCACCCACGATCGTGGTCTCGTGCCCGGCATCGACCACGCCGGCGGTGAACAGTTTGGGCTCCGGCAGGGCGTGCATCACCACGGTCTGCGATTGCCGTGGCGGGTCATAGATCCCGTCGACATAGGTGGAACGGAATTTGATCGGGGCCGCACCCGGGGCGGGCACCAAAAAGCCCTCACCTTTGTGCTCTTTGCCCGACTCGATGTGATAGGCGTCCTCGACCCCGATGATCTGGCGCGACACACTCGGGCTCGCGACTTTCAGCCCG
Source organism: Mycolicibacter heraklionensis (assembly GCA_001673575.1). Taxonomy (GTDB): domain Bacteria; phylum Actinomycetota; class Actinomycetes; order Mycobacteriales; family Mycobacteriaceae; genus Mycobacterium; species Mycobacterium heraklionense_A. Next base: position 12,131 of record LZME01000119.1, on the reverse strand, counting down.
ATCCGATACGAGGTGTTCTTGTCGATGTCTTTGATCTTGCCGACATCCAAGGTCTGCGACGCGAACAGAATGTGGATGCGAAACGAGCGGCCCTTGCGCGCCACATAATCGAACAACTCGGCGTACTCGGGGTGATCAGCCAACATCAACGTGAACTCATCAGCGACGATGAACAACGTCGGGATCGGCGCCAAATCATGGCCGGCAGCGATCGCCGCCTCATACTCGGTCACCGAATTAAACGCACTGCCCTGAACACGCCGGCCCGCCTCCCGCAACAACAACTCCCGCCGCGCCACCTCCCCACGCAACGTGTCGGCGAACCGATCCGCCAAGGACTTCTTCTCGGCCATGTTCGAGATCACCGCAACGACCTGCGGGAAATGCCGGAAAATATCCGCGCCGGCCTCCCCCTTGAAATCGGCGTAGATCACGATCAACCGATCCGCCGAATGCGTCGTCAACAACGACAACAGAATCGACATCAAGGTCTGCGACTTACCCGACCCGGTCATCCCGATCATCAACCCGTGCGGCCCCATCCCGCCTTCGGCCTCATCCTTGAGATCGAAGAACAACGGCTCGCCGGTCGCGGTCACCCCAATCGGCACCCGCAACTCCTGCTCACGGCTACGCGGCGCCCACAACGCCGGCACATCCAACCGCGACGCATCCGCAATACCCAACAACGTGGTGAACGTGGCACCACGGGTGCCCGCCGACCGCAACCCCGCATGGGTCGGATTGGAATCCCACCGCGACAACCGCCGCGCCACATGCGCCGCCTCCGCCACCCCCAACGAGTCCGCAGCATCGACATAACGCGCCCAGCCGCCGGTCTGCCAGCGATCAATCGAGCCGCCACCGGAAGTGATCCGCAAAATCGGGCGCTCCGGATCGCCATACTGCTCCCGACTCGGCGCCACCGTCGACCGCACGATGACCGTCACCCCCGCCCGCGCTACACCCAACGCTGAAGCGGCCACATCAAAATCAGGGTCATCGATGATCACCAACACATGCCGACCCGACTCACCCGCCTCACCGGTAAACGGCGGGCGGCCCGCGAGCACCGGCGCCAACAACGACACCAATTCCTCACCACTGCCCGCCAAATAGCGGGCCGGGCCCACCCCATCAACAGCGCCGGCGATATCGGTGTGCGGCAACCACTTCAACCACGACCACGCCGGCGTCTCCAGCTCCGGCGACGCCAACGCCACCCCCAGCATCGTCGGGTCATGCCACGTCACCGCCTGAGCCACCCACGCCCGCACCGCCGCCCGCACCTCATCAGCAGCCTGCTCGCCCTCACCGACCACCGTGATCCGCGACAGCTTCGTCACATCCACACCCACCGGCACATCACGCACCGTGCGCTGCGTATCAAGCAAGCTGCGCAACGCCGAATGCGAGACCGGCTCCAAATCAATCTCATCAGCGGTATCGGTGACCCGCACCGCACTGGCCAACGGCACCGCATGCCGCCCGGTGCGCACCACCAAAAAATCCTCATCATGCGGATCGCGTTCCCACTGCCGCCGCGAACCCGGCACCGCCACCAAATCCACCGGATCCGGATGCGACCACTGCGCCGCCGCCCGCTGCTTAGCCGCCGAACCACGAATATTGTCGCGAACCACCGACAAATACCGCAGATAATCCGCCCGCTCGGCATCCACCTCAACCGTGCGGGCCTTCTTATCCCCACCCCGATAAATACCGGCCGCAGCCACCAACAACGCGAACGGGAAGAACAACATCACCGGCGACACCAACCGCATCCCCGTCGCGACCATGGCAATCACCATGCCCACAATCAAAATCACAATCACCACCGGCAACGCCCGCTGCAAAAACGACGCCGGCACCAACCGCGGCAACTCCGGCGGCGGCTCAATCGTGATCGTGCCCCTATCGGTGGGCGGCACCGGAAGCCGGCGACGGGCCTCAAAAATCAAACGACTCATCGCGACTCTCCAACACTAGAAACGCCACCCAACTCACCAGCAACACGACGACCCGCACCCACATCCGGCGCCAACCCGTCATGCGCCAACAACGCATCACTACGCGACAACGCAGGACCCACAGCAAACTGCGACAACACCGACCACGGAATCGGCACAGCCGGCTCACTCAAACCCAGTGCGGCAACGGTGTCTCCCTCGCCACCATTGGCGCCGGCCTCGGTGTTGATGCCATACCGCACACCGGTGTCGGAGATCCAAAACAACGGGCCCGCACTCGCGTTAGCCGCCGGGTCACTGTTGACGCTCTGAGCGAAGTAACCCGACCCCGGCGCCAGCGCCACACGTGCGGCCGTGCCGCCCACTCCCGCACCCACCAAATCCAACGTCCGCACACCCTCACGCAACGGCAACGTCGAACCCGACAACAACGTCAACGAACTCGTCGACGCGCCAGCAGGCTTACTCCACTGCGCACACGTCACCGGCGCCGACACCGCATCAACCACCTTGACCGGCTGCTCCGGAAAACGCGACACATCCAACTGCCGCGAAACCGGCAACCGCGCAACATCATCAGCACCCAACACCGGCGGCCGATCCAAACCCTGCGAATCCGCATTACGCAACACCGCCGCCAACACCCCAGAAATCGGCTGCAACCCATCGGATAACACCGCGTAGTACTGCCGGGCGGTGTCGGACCTGTCGTCGATCTCATGCGCGACGACCACCGAACCGATGGACACCGGCACCGGTAACGCGAACGGCAGCGGGTTCCCCGCATCGGGGATCACCGGCGCCACCAGTGCCGGCGCCTCCGGAATCACATTGAACAGTCCCGAAGCGATCGGCCGAGGCTTCGATGCACCGACATCCAAACCCAGCGCGGCAGTGACGGCCCGATCGTCGAGGTCGATCCGGCTGCGCTTGCCGTTCCATAGCAACCATGCGCCGGCACCGTTGTCGGCCAGCACCGCCTGCTGCGCTCCCAAGGCGTCAGCACGACTCCCGCCGGTATCCAACCGCCCGGCGATCACCGTCACGCCCGTGGCGCTGCCGGACACCGCGTCGCACACCGTCCAGTTCGCATCGGCGTCGGCGCTTTGCACCAACCGCTCCGGCGCTCCCGGAATGCCCAGCAGATTGCCACGCGGGAAGTTGTCCAACACGGCAGCTTTCACTGCTGTGGGATTCACTGGACGACCAGCGACCAGCCGCGCAGAGGTCAGGTTCAGCACCGGGTGCAGCTCATCTCCGACCCGCACATACAGCGCCGACGTGGACCGGTCAGCCAACACGGGATCGTTGCCGGCGGATCCACCCGGCCGAATCAACGACAGCGCAAAGCTGCCGGCCACTCCGGTGGCCAACAGGACCACCCCCATCAACACCGAACGGGACTGGGTGCGCAGCGGCTCCACGAGCATCCGGGTGTCATGCAGGGCAAGGCCCGAGGAAATCCGCCGCACCAGGAATCGCCAGCCGCTGACCTGATGCTTGGTGATAAAACCCCGCCGGTACTCGACCCGGTCGGGATTCTCGTTGACCGGGGTCCGCGACGCGAACGAGCGCCGCCCGTCTTCGGTCAGATCAGACCGGTCCGAATGTGCGCTCATACCTTGGCCTCCAAGCCCAGGCCACGCAGCAACGGTGCCACCGAGTTACGGACGTCTTCGGCAGTAATGGTCATGAGCTCCTCATCAGTGAATGCCTCGGTGCCGGCCTGTTCGGAATGATCGAGCCGGAATTCGCGCTCTTCCTCGGAGCGTTCGACGAGGTTTCGCACGAACCGGCCGTTGCCGGCGATGTCCAGGCTGCGCCGTTCGACGCCGTTGGCATCGGGGTGCGACGCCGCAGCCAGCTGACCGAACAGCGCCTGCAAGTCTTCTTGCGCACTCGGTTCAAAGACGCTGTCGCGGTGCTCGGCCATCACCGTGGCGATCTCGACCAGTTCGCCCGCCGTGTAGGACGGGAAGTCGATGCTGCGGGAAAAGCGCGACCGCAGACCCTCGTTGGTGTCCAGGAACCGGTCCAAGTCGGCCCGGTAACCCGCGATGATCACCACCAGGCGGTCGCGGTCGTTCTCCATCCGCGCCAGCAACGTGTCGATGGCGATCAGGCCGAAGTCGTTCTTGGCGCCGGTGGCCACCAGGGCGTAGGCCTCATCGAGGAACAGCACACCATCAAGGGCACTGTCGATGACCGCGTTGGTCTTGGCCTCGGTCTCACCGATGTGCTGACCGATCAGGTCAGCACGGTGCACCTCACGCACATTCTCTTTCTTCAACAATCCCAGGCCGCAGTAGATCTTGGCCACCACGCGGGCGATGGTGGTCTTACCGGTCCCGGGCGGCCCGGCGAAGACCAGGTGATGGGCGCGCTGGCCGACGGCCAGCCCGTGCTGCTCGCGCCGGATGGCCATCGCCACCGAACTTTTCAGCCGCTGCACCTGATCCTTGACCTCGTCGAGGCCGATGAACTCGCCGAGTTCACGCTCCGCCTCGGCCAGCAACTCCGCCTTGCGCTCATGCGCGCCGGGATCGATGAAGTCGGATTCGTTCGGCTCGGTGTTGGGGTCCCACGGGTCGGTCCGGGCCTCGATCCGGGCCGCGGTGGTCGTGATGATCCCGAAGCTGTGGTCCAGCAAGGCATGTTGAACCTGCTCGTTCTCCGGGTTGGCGGCATAGAGGTCCTGCAAAACCTCAGCCGCGGTCTCCTCATCGTCTTGGGCCCGCAGGACCAATCCCTTGGCCAAGGCACCGTCGGTGGCCGCGGCCGCGATCGGCCCCGCCGGCTCCTCCAAGTACGACAACGCCGGGGCATACATACCCAGCCGCGCCAGCGCACTGCCTAGGGCGATCTTGGCGGCGTGAGCGAACAAGTCGTCCAGCTCCTGGTCGTTAACGATCGGAGTCAACAGCTTCACGACATCCGACCACCGCTCGGCGCGATAGTGGATCACCGTGGCGAGCCAGCGGGCATCACGGAAACCCGGTCGGCGCTCGGCGATCTCGGTGACAAGTCGGTACGCCTCTCCATACCGGCCGGCCGCGGTCAGCGCGCTGGCATAGGCCAGCTGGAAACCGTCGGGATCGGTGGCGCGGAACTGCAGGTACAGACCGGAGTCGTAGTGGAAGCCCAGCGCACCGTGCTGCAGGTCGAGTTGCCGCTGCAGAGCACCCACCGTCAGCTCGGTGCGCCAGACCGCCTCCAATACCCGTGCCGACGTATCGCCCGCCGCGGCCAATCCCACCCACGCATCGCATTGATCGTGGGCGACACGGGTCAGCGCCGCGAAGCCGGCGCGGGCCGCGGCCAGGTCGGCGGGCCGTTTCCGACCGTGGACCGCGATACCCAGCGCTCGACTGCAGGTGGCGAACCGGCTGACGATGTCGGCATCCACCTTGGTTGTGCGAGTACGTGCCTCCAGCACGCCCACGTCACGGTTGTTCATCCTCGAATCACTTCCCACTCAAAGCTGTACGGCCCGAAACGATTGGTGGCTTACGCCACCGCTCGAGGCTCTCCGATGACGGAGTACGCCGAAGCGTCGCCCTGGATGACGCGACTGCGCTCACCGTGGACGCTGACCGGAATGTCGCCGGCAAGGGTGATCCGGTGCAACCGCCGGTGCGCCTGCCCGAAGTCGGAGACACCGTAGTGCTGCGTGGACCGGTTGTCCCAGATCGCCAGGTCACCCAGCTGCCAGTTCCACCGGATAGTGTTCTCCGGCCGAGTGATCCGCTCCTGGAAGAGCTGGAAGAGCGCACGCGACTCGGAGCTCTTGACATCCGCGATCCGTTGCACGAAGTTGCCCAGAAGCAAGGAGCGCTCCCCGCTCTCGGGGTGCACCCGCACCACGGGGTGCTGCGTCTCGTACGTCGTGGCGTTGAACGCCTGAACGTATGCTTGGAACTCCTCCGACTGCAGCAGATCGGCGTACTTCTCGAGCTGCTTGGAATCCGCCACCTCGAGCTGCGTGTAGTCAAAGGCGTTGCTGTGCACCGCCCACAGCTCATCCGCCAGCCGCGCCAGCGGATTGGGCAGCTGCTCGTAGGCGGTGACGGTGTTCGCCCACAGCGTGGTTCCGCCGTAGGGCGGCAGCTCCACGGCCCGCAACAGCGACGCCTTGGGAGCCCGGTCCACGAAGGTGACATCGGTGTGCCAGCTGCTCGCGCTGGTGCCGCCGAAGGAGTCGATCGGAAGAATGGCGCCCTCGCCCGGCAACAGCGGGTGCGGTGCCGTCGGCGTTCCCAGCAGCTGAGCGAACTCGAACTGGCTGACATCGTCCAGATGGTGCTGCCCACGGAAGAAGATGACCTTGTGGGCGACCAAAGCGTCGTTGATCGCGGTGACGGTCTCGTTGTCCAAGTCACCGCCCAACTGGACTCCGTCGATCCGGGCGCCGATGTATTCGCCGAGCTTCACCACATCCAAGTCGGAACGGGTGGACAACGATTGGCTGGACATGAGATTTTCTCCTTTGTTGATCTAGCTAGTTGTTGAGCGGTTCAAGCCGGCGTGCGGATGGGGGAATCCAACGCGCCAACCTGCCGAATTGGTTTCGGCAGTGTTCTTTTCGGGTGAAGGGATATTCGGTACGGGCGCTGCGTCAGCCCCAGCGGGCGGCCTCGGCCGTGTCGCGGGCAAGCATCCCCAAGGTGTTGGTCTCATGGGTGGTGGCCATCGCGTGGTAGGCCCGCACCAACTCCTCCATCGCTTGGTTCCACTGCGCCTGCCACGCCTGATAGGTCAGTCCGGTGTCGCCCTGCCACGCAGCCGACAGCGCCGCCTGCTCACTGGCGATGTCGGCACCCACGGCCTGCAATGTGCCCGCGTGACCATTCATCTCCGCGGCATGGGCCAGCATCGCCGGGTAGTTGTACAGAATCTGTGACATCACAAAATCCCTTCTCGTCAGAATCCGGTGTAGGTGCTCGCCGCGGCCGCGTCGGCCGCCACATAGGTGTTGCCGGCATCCGCCAGGTTGGCCTGCGCCATGTCCAGCAACGCATTCACCCGCGCCGCCAACGCGACAAATCGGGCATGTGACCCCTGAAAGGCCACGGCGGACTCACCCACATGAAATGCCTGCGCCGACAACGCCGTCTGCTCCGCCTGTGCCATCGTCGACCGCATCAACGCCGCCTTGGCACCAAACGCCGACTCTGAGGCGACCAACTGCGGAATATGTGCATCCAACAAACTCATCGCTTATCTCCCTCTCCACATCGCTTGCTTTGTGTTCACCGACGATCAGTTCTCTGCGTTGCGATCCACTCCTTCGGTCGACTGACCGGTCCAGCTGGCCGGTAGCAGCGGCTCGCTGGGCACCCCGTTGAACGAGTCGCCGGTCAGGGTTGCCAATCCGGCTTCTCGCAGACCGTGTTTGACGACGTTTCCGCCGAACCCGAGCCCGCCTGCGCTCCCGTGCGAAGCGATTGGGCCACCGCCCAGTTCGGGGCCCAATCCCGCATCCACTTCGATGTTCATGTCGGCGTACTGCTCGCCGTGTTCGCGAATCTGAGTCCGCCGGCGGCGCCGTGACCGCGACGCGCGTCGCGCGGCCGACTCTTCCACCGCGGAGTCCGATGCCGGGCTCTTGGCCTGTGAGCCGGTGCCGCTTCCGGTCCTGTTACTCGTATTGAATCCGGTGCCCGGACCGCCCCCGAATCCGATCATGTACGGGAAGGCGACTGCCGGGGCTGTTGCGGGCGCAGGAGGTGCGGGAGGTGACGCACCGCCGGGGACGCTGGCCGGCGGGGCGGCCGCCGGCGATCCGCCGGCCGGCACCGACCCGGCCACGCTCACCACGTGCACGTTCGACCCGGTCGCGGCCGACGCGGCGGGCGCCGCGACGACTTCAGGAACCGCGTCGAGAACAAGAGGCAGCTCGAACGGCTTCGGCAGGGCTGCCAGGGCCGCAAACGCGCTCATGCTCGCCAAGGGCGCGGCAAGGCTCGAGGAGATCGCGGCGCCCAGCTCGATCGCGGTCAGCGGGTGCGCAAGCAACCACGGTGCGAGAGTCACCGGGTTGAGAAGCAGCAGACCCACTTCCGGGTTCGTCGACAGATTGGCGACGATGTAGTCGATCTCCTGGATCTGAGTCAACGTGTTCTTGAGCCAGTACGCCACCGTCAACGGGTTGGTGTAGGAGCTGTAGGGCAGTCCGTCGATGGTGCCGGTCACCGGGTCCCAGCGCAGGCCCAAGGCCGAATCGATGAAGTCCGCGATGCCTTCGAGGAATGGGTCGGTCCAGGTGTGGGCGGGGCCCCAGGGGTCCGAGGTGTCCGCGTGCGACGCCGGGGCCTCTGCCTTGAGGATCGCCGGTGCCGCGGCGGCCGGCGGTATTGATGCGGCCGCCAAGCTCGCGACCGCCTGGTAGGTGCTCATGGTGGTGGCGGCCTGGACCCACATCCGCGCGTAGTCGGCCTCATTGATCGCAATCGGGACGGTGTTGACCCCGAAGAAGTTCGTCGCCAGCAGTATCCCGTGAACGGCGTGATTGGCGGCCAGTTCCGCCATCGTCGGCATTGCCGCCAACGCGGTGATGTAGGCGGCCGCCACGGCCTCATGCTGGGCGGCGGCTGCGGCAGTGTCGACGCTGGCCTGCGTCAGCCACGCCAGGTAGGGCGCGTTGGCCGCAACATAGGTTTCGGCGCTCGGCCCGTGCCATGCCCCGGCCTGCACCGCAGCCAGCACCTCACTGAGTTCCACGGCCGCCGAGGAGTACTCGACGCTCAGGGTTTTCCATGTCCCAGCCGCGGCCAATACCGAGCCCGGGCCCGGCCCGCTGGTCAGCATTGTTGAATGGACCTCGGGCGGCGACGCCATCCACGCCGGCGCGGTCACGCTAGCCGCCCTGTTTCAGGCGCATCCAACAAACTCACGGTCTATCTCCCTATCGACATCGATTGCCTTGCGTTGAGCGACGATCAGTGATCCCGGTGGTGATCCACCCCATCGCTCGATTGACCGGTCCAGGTGCTCGGCATCAACGGTTCAATCGGGAGACCACTGAACGAATCACCGGTTACGGTGGTCAAACCCGCTTCTCGCGCAGCGTGTTTGACGGCGCCGTCTCCGAATCCGAGCCCTCCCGCGCTGCCCTGGGAGGCGGTCGGGCTGTCGTCCGGCGATGCCCATTCGGGGTCGACATTCATGTCGGCGAACTGGTCGCCGTGATCGTGCAACTGCGTTCGCCGGCGCCGGCGCTTGCGGGCCTGTCGGCGCGCGGCGGATTCTTCTGCCGCCGAATCCGATGCCGGGCTCTTCGCTCGTGCACCGGTGCCGGTGCCGGTCCTGTTGCTTGAATCGAAGCCGATCCCGGGACCGCCACCGAATCCGATCAGGTAGGGAAGCACGATTCCCGCTCCCCCGACCGCCGCAGGCGCCGGTGCCGGCGCCCCCGCGCCGGCCGAAGCGCTCGCCGGCAGCCCAGCCCCAGGGGATCCGCCGGCAGGCACCGACCCGGCAACGCTCACCAGGTGCGGGTTGGAGACCGTTGCGACCGCGTCAGGCGCCGAGGCGACGTCGGGAACCGAGTCGACCAGGATGGGTGCGCCGGCCGGCCATGGCAGAGCTGCCAGTGCCGCGAACGCGCTCAGACTCGCCAACGGCGCGGTCAGCGTGGAGGCGATCGCGGCACCCAGTTCGATGGCGACCAACGGATGCGCGATCAAGAATGTCGAGAGAGTAGCCGGGTTGAGAAGCAGCAGTGCGACTTCCGGGTGAGCACCCACGTTCGCGATGACGTAGTCGACCTCTTGGATGAGGGTCACGGTGTTCTTGACCCAATACAACACGGTCAGTGGGCTGGTGTAGGCCGAGTAAGGCAGCCCGTCGATGGTGCCGGCGCCGGGTTCCCAGTTGATTCCCACGGCCCGCAGCACCTGTGCGATGCCTTCCAGCAAGGGGTCGGTCCAGGTGTGCGCAGGCCCCCACGGGTCCGCCGGATCCGACGTCTCCGCCGGCGCCGCCGATTTGAGGATCGTCGGCGCCACGGGGGTCTCCGGGGTTGACGCCGCGGCTAAGCCCGCGACCGCCTCATAGGTGCTCATGGTGGTGGCTGCCTGGACCCACATCCGCGCGTAGTCGGCCTCGTTGATCGCAATGGGGACGGTGTTGATTCCGAAGAAGTTCGTCGCCAGCAACACCCCGTGAACCGTGTGATTTGTGGCGAGTTCAGCCAGTGTCGGCATCGCCGCCAACGCGGCGGTGTAGGCGGCGGCCACGGTCTGATGCTGGGCGGCCACGGCGGCACTGTTGGCGCTGGCCTGCGTCAGCCATGCCAGGTAGGGGGCATTGGCCGCCGCGTACGATTCGGCGCTCGGTCCTTGCCACGCCCCGGCCTCTACCGCCCCCAGGACCTCGCCGAGTTCCTCGGCGGCCGATGCGTAGTCGGCGCTCAGTGAGCTCCATGTGCCAGCTGCGGCCAACACCGGGCCCGAACCTGGCCCGCTGCTCAACAGTGCTGAATGAAACTCGGGCGGCAACGCCATCCAGGCTGGCGCGGTCACGCAAGCCGCCAGTTCGGGTACAGCGACGCCGCTGCGGCGTCACCGGCGAGGTAATTGATGCCGGCCTCACCCACTCCGATCCCCGATCGGCCGAGTTCTGCTGTGCCCTGGGCCGCTACCGCTTCATGCCGGCTGCCGAAGAGGCTGAGCGTGACCGCGCTCTGCACCGATACCGGGTCGGCCGCGGGAGGAACCACCGCCGTGATCACCGGCGCCGCACTGGCGTGTGCCGCCGCCAGCCTGGCTGTCAGTGCTTCCACGCGTGCGCAGGCAGCGGCCAGTCCTTCAGGGACGACATGTAGCGGCATGACCAATCTCCTTCCGTACTGGGGCGAATCCCTGGCGACTTCCCGGTGGGTACTCATACGACCACCACGGCCCACCGGTGTCGACCACCAACCAGAGACGAACTGCACCAGGAAAGCCGGGGTCGAGCATCCAACACAAGCCGGAAGCAACACGAAACATGTTGTCGCTAAATGTTATTCAGGATCGACCCTGGTCATGTTAATCCCGGGAAACGACTTGCACTGAGTTTGAATCAGCAGGTTCCGAAAGGTGCACCGGCACTTGAGCATCGGAGGAAACAGACACTCGCCATCGAATACCGATCCCGGGAATCGGCGGTCACTACAGCTCTGATAGCTGGAGAATCCAGATCGATATGCGTTGTTCCACAATGGTTTACCATCTCGGCAACGCTCGATGAGCGCGCACAGAAGCATGCGCGCAACCCGCTTCAACAGCGGGATAGGCTCGACGACAGGGTGATTCGAGCCAACGAACTGCGCGACGAGGCAACCCCCCTGGCAAGCAGGAAGATTCGGCCGCCGTGGCCGTCAGACGAGCTGAAGGGCGGCCGTCGACGGCGAGTTGAATACCGCGTAATGCGGTCGAAAGCAGAGAGGCACAGTCAGGGTGCGACGTACCGACCGTGACGATATTGGCGTGGGTGCCCGCTTGCGGTCACCGAACGTGTAACCCGTCCCGTAGTGTCACAGGAGGCAGCGACGACATCGCCCCTGGCGGTTCAGCTGACGATGCCGCAACTCCCGACAACCCGGCACCACTCGGCCGGCGGCCTGCGTGGGAGCGGCCATCAGGACCTCCATGCATTGGCGGATCAGTGTGTCGAGCCCGCCGCGCGGCGCGCCCGCTGGTCAAGCGACTACACCGATGTAGTGCGGCTAGCGTAGCTAGGTGGCTGACAACCCAGAACGGGGCTGAAGTGGCGGATGTTGGCCCGCGCAATCCGCGACGGTTTTCCGGCCGGGCGACTCCGGGAGCGGTTCCCCATCGCAGCAAATCTGGTAAGGCACGGCCAACGCAGCTGCGACGAGCAACTCAGCGGCCGCCTTGCTGGCGCCAATGCGGTAGCGCTGCAGTTAGGTTGGCTATTGCTCGAGCCGTTCTCGCGCCCGGCAACGGGGATCGAAGACTTATCGTCAGCCGACTTACGGCAAAGCCTTATGGGCGAGATCACCCGGGTGCTGAAGGCCAGCACCACCGACGTGTACCGGATTGCATTCCCGGTGAGCCAAACCAGTCCTCTGCCGGGGACGCCTATTCGGCTTCGAGGGCTGCCAGTACTTCGTCGGACAGATCGACGTTGGTCCACACGTTCTGCACGTCGTCGTTG
>LZME01000118.1 GCA_001673575.1 Mycolicibacter heraklionensis | reverse complement strand
CCCTGCTCCAGCCGCAGCGGCGCCGCAGCTGGCTGGTTGCCGGCGCCGGAACGTTCGCCGCGCACGCCGCCGCGGTGATCATCAAACGCATCGTGCGGCGCAAACGCCCGCACCACCCGGCGATCGCGATCAATGTCGGCACCCCGAGTGCCTTGAGCTTCCCCTCGGCGCACGCCACCTCCACCGCGGCGGCGTGCGCGGCGAACGTTCCGGCGCCGGCAACCAGCCAGCTGCGGCGCCGCTGCGGCTGGAGCAGGGCGCCGAGCGCCGCTACCGCCAGCCAGCCCAGGCTGTGCTCGCCGAAGTGCGACATCGCCCGGGCCGCCGGCAGCACACCGGACCGACCGGTCAGTGCCGACTGCACCCCGACCAGCACGGCATCCTCGCCGTGCGGGGGTACCGAATCATCCAAGTCCATACGGTCGCGGGCGCTGCCGAGTTCGGTCATGACGACGCGGCACCGTCGGGAAGCAGCACCGTCTCCCACTGCTGTTTGCTTGCCAGCGTGGGCAATGCCCGGCGGTAGGTCCGGCGCAGACTGTCGAACCGGCGCGCCAATTCGTATTGGCGGCGCAACGATTCGCGCAGCAGCGAGAACATCTTCTCCCGGTCGCGCTGCCGGTAGACCACACCGCGTCCGTCGGCGGTGGTGACGGTGACGCCGTCCTGGGTGCACAGCAGGAACCAGCGGGCGTCCTGGGTCGGCACGTTGAGTTGCGGGCGCCGATGGTGCTCCGGCTCGGTGGCCTTGAGGTTGTGCAGGATGCCGCGGGCCAGGCGGTAGCCGATGGACAGCGGCTGCACCGGCGGCCGCATCGGCTTGCGCCGCTGCGAGGGGGTCGGCAGCTCACTGGCCGCCGGCAGCACCACCGCGTCGGGGTAGGCCTTGCGCAGCGCGTGGATGTCGGGCAGCGCCGACTCCAGGATCGAGAAGATGTGCTCGGGGCCCGCCATGAAGTCGTCCAGCGCCTTGTTCTGCACGGCGACCGTCGAGTACTCCAGGCAGGCAAGGTGTTTCAGGGTTGCCTTGAGGTGGCTGCGGATCAGTCCGGAGATGTTGCCGTCCCAGTGCAGCGCCGCCACCATGAGCCGGTTGCGCAGGTGGAAGTACGCCTGCCAGTCGATCGCGTCGTCTTTGTCGCTCCAGGCCATGTGCCAGATCGCCGCTCCGGGCAGGGTGACGGTCGGGTAGCCGTGCTCGCCGGCCCGGATCCCGTACTCGGCGTCGTCCCACTTGATGAACGACGGGATCGGCTGGCCGATCTCCTCGGCAACTGCGCGCGGGATCATGCACATCCACCAGCCGTTGAAGTCGACGTCGATGCGCCGGTGCAGGTCCGGGGACTCGGCCAGCGAGTCGGTGGCGAAGTTGTGGTCGTATTCGGTGTGCGGGGCGTTGGTCCACATGAACACGCCCGAGTCGACGACCTCACCCATGATGTGCAGGTGCGAGGGCTCCTGCAGGTTCAGCATGTGCCCGCCGATCAGGGTGGGCGTCTTGGCGAACCGGTTCAGTGCCAGGGCCCGCAGGATCGAGTCCGGCTCGATGCGGATGTCGTCGTCCATGAACAGGATCTGTTCGCAGCCGGTGTTCTTCAGCGCCTCGTACATGACCCGGCTGTAGCCACCGGACCCGCCGAGGTTGGGCTGGTTGTGTATCGACAGCCGATCTCCCAGACCGGCGGCGGCCGCGGCGAAGCCGGGGTGGTCGCGAACCTTGCGGGTGCCCTGGTCGGGCACGATGACCGCGCTGATCACCTCGTCGACGTCGGGGTCGGAGGTCAGCGCGAGCAGTGCGTTGACGCAGTCGTCGGGCCGGTTGAAGGTCGGGATGCCCACGGCGATGTCGGCCCGGCTGGGCGCCTCGATCGGGGCGTACCAGCCGCCGCGGTCCAGCGTGACCGCGGTGTCTGTGGTGATGTCGAACCAGATCCAGCCACCGTCCTCGAACGGCTGCAGACCAATCTCGAATTCCACCACCGTCGGGGTGTCACTGTTTTCGACCGACCCGAAAGGCTTGCCGTCCACCGCGATGCGCGCACCGGTCGCCTTGGAGCGGTAGACGTCGACGCGCCCGGCCCCGGTCAGCTCCAGCTGCAGCACCACCGATTCGACGATCGACCAGCGACGCCAGTAGGACGCCGGGAAGGCGTTGAAGTACGTGGCGAACGAGACTTCGGACTCCTCGCCGATCTCCAGGCTGGTGCGGGTGAGCGGGTGTGCCCGTCGGCTGTTGGTCTCGGATTCCTCGATGTAGAGCTTGCGCACATCCAGCGGCTCGCCCTGGCGAGGCAGGATGATCCGCGAAAGCCGGCTCACCGCGCGCGAAGTGTCGGTCATGCCTTACTGCCCTCCCCCAGCGGCACCCCTTCGGACAGGTGCGGCGCCAGGATGTTGTCGTACATGTTCAACGCACTGGCGATGGCCATGTGCATGTCCAGATATTGGTAGGTGCCCAGCCGCCCACCGAAGAGCACCTTCGCGGTCTCCGTCTCGGCCTTGGCGCGCGCCCGGTAGGACGTCAGCACCGCCCGGTCGGCCTCGGTGTTGATCGGGTAATAGGGCTCGTCGGTGTCGTCGGCGAAACGCGAGTACTCCCGCATGATCACCGTCTTGTCGGCCGGGTAGTCCCGCTCCGGGTGGAAGTGCCGGAACTCGTGGATGCGGGTGAACGGCACGTCACCGTCGTTGTAGTTCATCACCGGCGTGCCCTGGAAGTCCCCGGTGTTGAGCACTTCGAGCTCGAAGTCCAGGGTGCGCCAACCGAGCTTGCCCTCGGCGTAGTCGAAGTAGCGGTCCAGCGGCCCGGTATAAACAACGGGAGCCCCCGGGTTCGCTTTGCGGAGCTCGTCGCGGACGTCGAACCAGTCGGTGTCGAGCCGGACCTCGATGCGCTCGTCGGCCGCCATGTTCTCCAGCCAGGCGGTGTAGCCGTCGACCGGCAAGCCCTCGTAGGTGTCGTTGAAGTAGCGGTTGTCGAAGGTGTAGCGCACCGGCAGCCGGGTGATGTTGGCCGCCGGCAGTTCCTTGGGGTCGGTCTGCCACTGCTTGGCGGTGTAGTCCCTGACGAACGCCTCGTATAGCGGGCGGCCGATCAGGCTGATCGCCTTCTCCTCGAAATTGGCGGCGTCGGTCGCCGATATTTCCGAGGCCTGTTCTTTGATGAGCGCCCGGGCTTCGTCGGGGGTGAAATAGCGTCCGAAGAACTGCGACACCAGACCCAGGCCCATCGGGAACTGGTAGGCCTGACCGTCGTGCATGGCGAACACCCGGTGTTGGTAACCGGTGAACTCGGTGAACTGCCGCACGTAGTCCCAGACCCTCTTATTAGAGGTATGGAACAGGTGCGCACCGTACTTGTGGACCTCGATGCCGGTCTGCGGTTCGGCTTCGGAGTAGGCGTTGCCGCCGATGTGCGGGCGCTTCTCGACGACGAGAACGCGCTTGCCGAGCTGCGTGGCTGCGCGCTCGGCGATGGTCAGGCCGAAGAATCCGGAACCCACGACAAAGAGGTCAAAACGAGCGGTCATCGGCGCCAAGGGTAGCCGACCAGCGCCCGCCCGCATCGTCGGCGCCCCGCCGTCCCCGCGAGCACCTTGACTATCGCCCGCCGATTTCCGGCCGCGCGACGATCGGGGACCGCAGGACCGTCTGCGCACGCCGAGGAAGGGTTGATAGCAGTTTCCTCACGATTCGATCTCGTCACTCTTTTCACACGGGTCACACGCGTACCGTCGGTCACGTAGGACAGATGCAAGTGCAGTAAGCGCCACCATGGCCCCCGAAAGCAGAGAAGCAGTGCGGGGCCCGACGGCAAAACATATTGAGGAGACTTCCGTGCCGAACCGACGTCGACGCAGGCTCTCGACAACCATGAGCGCAGTCGCCGCCCTGGCGGTCGCGAGTCCGTTCGCAGTTGTCGCAGTATCCGAGCTGGCCGCCCGCAGCAGCGCGCCCCAGCACCACGACTTCGTCGCGGCTTCGTCCGTGGCCGACCTGCCCAGTGAGCTGATCACCGCCCTGACCCAGGGCCTGTCCCAGTTCGGGGTGAACCTCCCGCCGGTGCCCGGCTTCACCAACGGAGGCGCCTCGACCGGGATGTACCCCGGGGCCTCGACCGGGATGTACCCCGGCCTGACCTCACCGGGCCTGGGCACGCCGGGCCTCACCGACCCGTCCCTGGGCACAACGGGGCTCACCTCGCCCGGGCTGGGCACACCGGGGCTCACTGACCCGTCGCTGACCACGCCGTCGTTGTCGACGCCGCCGCTGGGCACACCCGGTGTGTCCACCACATCCGGCCTGACCACGCCCGGACTGACGACGCCCGGCCTGACCACGCCGCCGCTGACCGATTCCGGTTTGACCAGCCCGGGACTGACCAGCCCCGGCCTGACCAGCCCGTTGACCAGCCCCGGCTTGACCAGCCCGTTGACCAGCCCGGGGTTGACCAGCCCGGACACCGGCCTGCTCGGGTCCGACGGCCTACCGCTCACCTCGCCGGTGGGCCTGGACCCCGGCCTGGACGGCACCTACCCGATCCTCGGCGACCCGTCCCTGGGCATGCCGGAGGAGAAGGGCGGGCTCGTCAGCGACCTGATGAGCGCCGCCAACCAGCTGGGCGCCGGACAGGCCATCGACCTGCTCAAGGGTGTGGTGATCCCATCCATCGCACAGGCCGCGCAGGGCGCCGGACCGGTAGTTGCCGCCCCGGCCCCGCCGCTGCCGTAACAAGACACAACAGCGGAGCTGTTCCGCCCCGACGGCACCGCAGAGTCAGCCCGCACCCGGCGGGCACCCGAAGACTCTGCGGTGCCGTTAACAATGCCCGGGAAACGGCCGGCGTCGGCGGACGCGTGTCGCATCACCAACAACACATGACACATACGTAACATCAGCACGTGCCAACCCGTCGTCGTCCCCCGCCGACGATCAAGCTGACCGCGTCTCTCGCGACCGTGCTGATCCTGCCGTGGGCGTTGAACGCCGGGTCGGGCTTCAAATCGATCGATGCCTCAGAGAAGCCGCCCAGCGCTGCCGCGACCAAGCTGAACCAGCAGCCGCTGCCAAACCTGGAACCGGGCGTCACGGTCCGCGAGATCACCCAGGACGAACCGTTCACCATGGTCGCGCTCACCGGGGGCGACCTGAGCGGCACTTCGGCGCGGATTCGCGCCAAGCGCGCCGACGGGACCTGGGGGCCCTGGTATGCGACCGCGCACGAGACCAAGCAGGAGACACCGGGCCCGCGGCCGGCCGATGCGCCCGCTCCCGGTCCGGACGGGACCGAGCCGGTGTTCGTCGGCCGGACCACGGCGGTACAGATCGCGGTGACCCGAACCGGCGATCCGGCTCAACCCAAGCCCAAGGCCAAAGGGCCGGCCGCCCCCAAGGGCTCCCCCACCAAGTCGGAGTCGGCCCCCAAGAATTCCGCCCCGGGTGATCTCGGTTATGTGCCGGCCACCGCCGCACAACCCTTCGCCCAGAACGTCTCCGCGGTGCTGATCACGCCGCCCAAAGCCCCGGCCGACGCGCAGTGGCAACCGCCCAAAGCGGTGCTGGGCCCGGGCCAGCCCCCCAACATCATTCCGCGCAGCCACTGGGGCGCGGGCGCCTACGGCCGGTGCGGCAAACCTGTGGAAAGCGGCCCGGTCCACGCGGCCGTGGTGCACCACACCGCGGGCTCCAACGACTACGCCCCCGAAGACTCCGCGGAGATCATCCGGGCGATCTACGCCTATCACACCCGCACCCTGGGCTGGTGCGACATCGGCTACAACGCGCTGGTCGACAAGTACGGCCAGGTTTTCGAGGGCCGAGCCGGCGGCCTGACCCGGGGCATCATGGGCAGCCACGCCGGCGGGTTCAACAGCAACACCTGGGGGGTGTCGATGATCGGCACCTTCGACGACGCGCCTCCCCCGCCGATCCAACTCGAGACGGTCGGCCGGTTGTTGGGCTGGCGGTTGGGTCTGGACCGCACCGATCCGCGCGGTACCACCCAGCTGGTCTCCGCCGGCGGCTCGTTCACCCACTTTCCGCGCGGTGCGTCACTGATGCTGCCCTCGATCATCGGCCACCGTGATCTCGACGCGACCGAGTGCCCCGGCGAGCAGGGCTACGTCGCACTCAACGAGATTCGGGAGATCGCCGCCCGGTTCAACGAACCGCCCGGGCCGGAAGACCTCGCCCGGGTGATGGAGGGCGGCGCCATTCACACCCGTTGGATGGAACTGGGCGGTGCGGAGGGCATGCTCGGCGCCCCGACGTCGCCGGAGGCGATCGGCGAGGGGTCCACCAAGTACGCCACCTTCGAGCACGGCGCGGTGTACTGGTCGCCGGAGACCGGGGCGCAGCCGGTCACCGGGGCCATCTACGACGCCTGGGCGTCCCTGGGTTACGAGCGTGGCGTGCTCGGGCTGCCGACCAGCGCCGAGCTCGCCGAACCGGAGTGGGTGGGCCAGAACTTCCAGCACGGCACCCTGAACTACAACCGGGCCAACGCGACGGTCATCCGGGTCGTCGACGGCAATGCCGAGGTGTTGCCCCCGCCGCCCCCGGAGGGCCCGCCGGTGCAGCTCGAGCGCTTCTCCCGGGTGATCGACCCGTTCTCGGCCGGTTAGCTCGGTTGGCTCTGCATCAACGCAGGAAGATCCGCTCCAACACCCGCGCTAGGCCGTCGTCGGTGTTGGGTGTGGTGATCTCAGCGGCCGCCGCCAGCACGTCGGGGTGGGCGTTACCCATCGCCACGCCGTGTCCCGCTCGCACCAGCATCGGCAGGTCGTTGGGCATATCCCCGAACGCCACCACCTGCTCGATGCCGATCCCCAGTGGCGCGATCAGCTCCTCGATGCCGCTGGCCTTGGTGATGCCCGCCGGCACCACCTCGATCAGCCCGTTATTAGTGGAGTAGGTCAGCTCCGCGGCCGTACCGATGTGCGGCTGCAGCTGCTCCGCCATCGCGGCACTGGACATCCCCCCCTTGCGGATCAACAGCTTGATCGCCGGCTGCGACAGCAGGTCCTCGAACGACACCTCGGTGTTGTCCGGGTTGAGCCAGGCGTGTTCGTAACCCGGCGAGCTGACGAACTGCGGGGTGGCCGCGTCGTGCGCGCTCTCGCCGATGCGCTCTACCGCCAGACCCGCCCCCGGAATGGCGCGGCCGACCACCTCGGCCAGCTTGACCAGACTGTCCGCCGAGAGCGTGCGGGCCGAGACCACCCGGTCGGTGGCCGGGTCGTAGAGCACCGCACCGTTGGCGCACACCGCCATCGGGGCGAACCCGAGCGCGTCGACCACCGGTGCGATCCACCGCGGCGGGCGTCCGGTCGCCAGTACGAAGCGGGCGCCGGAGTCCACCGCTGCATGCACCGCGTCGCGCGTCCGCGCGGTGATGTTCTCGGTGTCGTCGAGCAGGGTGCCGTCGACGTCGCTGGCGATCAGCGCGGGCGGCCCGCCGTGCGGCTGCATCAGCGCGAACTCCGTTCGGCCAGGGTCCGCCGCAGCCGTCCGCCCTGGGCCTGCTCGATACGTTTGCGATCACGCTCGGCCAGCTCAGCTGCCCGCATCTCCAACGCTTCGGCCATGGTGGGCGCGCTGCCGCCCAGCCGGCGCGGCACCCAGTACGCCCCCGCCGGATGCGGGTACTCCAGTTGCGCCGCTTCGAGCATCGCCGCCATCGTGTTCCTCAGCTCAGTGGTGGTCGCCGCCACATCGGCGGTGGCAGCCATCGGCTCGCCGATCTTCGCCAGCACCGGAATATGGTTGCGCCACAGATGCTTCGGGTGGTCTTTTGTCCAGACCCGGTGGATTCCCCAGACGATGACCGGGATGAGCGGAACGCCCGCGCTGTGGGCCATCCGGGCAGCCCCCGTCTTGAACTCCCGCAACTCGAAGCTGCGGCTGATGGTCGCCTCCGGATTCAGCCCGATCAGCTCGCCTTGCCGCAACCGCGCCACCGCTTCGTCGAAAGCACCGGCCCCGGCCGAGCGGTCGACCGGGATCAACTTGATGTGCTTGATCACATAGTTGACCACCGGGACCTCGGTCATCTCGGCCTTGATCATGAACCGCAGCCGGCGGTGCCGCTGCAGGGCTGCGATCGAGGCCGGATACCAGTCCAGGTAGCTGGTGTGATTGACCGCGAGCACCGCCCCGCCGTGCTCGGGAATGTTCTCCAGGCCGTCGAAGGTCACATGCGGCCCGTTGGCATTCGCCAGCCGCGGGACCACGATCTCCAGCGCCCGGAAGAGGGGCTCTGCCATGCTCTACTGCTCCGTGCCAGATGGGTCGGGCCGACGGTCACCCGCGCGCTTGCGCATCCGTTCCGCCAGCTCCTGCTCTTCTAAAACCCTAGCCTCGTCGGGGGTGGGCGCGCCGCCGCCGAGTCGCCGGGGCACCCAGAACTCGCCGGCTGGGTGCGGGTATTCCTGCTGCACCTGAGCCAGCAACGGCGCCATTCGCTCGCGCAGTCGGGCGCTGAGCGCGGCGGCGTCACCGGACGGGGCCAGCGGTTCGCCCGCCAGGACGGTGATCGGGATGTTGCTGCGCACCAACCGCGCCCTCGGGTGATCCTTGGTCCACAGCCGGTGGGCACCCCAGACGATCAGCGGGACGATCGGCACCTGCGCCTCTAGGGCCATGCGGGCCGCCCCGGATTTGAATTCCTTGAGTTCGAAACTGCGGCTGATGGTGGCTTCGGGATAGACGCCCACCAGTTCGCCGGCGCGCAATGCGGTCACCGCGTGCTGGTAGGCGTCGGCGCCGGCCCCGCGATCCACCGGGATGGTGCCGGTGTGGTGGATCAGGTAATTCACCAACCGCACCTGCTGCATTTCGGCTTTGATCATGAACCGCATCCGGCGGCCGCGGTGATACGCCGCCAGCCCCGCGGGCAGGAAGTCCACGTAGCCGGTGTGGTTGATCGCGATCACCGCGCCGCCCTCAGCCGGGATGTGCTCCAGGGCGAGGTAGTCGACCCGCGCTCCGGCAATTCTCACCGCGCTCAGCGCAGTGAGTTCCAGCGCACGAAAGACCGGCTGCATGTCAGGGCTACTCCGCGGCACCCGTCGGGCTCGGCGGCTTCTTCTGACGGGCGGACCGCTCCTCGGCTCTGCGTACCGCTTCGGCCGCGTCGAGTTCGAGCGCCTCAGCAGGTGTGGGGGCGCTGCCACCCAGGCTCTTCGGTACCCAGAAGGCGCCGCCGGGATGGTCGTCGGGATAGGAGTCCTGCGCCTGCTCGAGCAGGTGCTGCATCCGCGCCTGCAGCAGCGCACGCAGTTCGTCGACCGGGAGCGTGGGCGGTATCGGCTCACCGATCGTCACCGTGACCGGCACTTTGGTGCGGCCCAGCTGCTTTGGGTGGTCCTTGGTCCACAGCCGCTGGGCGCCCCACACGATGTGCGGGATGATCGGCACCTGTGCCTCGATCGCCATGCGCGCGGCGCCGCTTTTGAACTCCTTGAGCTCGAAGCTGCGACTGATGGTCGCCTCCGGGTAGACCCCGACCAGTTCACCGGCCTTCAGCTTGGAGACCGCGGCGGCATAGGACTCCGCGCCCTGGCTGCGATCCACCGCGATGTGCTTGCAGCCTCGCATGATCGGGCCGGTGAAGCGGTTGTCGAAGGTCTCCTTCTTCGCCATGAAGCGCACCCAGCGACGTGGTTTCGCGTCGTAGGAGGCCACTCCAGCAAACAAGAAGTCGAAGTAGCCGGTGTGGTTGATCGCGACCACCGCACCGCCGGTGGCGGGAATGTGCTCCCGGCCGGTGACGGTGATCTTCAGCCCCTCATAGCGCCACAGGGTTCGCGCAGCGGCGGCGACACCGCCGTACCAAGCCTCCACAGCACCCAAGCCTAGGCGATGACACCGGCTCGGCCGCCGGTAAGCTCGGGAGGGATCTCTTACAGCGTCGGGAGTAGGAACTAGTGCAGGTCACCAGCGTCGGGCACGCCGGCTTCCGGATCGAGACCGCCGCAGGCAGCATCCTGTGCGACCCGTGGGTGAATCCGGCCTACTTCGGCTCGTGGTTCCCGTTCCCGGACAATTCGGCGCTGGACTGGGACTCCCTCGGCGACTGCGACTACCTCTACATTTCGCACCTGCACCACGATCACTTCGACCCGCGGCACCTGGCGGCGCACGTCAACAAGGACGCGGTGGTGCTGCTGCCCGACTACCCCGTGCCCGATCTGCGCCGCGCGCTGGAAGAGCTGGGCTTTCACCGGTTCTTCGAGACGGCCGATTCGCAGCGGCACACCGTGTCCGGCCCCAAGGGCGATCTGGACGTCATGATCATCGCGCTGCGCGCCCCGGCCGACGGCCCGATCGGCGACTCCGGGCTGGTGATTTCGGACCGTGTAACGACCCTTTTCAATATGAACGACTCCCGCCCGATCGACCTGGACGTACTCCAGGCCTTCGACTCGATCGACGTGCACCTGGTGCAGTACTCCGGCGCGATCTGGTACCCGATGGTCTACGACATGCCGGCCCGGGCCAAGGAGGCGTTCGGCACCCAGAAGCGCCAGCGGCAGATGGACCGCGCCCGCCAGTACATCGCCCACGTCGGGGCGACCTGGGTGGTGCCGTCGGCGGGACCGCCATGTTTCCTGGATTCCGAGCTGCGTTACCTCAACGACGACCACGGCGATCCAGCCAACATCTTCCCCGACCAGATGGTGTTCCTCGACCAGTTGCGCCGCAACGGTCATGACGGCGGATTGTTGATGATCCCGGGGAGCACCGCGAGTTTCACCGGAGCGCAACTGGATTCGCTGATCCACCCGCTGAACGAAGCCGACGTCGAGGCCATCTTCACCACCGGCAAGGCGGACTACATCGCCGCCTACGCCGATCGGATGGCGCCGGTGCTGGCCGCCGAGAAGGCCTCCTGGGCGCCGGCGGCCGGTCCGGCGATGCTCGAGCCGCTGCGCGCCCTGTTCGAGCCGATCATGGCCCGCAGCAACGAGATCTGCGACGGCATCGGCTATCCGGTCGAGCTGGTGCTGGACGGGGAAGGCCATACCGAGACGGTGGTGCTTGACTTCCCTAAACGCATGGTGCGCGAGCCGATTCCCGGCGAGAAGTTCCGCTACGGCTTCGGCATCCCACCTGAACTGGTGCGCACCGTGCTGCGCGATGGCGAACCGGACTGGGTCAACACCATCTTCTTGTCCACCCGATTCAGGGCTTGGCGGGTCGGCGGTTACAACGAGTACCTCTACACCTTCTTCAAGTGCCTCACCGAGGACCGGATCGTCTACGCCGAAGGCTGGTTCGGCGAAAGCCACGACGACTCGGCAACCATCACACTGGGCGACTGGCAGGTTCAGCGTCGCTGCCCGCACATGAAGGCCGACCTGTCGAAGTTCGGGGTGGTCGAGGGCGACATTCTCACCTGCAATCAGCACGGTTGGGAATGGGATCTCAAGTCCGGTCGCTGCCTGACCGCCAAGGGCCACGAACTGCGTTGCGAGAAGCTGTGACCAGCGACTCCTACGGCTCCTACGATGATGGGCTAGTCGTTCTGGATCGCCGGGCGATCACGTTGCGCCGCTACCACTTCCCTTCCGGTACGGCGAAGGTGATCCCGCTGTCGGCGATCCGCGGTTACCGCGCGGAGCCGCTGGGCATGCTGACCCACCGATTCCGGATCTGGGGCAGCTCGGATCTGCGGCGCTGGCTGCCGCTGGACATCAAGCGCCCGACGCGGTCCACCCTGATCACCCTGGAGCTGCACGGTGATCCGTGGCCACATCCGGCGTTCACCCCGGCGGATCCGGACAGGTTCCGGGCACTGCTCGACGAGCTGCTGGCGGGCTAATCCCGGCCGGACTCAAAGGGATACCCGGCGGACCCCATAACGACAGTTGCCCGCCTTTGAGCGACTAGACGTGGTGGCGTGTCCATGCTCCTGTTCAGCTATGCCGATCTAAGCCTCGACCCAGACCGGGCCAATCCGGGCTAACTCGCCCAACGTGCACTCAGCGCGCATTTCAGTGCGATTTTTCGCGCTGGTTACACGCACGGCGTTCCTTCAGCGGTCGGCCAACACCTGGTGTGCGGCGTTGTAGCCGGGAATGAACGTGATCCCCGGCCCGCCATGACAACCCGCACTTCCCAGATACAGTCCTGCCACCGGTAACGGCTGGCCGAGAAAGCCCCGCGGCCCGGGCCGGTTCGGGCCGATCTGATCCGGATTGAGCAAGCCGTGGCAGTAGTCGCCACCTGGCGCACCGAACATGGTTCCCATATGACGTGGGGTAAAGGTGGTGTGTCGAGTGATGCTGCGCTCGAAATTGGGTGCCAGCCTGGTGATCTTGTCGATCACCCGCTGCCCCATCTCGACCTTCATCTCTCCGTAGTTGCCGTCTCCCTCGATGGGGAACCACAGCGCGAACGCCGACGCGGCGTGCTTGCCCGGCGGGGCCAGCTCGGGATCGTGCAGCGACGGGATCTGCAGCACCACAGTCGGATCGGCCGGGACGATGCCGCGGCGCGCATCCTCCCACTGCTGCTGCACCTCCTCGGGCGTGCAGAAGATTCCCAACGAGGCCTGCATCGCGGGGTCATTGAGCGCCTCGTAGGGCGTAGCGAACACCGGCGCCTCGTCCAGCGCGAAATGCATCTGCAGATAGCTGCCGCGATGGTCGGTGCGGGCGTAGCGGGCGCGGACATCGTCGGGAACCGCAGCCGCGTCGAGCAGTCCGGTGACGGTGACGTCGGGAGCGACCGCCGACACCACCACCGGCGCGCTCACGGTGTCGCCGGCCTCGGTGCGCACGCCGGCCACCGCCCCATCGGCGACAAGGATCTCCGCGACCGCGGCGCGCAGCCGCAGCGCTCCGCCCAGACCGGTGAACGTGTCGCACAGATGCCCGGTGAGCGCGCCGATTCCGCCGCGCAGCTTCTTCATCAGCACGGTGTTCTCGTCGGGCACACCCAGGCCGTAGGCCAGCGCCGCGGCACTGCCGGGGGTGGCGGGCCCGCGGTAGAGGGTGTTGACGGCCAGCACGGTGAAGGAGCCGCGCAGCGCCGCGTGCTTCTCCCGGTCGGGCAGGTAGCGATCCAGCACGTCGGTGACCGATCCGAACAGCATGTCGTCGATCGCTGATCGTTCGAATTCATTGGTGGCGCAGGCGTACATCTCGTCGAGCGATTTCGGCACCCGCCCCGCCTCGAAGCGCCCCAGCGCCCGGGTGGGCGCCTGACTCCAAGCAAGCAGCCCGGCCATGCCGTTGACCGCTTCGGCGCCATGCACCTCACTGAGGTGGCTGAACAGCTTCATCGGGTCGGTGTACTGGATCAGCGGGTCGTCACCGACGCCGCGCATCGCCACAGACATGACCTCGAGGTCGATGCTCTCCAGGCCGTCGAGGCCCAGCTCCGCGCTGACCGCGGCCGACGTCGGAAACTGCACCGAGCCGGCGATCTCGAACCGATAGCCGTCGAACAACTCCACCGTGGAGGCCATCCCCCCGGCATAGCGCCCGGCCTCCAGGCACATCGTGCGCAATCCGGCGCGCTGCAGGATGAGCGCCGCGGCCAGGCCGTTGTGTCCGGCGCCAATGACGATCGCGTCGTAATCGGTCATCCATCGCCCCTTCCCGCTTTCGGAGGAACGCTGGCACGAGTAAATAGTTTTGTCAATATTGACGTAACTAGAGATTGCCCAGCGAGTCCAGCGCGGTACGGCACATCCGGGCCAGCTCGGCCAGCGAGCGGTCCGCACCTAGCATCCAGACCTCCATCGCAGCGAACACGGCGGCCGCGATGCAGCGGGCCGTCACGGCCACGCGCAGCGGGTCAGCCGGTTCGCTGGCCGCGATGGCCCGCAGCCGCTCGGCCACCGCGTCAGCGAAATCGGTCTCCACCTGCCGGATATGGCGCACGATCCGCTCCGGATCGAGTTCCTCGGCACGCAGTGCGGCGATACGGGTCACCGCCTCGACGTCGTAAGGGAACGCGAAGATCGCCGCCTGGACCGCCTCGATCATCGGCTCGGCGGGCGGTCGGGCGGCCAGGGCGCTGCGGAACCACTGCAGTCCGGCGTCGTAGTCGGCGAACAGCAGATCATGCTTGGAGGTGAAGTGCCGATAGAACGTTCGCAGTGACACCCCGGCGTCGGCGGCAATCTGCTCGGCGGAGGTGTCCTCCACACCCTGCGCCAGAAAGCGGACCAGCGCAGCCTGGCGCAACGCTTCTCGGGTGCGTTCGCTGCGGGCCGTCTGGGGCGCTCTGGGCATGCCGGTAAACGTACCTCAGCGCAGGCGCACCGAAAATGTCATTATTGACAAAACTTACGGCGCGTGATGAGACTGACCGCATGATCTCGCTCATCGTGCATGCAGTGCTCGGCCTGGCGACTATCTGGTGGATCGTGGCGTCCAACCGACCGGTCTTCGCGAAACCCTTTGGGGGCAGCGACTTCTCACCGCTGGAGATGGTGTACTACGCGATCGGCATCGCGTCGATCGTGCTGGGCTGGTACTTCAACATCCGATTCGTCCAGGAATACGCGCACGGCCCCAACCACAATCCGATCTGGGGGCCGGGCAGCTGGACGCAGTACATCCAGCTGATGTTCACCAACCCGGCCGCCGGTTCGGCCAGCCAGGACTACACGATCATCAACGTCGTTCTGCTGCCCCTGTTCACCATTGTCGACGGCTACCGCCGTGGGCTGCGACGCCCGTGGCTCTACTTCGTGTCGAGTCTGTTCACCAGCTGCGCGTTCGCCTACGCCTTCTACTTCGCCACGATGGAGCGTCAGCACCGGCACGCCAAGGCTGCCACCTAGGAGTCTGCTGAATTAATCCGGCGTGCCGGGCGGGGTTGTCCTGGGGTTTTGGGGATGATTGGTGGGTGCAGGGTCGCTCTGATGATCAGCGTGAGTTGTTGGATGCCGAATCGGTGGCCGGGCATCTTCTGAAGTCCGAGAGCGTGTTTGCGTTCCTGGCCGTGCATCGGGGTGAGTTGTTTCCCGAGGAGATGTTCGCCGATCTGTTTCCGTCGCGGCGGGGACGCCCGAGCGTGCCGGCCGAGGTGATGGCGTCGGTGATCACGTTGCAGGCCCTGCACGGCTTATCCGACAACGAAACCGTCGATGCCGTGACCTTCGACCTGCGGTGGAAAGCCGCCTGCGGGCTGCCGATCACCGCCGGGTCATTCCACTCCACGACGCTGACGTACTGGCGGCGCCGACTGGCGGCCTCGGACCGGCCGAACCGGATCTTCGAGGCGGTCAAAGCGGTCGTGGCAGCCACCGGCGCCCTGTCCGGGCGGACCCGGCGGGCGTTGGATTCCACGATCCTCGATGATGCGGTGGCCACCCAGGACACGGTGACCCAGTTGATC
>LZME01000117.1 GCA_001673575.1 Mycolicibacter heraklionensis | reverse complement strand
TCGGCAGCTTGAACATCGGTAGTAATGCGGTCGGTCCGCTCGGGGCGATGCTGGGTCTGGGGCAGACCATCGGTGCGCTGCTGGGTTCGGGCTGGGATGGCAAGGGTGCGGTGCCGGTGACTCCGCCGCTGGCCGGTGCTGAGCTGCCGGTGATCAACGATCTCGATGACGGTGGTGCCGGTGGTGCTGCGGCTACCGATTGGTTCGCCGACCTGCTGGCGGGCCTGGGGCTGTAGCTCGCGCCTGGCGTAGATCCCCTAAAACCCTTCCTAAACCAGACTTTTCGCACGAGAGGTATTCACAGATGAGTTACCGCAACCGCATGATCGGTACCGGCAGCGCCGTGGCGGCGTTCCTGGCGTTCGGTATGACGCCGTTGGCGCCGGCGCCGGCCGCCCAGGCCGACTTCGAAGATCTGTTCAGTTTCGAGTGGCTGGCCCCGACCGCTGACATCGATGTGCCCGGCTCGGCTGATGCGTTCGACCTGTCGGGTCTGATGGGCGACTTCAACGTGGCCACGATGTTTGACCAGATGTTCTATGAGCCGTTGCACATGCTGACGCAGTTCTGGATCACCAACCCGCTCGGGGAGATGGTCAACGGCGCCATCAACACCATTTCCGGGCAGTACCTGATCGGCAACGGTCTCGATGGCACCGCGGAGGACCCCGATGGTGGCCATGGCGGGTTGTGGTTCGGCGATGGCGGTGCCGGTTGGTCCAGTGATGTGGCCGGGGAGGCCGGCGGCAACGGCGGTAACGCTTTGGGCTTCGGCAACGGCGGCGCCGGTGGTGACGGTGGTGCGGGTGCCGCCGGAGGCAACGGTGGTATCGGTGGCGTCTGGATGGGCCACGGCGGCGACGGCGGCGCCGGCGGTGACGGAGTGGGCACCGATATCGACGGTAACGGCATGAACGGCGGGCTCGGCGGCGACGGTGGTGCGGCGATGGCCTGGCTATTCGGCAATGGCGGCGCCGGCGGGGCCGGCGGCCTCGGCCTCGCCGGTGCGCAGGGCAGCTACGCCAACGGCGGCACCGGTAACGGCGGAATCGGTGGTAACGGCGGCAACGGCGGTAACGGTGGCGTCTCCGGTTTCCTGTTCGGCAACGGCGGCAGCGGTGGCGCCGGCGGTAACGCCGGCAACAGCGGCAACGGCGCGGCGGGCACCGCCGGCCACGTCAATGGCGGAAACGGTGGCAGCGCCCCGTCATTCGGCGTCGCCACCGGCCGGGGTGGCAATGGTGGGGAGGCCGGCGCCCGTGGCTCCAACTTCTACGACTCCCCGCTCTACGGCCACGCCGGCCAGGTTGGCGACGGGGGGAACGGCGGCAACGGTGGCGCCGGCGGTGAGGCCTTCAAGGACGCATCCGGAAACTACCTCGGCGACGGCGGTCGCGGCGGTTCGGGCGGCCACGCCGGCAACGGCGACCAGGGCGGCAACGGCGGCAACAACGGTGACGGCGGCGACGGCATCAACGGCGGCAACGCCGGCGAATGGGCCGGTTCCGGCGGTGGGTCTCTGGGCGCCAACGCCGGCGGTACCGGTGGCAACGGCGGTAATGGCGGAAATGCGGCCGGCGCGGCCGGGGTGACGGGCATCGCCGGCAACGGCGGCAACGGCGGTAGCGGCGGCAACAACGTGATCGGCATCGGCGGCAAGGCGGGCGACGGCGGCGCGGGCGGCAACGGCGCCACGACCGACAACACCATCAAGACCATCGGCGGCAACGGTGGTTACGGCGGATCCGGCGGCAACGGCAACACCGCCGGGGCCGCGGGTAACGGCGGCACGGCCGGCACCGGCACGTTTAAGGGTGGTAACGGCGGCGGCGGCGGCAACGGCGCACAAGCCGCCAACGGCGGCAACGGCGGCAACGGTGCCGACGGTGCGGTGGCCACCGGCTGGAAGGACGCCAACGGCACCATCTGGAGCATCGGCGGCAACGGCGGTAACGGCGGCGCCGGCGGCTCGACCACATCCAGCATCCTCACCGGTGGCAGCGGTGTCGGCGGCGACGGTGGTCACGGCGGTGCTGGCGCCAACGGCGCGACCGGCCCCGGCGTGGTCAGCATCGGCGGCAACGGCGGCTACGCCGGCAACGGCGGCCAAGGTGACGGTGGTGCCGGCGGTGCCGGCGGCGACGGCGGCAACGGCGGCAACGGCACCGCCTCCGGCGGCAACGGCGGCAACGGCGGCGTCGGCGGGCTGACTGCGAGCGGCGGAGTCGCCGGAGTCGGTGGTGCCGGTGGCAACGGCGGTAACAGCGGCGGCGTGCAAACCCCGACCAACACCCTGGGCATCGGGCCCAGCCACGCCGGCAACGGCGGCAACGGCGGCGACGGCACCACGGCCTACGACGGCGGCACCAGCAGCGTCGGCGGTGCCGGCGGTAACGGCGGTAATGGCGCCGGCAATGTCAACGGCGGTAACGGCGGTAACGGCGGGACCGGCGGAACCGGCGGCTACGGCAGCGACGGCTCGACCGGCAACAACCCGATCACCGGGGCCCCCGGCAAGGTGGCCGGTGGTCCTGGCGGCAACGGCGCCGTCGGCGGCGCCGGCGGCAAGGGCGGCGGCGGTGGCACCTCGGAGAACGGTGTCGGCGGTAACGGCGGTAACGGCGGTCAGGGCGGTAACGGCGGCGGTGCCGGTGCCGGTGGTGCCGGCGGCGTCAACCCGGACACCGGTGCCGGTCTGGCCGGCGGTAACGGCGGTAACGGTGGCGATGGCGGCGCCGGTGGTGCGGCTGGCACGGCCGGACACGGCGGAGCCGGCAACGGCAACGCCGGTGCTGTGGGCGCCGGTGGTGCCGGTGCCGCGGGCGGCGCAGGTGGCGCCGGTGGCGCCGGAGACCCCGTCGGGCCTGACGGCAACCCCGGCAACCCGGGCAACCCCGGATAGCGGTACCCCTTCGACACGGTCGTCGGGTCCCTTGGGCCCGGCGACCGTGTCATTTTGCGGATCTGCTCTTCCCGAACGGCGCGCCCTCGGTGCTCACCGTCGGGCGAGCCGACGATCATACAAACCTGCGTAAAAACGTCCTAACTTCACAGAAGAACTACGGATAACTTAAAGATGTGCTGAACGGAATGGACTGTTGTCCCAGAGGATCTGTCTTCTGTCGAACAAACGATCGACGGTTTCCTGCATTTGCCTGAGAAAACTCTGGTAAGCCTTGCCTTTCTTTCAGTGCGCTAGCTGACGTAGAACCGACCCGTGCTCGTGCCATGACTTTGAGGAGATTTCCCTTGCGCGCAACTATCCGTCCCTACGCCAGTGTTGGTGTTGCGATTGTGGGCGCTGGCCTGATCGCGGCCACGCCGGTGGTTGCACCGCTACCCGAGGTTGGGGTGGTGCGTGATGTGGCTTTGACTGCGTCCAGTGCGTGGGACGAGGTGTTCAATGCGGCTTCGCAGAACCTGACCCAGATTCTGAACAACTACTACTTGGCGCCGCATGTCGAGTTTCAGCAGTTCATCGCTAACCAGCTGCACTACGCCCAGCAGCTGATGGATGACCCGGCGAATATCACTGCGGTCACCGAGCAGATGCGTCACAACCTGGATGCGTTGCTGACCGGGTACACGCTTTCCAACCCGAGCCAGGAAAC